>CAMLSD010000174.1 GCA_946482595.1 uncultured Comamonadaceae bacterium
TTGACGTTGAACACCGAGCCGCCGGTCGATTCGACCGAGCAGCGGATGCCGTGCTGTGCGCGGTCCTTGTTGACCAGGCGGCAGATGGCGCCGCCGGCTGCGTAGTACACGCCGGTCACGCCACCGGTGCCGATCGTGACGAACTTCTGCTGGGCCACTGCCGAGCCCCACGGCAAGGCCATGGACACAAGTGCGGCGCCGGCCAGCGCACGGCGCAGAATGGAAACGTTCAGGGCTTGCTTCACTTCGACCTCCTGTGGGTGTTGACGATCATCGTTGGGCCTGCAGGGCCGGTGCCCCGAAGAACCGCTCGCGGGTCACGGCGGCCGAGGCCCGGGGAATGCCCAGGGCATCGAGCGTGCCGGCAACCTGCCGTACCAGCTCGGCGTTGTCCTGCGCCGGCTGCCCGTCGGGCCGCCAGACGTTGTTCTCGAAGCCAACGCGCACCCCGCCGCCCAGCGAGGCGCAGGCAACCAGGCAGGCCAGTTCCGACGCTCCGAAGGCACAGGCCGACCATCGCCACGACGCTGGAAGCTGCCCCAGCAGGGGCAGCAGGTCGCGTGGATGGCCCGCCTTGCGGGATGCATAGGACCCTAGCACCATCAGGACTTCCGGACACCCTTGAAAACCCCCAGGCCGCTGGTGCAGCGCGACCAGCCGGCGCAGGTCATCGGTGTCGTAGACGATGAACTGCATCGCGGTGCCGGCCTCCCGGAGTTCCTGCCAGAAGGCCAGTGCATCGGCGAGCCCGGCCTCGTCGGCAAACAGCTCGCGCACCGCCAGTGACACCGCCTGCGGCTGAAGGGCCCGTACCGCGGCCATCTGCTGGGCCGGCGTGTAGCGGCCCACCGCCTCGGTGGTCATCTGAAGCACCAGGGCCTCGCCCACCGCCTCGTGGATGGCGGCGAACGCCTCGCGGTAGCGGCCCGGGTCCAGCGAGTGCGCCCCCTGGTCGTCACGCACATGCACGTGGAACCAGGTCGCGCCGGCCTCGACGCACTGCCGCGCACACAGCGCGAGCTGCGTCGGCGTGATCGGCAGCGCCTCGTGGTCGGTCGGCATGCGTCGGGCACCGTTGGGTGCCACGCCGATGGGGACCGGCTGCCAGGCCGGCAGCACGGCCATCGCATCGGTCGGGTGGGCAGGGGATGTCATCGGCAGCTCCAGGGTCACATGCCCGTACTGGCCAGGGCGGCCGTCAGCGCGCGCTGCAGGCGCTCGACGATGGCGTCCAGGTCGGACTCGTTGGCAATGAAGGGCGGCGCCAGCAGGACGTGGTCCCCACGCCGGCCATCGATTGTCCCGCCCATCGGATAGACCATCAGGCCCTGAGCCATGGCCTCGCGCTTGATGCGGGCATGCAACTTCAATGCCGGGTCGAAAGGCTCGCGGGACGGGCGATCACGCACCAGTTCGATCGCCCGGAACAGGCCGCGGCCACGGATGTCACCGACGTGGGGATGGTCGCCAAAGGCCTGCACCAGCCGGGCCTGCAGTGCCTCGCCCAGATCACGCACCCGCGCCAGCAGTCCATCGCGCCGGATCACCTGCTGCACCGCCAGCGCCGCCGCGCAGGCCACCGGGTGGCCGATGTAGGTATGGCCGTGCTGGAACAGACCGCTGCCCTGCTCGAAGGCGTCGACGATGTGACGCTGAGCCAGCACCGCACCGATGGGCTGGTAGCCGCCACCCAGCCCCTTGGCAATGGTGAGCAGGTCCGGCACCACCGCTTCCTGTTCGCAGGCATGCAGCGTGCCGGTGCGGCCCATGCCGCACATCACTTCGTCGAGGATCAGCAGGATGCCGTGCCGGTGGCACAGCTCGCGCACGCCCTGCAGGTAACCCGGCACCGGCGTGAGCGCGCCGGCCGTGGCCCCGACCACGGTCTCGGCCACAAACGCGATCACGCTGTCGGGGCCCAGGCGGTCGATGGCCTCGGCCAGTTCGGCCACCAGGCGCTGGCCATAGGCGACCGGGGTCTCGTCGGCAGCGCGGTCGCGGTACGCGTAGCACGGCGACACATGGGTCACATCCATCAGCAGCGGCGCGAACTGCGCGCGCCGCCAGGCATTGCCACCCACGGCCAGTGCGCCCAGCGTGTTGCCGTGGTAGCTCTGCCGTCGGGCGATGAAGTGGCGGCGCTGGGGCTGGCCGATCTCGACGAAATACTGCCGCGCCATCTTCAGCGCCGCTTCGACGGCCTCGGACCCGCCTGACACGAAGTACGCATGGCTGATGCCCGGCGGGGCGTGCTGCACCAGGTCATCGGCCAAGGCCTCGGCCACCTCGGTGGTGAAGAAGCTGGTGTGGGCATAGGCCACACGGTCGATCTGTGCGTGCATGGCCGCCAGCACGTCGGGGTGGCCGTGCCCCAGGCACGAGACGGCCGCCCCGCCCGAGGCATCGATGTAGGTGCGCCCCTGGTCGTCGGTGATCGTGAGGCCCTGGGCGGCCACGGCACGGGGCAGGCGTTGGTGGAACTGGCGGTGCAGGATGTGGCTGGTCGGGTCGGTGCTCATGAGCGGGCTTTCTTGGAGGGGCGTTCCCAGTAGACCTGGCGCGATTGCAGGTGGGACTGCATGGCGGCCAGGCGAGCCAGCGCAGCCCCCTGGCCGCGCACGGCCACCCGGGCCACGATGGCTTCGGCCAGCGCGAGTGCGCCGATCGACGACTGGAAGAACGAGGGGGAGTCACAACGGAACAGCAGCGTCAGCTGCGCCCGCCGCGCAATCGGCGCCAGCGCGGCATCGGTCAGGGCCAGCACCGGCACACCGCGGGCCGCGGCCTGTTCGACGGCATCGACGGTCTGGCGGGTGTAGGGCGACTGGCTGATGGCCACGAGCAGGTCAGCCGGGCTCAACTGGGCAATCTGGTCGGTCAGTGCGCCGCCCAGGTCCTGCGCGAGCGTGCCGTTGTCGGCGAGCAGGCCATAGGTGTAGTGCAGGTGGTGCGCCACGCCAAAGTTCGCGCGCAGGCCGAGGAACAGCGCCCTGCGACTGGCCAGCAGCAGGTCGGCGGCCGCATCGAGGGCGTCGGGGCGGTTGAGTTCGCCCACCGACATCACGTTGGTGCGCTGAGCCTCGCTCAGTGGCGCGATCGCCTCGGCACCGCTGACGCCCGAGCGCTGCTGGGCCTGCGCCCGCTGCACGTAGCTGTCACGCCCGGCCCCCGCCAGGGCCTTGCGGAAGGGAGCACGCAGCGCCTCATACCCATCGAAGGCAAGCGCCTGCGCCAGCCGGGTCATTGTGGCCGGGGCCACACCGGCCTGCGCCGCACAGCGGCGCATGGACTGCATGCCCAGCTCGACCGGGTGCTGGCGCACCCAGCGTGCTGCGCGCTGCAGCTCAGGGCTGAGCTGGTCGAAGCGTTGGTCGATCAGGGCGTGGACTTGGCGCGGGGTCACGGGTCTGAAACATTGTTTGGATCATTCTATGCCTCATGAAGCATTTGTTTCAAACCCCGACTGGCCTGGACCCCGCCCGGCCGGGCGGACTCAGATCGACATGCGCTGGCGCACGCCGTCAGATTCCATGTCCTGGCCGCGTCCCCGCTGCACCACCTCGCCGCGTTCCATCACCAGGTACTGGTCGGCCAGTTCGGCGGCAAAGTCGTAGTACTGCTCGACCAGCACGATGGCCATGGTCTTGCGATCGGCCAGCATGCGGATCACGCGGCCGATGTCCTTGATGATCGACGGCTGGATGCCCTCGGTGGGTTCGTCCAGGATCAGCAGCTTGGGCCCGGCCGCAAGCGCCCGCGCGATCGCCAGCTGCTGTTGCTGCCCGCCGGAGAGGTCCCCCCCGCGCCGATGAATCATCTGTTTCAACACCGGGAACAGCTCGAACAGCTCGGCCGGTATCGGCGTGCGACCGCTCTTGTAGGCCAGACCCATGCGCAGGTTTTCTTCCACCGTGAGCCGGCCGAAGATCTCGCGACCCTGCGGCACGTAACCCACACCCTTGCGCACCCGCTCGTAGGGGGTGTCGTTGGTGATCGGCTGGCCATCGAGCAGCACGGTCCCGGTCTTGATCGGCACCACCCCCATCAGGCTCTTGAGCAGCGTGGTCTTGCCCACGCCGTTGCGGCCCAGCACCACGGTGACTTCGCCGAGCCGGGCCTCGAAGGCCACATCGCGCAGGATGTGCGAGCCGCCGTAGTACTGGTTGACGCCTTCGACTTTCAGCATGGTTCACTCTTTCAATCGCATGTCTCGAAACGCAGGGCGACGGGCGCAGGGCCGACATCACCGCCCGAGGTAGACCTCGACCACCTTGTCGTTGGCCTGCACCTCGGCCAGCGGGCCTTCGGCCAGCACGCTGCCCTCGTGCAGCACCGTGACTTTCTTTTTCGGGTTGTCGCGGGTGAGGTCGTCGATGAACTTCATGTCGTGCTCGACCACCACCAGCGAGTGGTTGCCCTCGAGCGACAGGAACAGCTCGGCGGTGCGTTCGGTCTCTTCGTCGGTCATGCCGGCCACCGGTTCATCGAGCAGCAGCAGCTTCGGGTCCTGCATCAGCAGCATGCCGATCTCCAGCCACTGCTTCTGCCCGTGCGACAGCAGGCCGGCGGTGCGCTGGGCACTGTCGCGCAGGTGGATGAGCGCAAGGATCTCGCCGATGCGGTCGAGCTGCTCGCCGCTCAGCCGCGAGAACAGCGACGCACGCACCCGCCGATCGGCCTTGAGCGCCAGCTCCAGGTTCTCGAACACGCTGAGCTGCTCGTACACCGTGGGCTTCTGGAACTTGCGGCCGATGCCGATCTGGGCGATCTCGCTTTCGCGCAGCCGCAGCAGGTCGATGGTGGAGCCGAAAAACGCCTTGCCCTCGTCGGGCCGGGTCTTGCCGGTGATGACGTCCATCATCGTGGTCTTGCCCGCACCGTTGGGGCCGATGATGCAGCGCAGCTCGCCTGCGCTGATGTTGAGCGACAGCTTGTTGAGCGCACGGAATCCGTCGAAGCTCACCGTGATGTCGTCCAGGTAGAGGATGGCCCCGTGCGTGACGTCGAGCTGGCCTTCCTGCACGATGCGGCCGAAGCTCGCGGCCCGGTCGCCCGAGCCCCCCACGGGCGAGACGTAGCGGTCGTGGGCCTCCCGGATGCGGGCGCCTTCTTCGAGCAGGTCGGGCGTCATGCGCGCTCCTCCTTGGTGTTGCGGCGACGCAGCAGGCCCACGATGCCCTGCGGCAGGAACAGTGTGACCGCGATGAACAGGGCCCCCAGGAAGTAGAGCCAGAACTCGGGGAAGGCCACGGTGAACCAGCTCTTGGCGCCGTTGACGAAAAACGCGCCGATGATCGGGCCGATCAGCGTGGCACGCCCGCCCACGGCCGTCCAGATCGCGATCTCGATGCTGGCGGCCGCCGACATCTCGCTGGGGTTGATGATGCCCACCTGCGGCACGTACAGCGCGCCGGCCACGGCACACATCACGGCCGACAGCGTCCAGATCGCCAGCTTGTACCAGAGCGGGTTGTAGCCGGTGAACATCACACGCGACTCGGCATCACGAATGGCCTGCAGCACCCGACCGAACTTGCTGGCGATGATCCAGCGCGCCATCAGGTAGAAGCCGATCAGCACCAGTCCGGTGATGACGAACAGCGTCATGCGCATCGACGGCGTGGCAATCGGGATGTCCAGGATGCGCTTGAAGTCGGTGAAGCCGTTGTTGCCGCCAAAGCCGGTCTCGTTGCGGAAGAACAGCAGCATCGCGGCAAACGTCATGGCCTGGGTGATGATCGAGAAGTACACCCCCTTGATGCGCGAGCGGAAGGCAAAGTAGCCGAACACGAAGGCCAGCAGGCCCGGCACCAGCAGCACCAGCAGCATCTGCGCGATGAACGAATCGCTCAGCGACCAGTGCCAGGGCAGCTCCTTCCAGTCGAGGAAGACCATGAAGTCCGGCAGGTCGGACTGGTAGTTGCCGTCGCGCCCGATCTGGCGCATCAGGTACATGCCCATGCCGTAGCCGCCCAGCGCAAAGAACAGGCCGTGGCCCAGCGACAGGATGCCGGTGTAGCCCCAGATGAGGTCCATGGCCAGCGCGCAGATGGCGTAGCACATGATCTTGCCGATCAGGGTGACGTAGTAGTCGCTCAGGTGGAAGGCACTGTCGGCCGGCACCACCAGGTTGAGCACCGGGGCCACGACCACCACGGCCGCAATGGCGGCAGCCAGGCCCGACCAGGCCCGTGGGCCCAGCAGGAAGCCGCCGCGAGGGGCAAACACGGGAGGAGGAAGGACGGCGCTCATGGGGTGGTGGGGTTGGGGAAGTCGTGTGCGTGAAAAGGAAGTGGGCGTGGTGTGGGCCACCCCCTCTCCCCTGCCCTCTCCCCCGTGCCGGGGGCGAGGGAGTGATCCCTGGCCGGTGTGGCCCCCTCTCCCGCCTGCGGGAGAGGGTTGGGGAGAGTGCACTCCCCCATGCCCGCGGCAAGGGCGCCACGGCCAGCCGGTGT
>CAMLSD010000175.1 GCA_946482595.1 uncultured Comamonadaceae bacterium
AGCAGGTCGCCGCGCGCGCTGTGCAGCCACTGGTAGCGCTGCAGCGCCTTGTCCTGCCGCAGGGACTCGATGATGGCCAGGCCTGCGGCCGGGCCTTCGTGCATCGCCACCGCGATCGCGCGGTTGAGCTCGACGACCGGGGAGGGCATCACCCGCACCAGCTCGGCATACAGCGCGGCGATGCGCCCCCAGTCGGTCTGACTGGCCTGCGCTGCGGTGGCATGGCAGGACGCGATGGCCGCCTGCAGCTGGTAGGGCCCGGCCGGCGTGCCCAGCGCCTGCGCACGCGCCAGCGCGGCCAGCCCGCGGCGGATCAGCAGCGGGTCCCAGCGGCTGCGGTCCTGGTCGCCCAGCAGCACCGGGCGGCCCTCCCCATCGGTGCGGGCGGCCGTGCGCGAGGCCTGCAGCTCCATCAGCGCCACCAGCCCGTGCACCTCGGGCTGGTCGGGCGCCAGTTCGGCCAGCATGCGGCCCAGGCGCAGCGCCTCGTCGCACAGCGCGGGCCGCAGCCAGTCCGACCCGCTGGTGGCGGTGTAGCCCTCGTTGAAGATCAGGTAGACCACCTCGAGCACCGAGGCCAGCCGCTCATCGCGCGCCGCACCATGGGGCACCTCGAAGGGCACGCGCGCCTCGCTGAGGGTGCGCTTGGCCCGCACGATGCGCTGGGCCAGCGTGGCCTCGGGCACCAGGTAGGCGCGGGCGATCTCGTGGGTGCTCAGGCCGCCCAGCAGCTTGAGCGTGAGGGCCACGCGCGACTCGGTGGACAGCAACGGGTGGCAGGCGGTGAAGATCAGGCGCAGCAGGTCGTCGCCGATGTCGTCCTGGCGTGCCGCATCGAGCGCATCGACAAAGTCGGGCACCGACAGCGCGTCGAGCGCCTCCAGGTCGTGGGCGATGTCCTCGTGCCGCGCGGCGGCCATCTGCCGGTGTCGCAGATGGTCCAGTGCGCGACGCCGGGCCGTGGTCATCAGCCAGGCGCCCGGGTTGTCCGGCAGCCCCTGCACCGGCCAGTGTTCCAGCGCCGCCACCAGGGCGTCCTGCGCCAGGTCTTCGGCCAGGCCGATGTCGCGCACCATCCGCGCCACCGCGGCGATGATGCGGGCCGACTCGATGCGCCAGACGGCGGCGATGGACTGGTGGACACGGGAGTGCATGGGGGCAGTGTGCCGCAGGGGCGGCCGTTCTCAAGGAAACGCCGGGCCGCCCCAAGTTTTCTTGACCCCCGCGGGGGGCGGGCTGGGCGCAGCCTGGCCCTGGGGGCGCTCAGCCCTGCTGCGGCGCCGCGGCCTCGTCCATCCAGAACACCTCCCACTGGTGGCCGTCCAGGTCGGCAAAGCCGTGCTGGTACATGAAACCCATGTCCTGGGCGGCGTTTGGTGTGGTCGCGCCGGCCTGCACGGCCCGGGCCACGACCGCATCGACCTCGGCGCGGCTGTCACACTGCAGGGCCAGCAGCACTTCGGTGCTCTGGCGCGCATCCGACACCGGCAGCTTGGTGAAGGACTGGAAAAAGGGCTCGACCAGCAGCATGACCGAGATGTTCTCGGCCACGATCAGGCAGGCGCCCTGCTCATTGGTGAAGCGGGGGTTGAAGTCCATGCCCAGGGCGCTGAAGAAGGCGCGGGTGCGCGCCATGTCGCGAATGGGCAGGTTGACGAAAAGCTGGCGGATCATGTGGGGCCTCGTTCGGGAAGGGGTTGCGGGCTGGCTGGTGTCAGGCAGAGGGTGGCGGGAAGTCGTCCATCTCGAAAAGCTGGCGCACCTCGATCACCGCCTCGCAGCCTTCGCCCACCGGGTTGGGGTAACGACGGCTCCATTCAAGCGCCTCCTCGCGCGAGCGCACCTGGATCAGCGTGTAGCCGGCGATCAGCTCCTTGGTCTCGGCAAACGGGCCGTCGATCACCTGGCGCCCGCCGGGGCCGTAGTGCACGCGCCAGCCCTTGTGGCTGGGCTGCAGGCCGGCAGCGTCGAGCAGCACCCCGGCGCGGGCGAGCTCTTCGTGAAAGGCGCCCATCGCGTCGAGCAGGGCCTGCGAGGGCATCGGGGCCGGATCGGCCTCGAAGGCCGGAACGGCACGCACCTGGATCATGAACCGCATCATCACGCGCCTCCGGGGCAGGGTTGGTTGTTCATCAGCGGCTGCAGCATGCTCAGGCGGTTGCCCTCGGTGTCGACAAACGCCACATAGGCGCCCACGCCGGGGATGTCCATCGGTTCGCCCAGCACCTGCCCACCGGCGCTGCCGACACGGGCCATCGCGGCGCGGATCTCGTCGACCGCGATCACCACGCTCGGGTGCTGGCCCGGCATGTCAGGCCGATGCGGGTACATGCCCCCGCCAATGGCACCGGCCGGCGCGCCCGGCTTGGCGTCGCTCACCGCGGTGGTGAGCAGCATGTAGTGGCCCATGTCGGGGCCGAGCAGCTCGATCTGCCAGTCGAATGCGGCGCGGTAGAAGGCGGCGGCACGCTCGCGGTCGTGAAAGGGCATCTCGAAGTGGACAACGGGGTTCATGGTCGGCTCTCCTGGTTCGGGCTGGTTCGGGGTGGGGATCGGCGAACAGGCGTTGACACACCCGGCCTCGCCGGAAGCCCCCTGTCCCGGGGCTTCATCCACACGACGAAACAGCCCGAGCGCTTTCGACAGGGATGGACTCAGTGAAAACCCTGGGTCGTGGCCCGGTTCGGGCGCGCCCCTGCGTCGTTCACTCGTAGCACGGGCCCACGGCGCGGACTTCCACCGTGGCCCACTCAGCCGCCGGGCATTCGCGGGCAATCGCCACCGCCTCGTTCATCGAATCACAGTCGAGCAGGTAGAAGCCGCCGATCATCTCCTTGGCCTCGGCAAACGGGCCGTCCATCAGCATGGCCCGGCCGGCTTCCTTGCGCACCCGCACCGCGTGACGGTCCGAGGCCAGCGACTCGACCGCCTTCAGCTTGCCCTGCGCCTGCAGCGCCTCGCCGAACTGCACCATGCGGGCATACACCTCGCGGCCCTGCGCCTCACTGCGCGTGGCGCGCTGGCCAGGGGGTTCCAGGATCAGGAGCAGATAGGACATGGCAGGACACCCCGGTGGGGCTGTGATGGCGTGGCAGCCATCCTAACGCCGCTGCGCGGCTGTTCCGGCCGCCACGGGTTACGGGAATTCGGAGTCCGCGGATATTCGCAAACTTTGCAACCTGACAGGGTGCCGCACACATTTTTTCGCTAATTCAGTGCTTGTGAGGCATGGGGTGGTCAGCGAATATTGCAAACATTCGCCGGAGCACCCGGTCGACGTCTCGATGCAACCCCCTCCAGGCCCCAGGAGCGCCACCATGATCGACACCCCTGCTCACACCTTCAAGCCCAAGAAATCGGTCGCGCTGTCCGGGGTCACCGCCGGCAACACCGCGTTGTGCACGGTGGGCCGCACCGGCAATGACCTGCACTACCGCGGCTATGACATCCTCGACCTGGCGCAGGCCTGCGAATTCGAGGAGGTGGCCCACCTGCTGGTGCATGGCAAATTGCCCAGTGCGAGCGAACTGCGTGCCTACAAGGCCAGGCTCAAGGCCTGGCGCGGCTTGCCGGCCAGCGTGCGGGAGGCGCTCGAGAAGCTGCCGGCCAGCGCCCACCCGATGGACGTGATGCGCACCGGCGTGTCGGCCCTGGGCTGCGTGCTGCCCGAAAAGGACGACCACGGCGCTCCGGGGGCCCGCGACATTGCCGACCGGCTGATGGCCTCGCTGGGTTCCATGCTGCTGTACTGGTACCGCTGGGCGGCACACGGCCGGCGCATCGAGGTGGAGACCGACGACGCGTCGATCGGCGCGCACTTCCTGCACCTGCTGCACGGGCACGCGCCGCCGCCCGACTGGGAGCGCGCCATGCACACCTCGCTGATCCTGTATGCCGAGCACGAATTCAACGCCTCGACCTTCACCGCCCGCGTGATTGCCGGCACCGGCAGCGACATGCATTCCTGTGTGGCCGGTGCCATCGGTGCGCTGCGCGGGCCGCGCCACGGCGGCGCCAACGAGGTGGCCTTCGAGGTGCAGAAGCGCTACGACAACCCGGACGAGGCCGAGGCCGACATCCGTCGCCGCGTCGAGGCGCGTGAGGTCGTGATCGGCTTTGGCCACCCGGTCTACACGGTGAGCGACCCGCGCAATCAGGTGATCAAGCAGGTGGCCCACGCGCTGTCGCGAGAAGCCGGCAACCTGCGCATGTTCAACATCGCCGAACGGATCGAGCGGGTGATGTGGGAGGCCAAGCGGATGTTCCCCAACCTCGACTGGTACAGCGCGGTCAGCTATCACATGATGGGCGTGCCCACGGCCATGTTCACGCCCTTGTTCGTGATCGCCCGCACCAGCGGCTGGGCAGCCCATGTGATCGAGCAGCGCGCCGACAACAAGATCATCCGCCCGAGCGCGAACTACACTGGCCCTGAAGATCTGAAGTTTCTGCCCATCCAGGAGCGGGCGTGAGCCCAGGCGCAGCACGCACACGCTCCGCAAGGCCCCGCACACCTGCCATGAACACTGCCTACCGCAAGCCCCTTCCGGGCACCTCACTCGATCACTTCGATGCCCGCGAGGCGGTCGAGGCCCTGCGCCCCGGCGCCTGGGCCCGCCTGCCCTACACCCTGCGCGTGCATGCCGAGAACCTGGTGCGCCGCTGCGATCCGGTCCTGCTGCACGACAGCCTCGTGCAGATCGTCGAACGCCGTCGCGACCGCGACTTCCCGTGGTTCCCGGCGCGTGTGGTGTGCCATGACATCCTGGGCCAGACCGCCCTGGTCGATCTGGCCGGGCTGCGCGACGCGATCGCCGCACAAGGGGGCGACCCGTCGCAGGTGAACCCGGTCGTGCCGGTGCAGCTCATCGTCGACCATTCCTCGGCCGTCGAGTGTGGCGGGTTCGATCCGCAGGCCTTCGAGAAGAACCGCGCCATCGAGGATCGCCGCAACGAAGACCGCTTTCACTTCATCGAGTGGACGCGGCGTGCCTTCCGCAACGTCGAGGTGGTGCCGCCGGGCAACGGGATCATGCACCAGATCAATCTGGAGCGGATGTCGCCCGTGGTCCAGGTGCACGATGGCGTTGCATTCCCCGACACCCTGGTCGGCACCGACAGCCACACCCCGCACGTCGATGCCCTGGGCGTGATCGCCGTGGGGGTCGGCGGGCTGGAGGCCGAAAGCGTGATGCTCGGGCGGGCGTCGTGGATGCGTGTGCCCGACATCGTCGGTGTGCGCCTGACCGGGCAGCGCCGGCCCGGCATCACCGCCACCGACATCGTGCTGGCGCTCACCGAGTTCCTGCGCCGCGCCAAGGTGGTGGGGGCCTACCTCGAGTTCCATGGTGAGGGGGTGGCCGCGCTCACGCTGGGCGACCGCGCGACGATCTCGAACATGGCGCCCGAATACGGCGCCACCGCCGCGATGTTCAGCATCGACGAGCAGACGCTGGCCTACCTGCGCCTCACCGGGCGCAGCGACACCCAGGTGAGCCTGGTCGAGACCTATGCGCGCCACGCCGGACTGTGGGCCGACACGCTGACGCACGTCGACTACGAGCGGGTGCTGAGCTTCGACCTGTCCACCGTCGTGCGCAACTTGGCCGGGCCGTCCAACCCGCATGCGCGCGTGGCGACCACCGAACTGGCCGCGCGAGGCATTGCCGGCCCCTGGCAGGACGAAGCCGGGCGGATGCCGGACGGCGCGGTGATCATCGCGGCCATCACCAGCTGCACCAACACCAGCAACCCGCGCAACGTCATTGCCGCCGGCCTGCTGGCCCGCAACGCCAACCGGCTCGGCCTGCTGCGCAAGCCCTGGGTGAAGACCTCGCTGGCACCGGGCTCCAAGGCCGTCACGCTGTACCTGCAGCAGGCCGGGCTGATGTCTGAACTGGAGCGGCTGGGCTTTGGTGTGGTGGCCTATGCCTGCACCTCGTGCAACGGCATGTCCGGCGCACTCGATCCGGCCATCGAACGCGAGATCGTCGAGCGCGGGCTTTATGCGACGGCCGTGCTGTCGGGCAACCGCAACTTCGACGGGCGCATCCACCCGCGGGCGGCCCAGGCCTTCCTGGCGTCGCCGCCGCTGGTCGTGGCCTATGCGATCGCGGGCACCATCCGCTTCGACATCGAGCGCGATGTGCTGGCGGTGGTCGACGGGCGTGAGATCCGCCTGGCCGACCTGTGGCCCGACGATGCCGAGATCGACGCCATCGTGCGCGACAGCGTGCGGCCCGAGCACTTCCGCCAGGTCTATGAGCCGATGTTCGCGATCCGCGCCGACGATGGTGCGGCGGTGAGCCCGCTGTACGACTGGCGCGCCCAATCCACCTACATCCGCCGCCCGCCCTACTGGGAGGGCGCGCTGGCCGGCGAGCGCACGCTGCGCGGCATGCGCCCGCTGGCGGTGCTGGGCGACAACATCACCACCG
>CAMLSD010000176.1 GCA_946482595.1 uncultured Comamonadaceae bacterium
GTCTCGTGCACGCAGCGGGCCTGCCCGCCGATGATCGGGATGATGCGACGCTGGCCCTGCCCCATCGGGCCCTCGACCCGGCCCACCTCGATCACCGGCCCCACCTGCACGTCCAGGTCGAGCAGCGGCACCAGCGCGGGTGCCGGCAGCGAGACCGCGGTCACTTCACGAGCTTCCATGTGCCGCCCTCGATGCGCACCATCACCTGGGCCCGTTCGTCCACACCGTTGTGGTCCTTGTCGCTCATGGTGTAGACGGCCTCGGGCGTGACCGTGCCCTTCAGTCCCTCGAGCGCGTCGCGCAGCGCCGCGCGGAACTCCGCCGTGCCGGGTGCGGCCTTTTTCGCGGCCTGGGGCACCGCGGTGTCGAGCCACATCATCGCCGTCCAGGCCGAGGCACCGAACAGCGAGCGCGAGCCCGCACCGTGGCGCGCTTCGTACCGGGCCACATAGTCCATCGCCGGTTTTTTCATCGGGCTGGTGTCGGGCAGCTGCTCGGCCACCAGCACCGGCCCGACCGTCATGTAGGCGCCTTCGACCTCCTTGCCGCCCACGCGCAGGAAGTCGGCGTTGGCCACCCCCTGGGTCTGGTAGACACGCCCCTTGTAGTTGCGGCGATTCAGCTCGATCTGCGGCAGCGCACCGGGCGTGCCGGCACTGAAGATGTAGACGGCATCGGGCTGGGTGGCCGTGAGCTTGAGGATCTGCGAGGTGACGGTCTGGTCGGTTTGGTTGTAGCGTTCGATACCGACCACCTTGATGCCCTTGGCGGGCGCCAGCCGTTCAAGCGCCTTGATGTAGCCCTCGCCGTAACTGGTGGCGATCGCGATGGCGGCCACGGTCTTGGCCTGGTTGCGCACCATGTGGTCGAGCACCAGGTTCACCGCGATAGCCTCGGGCGGTGACATCTTGAAGGCCCAGCGCCGCGGACCGTCCTGCGGCTCCACGATCGCCCCGCCTCCAGCCAGCGAGATGATCGGCGTGCGACCCTGGGCGGCGACCTCCACCGCGGCCAGCGACGGCGGCGTGAGCGAAGGCCCCACGATCACGTCGACCTGATCCTCGCTGACCAGCTTGGCCGCGTTTTTCGACGCCGTGGTCGGGTCGGTGTTGTCGTTCAGCACCGTCAGGCGCACCTTGTGTCCGCCGATCTCGGTGGGCCACAGCTTCACGGTGTTCTCGGCAGGAATGCCGAGCGACGCACCGGGGCCGGTGGTCGACAGGATCACGCCGATGTGCAGGTCTGCCAGCGCGGGTGCGCACAGGGCGGCCAGACTCAGGGCGGCGCTCAGGCGGCGCACGGTGGTGTGCAGTGATCTCATGGGCAGGGCTCCTCGCGGTTCGATGATGGCCGCAAGCCTAGGGGCCGCGATGCGGCGTGTCTGTCCACCCAGAGGACGACAGCCGTGTGCCCGTCGTCCCCGGATTGACACCGATTGCACAGGCGCGGCGCTCGGCGCAGCATCACCCGCATGCAGCTCTGGACCGTCCACCCCGCCGCCGCCCCGCCCGAGTCCATGCTCGCCAGCCTGGTGGGCTGCATCGGCCAGCCCGATTTCGGCCGTGAGGCCCTGGCCACGCTGAACCTGGCCGTGCCGGTGGCCTCGTGGTCGATCTATCGTGTGTTTGCCGACCAGCCGCCCAGCATGTATGCCTCGGGCAGCTTCGAGATCCCCGACACCACGCAGGAGTGCTTTCGCATCTACCGCGCCGGCCTGTACCGGCGTGACGCCACCTTCGAGCAGGCCCGCGAATGCACCCAGCCCGGTGCCCCGGTGATGACCCACTGGACCGCCAGCGAGATCCGCGGGCCGCACCGGCAGCAGATCTACCAGCGCCATGGCATGCGTGAGCGGCTGTCGGTCATCAGCGCCGACGACCCCGAGGGCCTGTTGTCGGTCAACCTGTACCGGCACGACCACCAGGGCGGTTTCCGCGACAGCGAGATCGACCGGGTGCAGCAGTTCGCCCGCATCCTGATCGCCTGCGTGCGTCGTCATGTGCAGTTGTGCGGCACCCTGGCATCGCCTGACCCGGCGGCCGTGCTCCGGCAGCGCTGCCCCAGCCTGACCGAGCGCGAACTGCAGGTCTGCGAGCGGCTGCTGCGCGGCTGGACCCACGACGGCATCGCCGCTGACCTGGCGCTGTCGGTCACCACCGTCAAGACCTACCGCAACCGCGCCTTCGAGCGCCTGGGCATCCACTTCCGCAACGAGCTGTTCAGCCTCGTGCGCTGAGCCCTCGCTGCGCTGCCGGCGCGTGCTGTCGTCCTCGCGGAGGACTGACACGCCGCACCCCCCTCGTCACCATCGCAAGCCATGCCGCCCCTGCGGCGTTTGCCCCATGAACGAGGAGATCACCGTGTCATTGCCCCTGCGCTCCATGAAAGCCTCACCGCCCGGTCGCCCGGGCGTCCCCCACCGCCTGGCCGGTGTCTGCACGCTGGCCGGCGCAGCCCTGCTGGCCGCCTGCGGCGGCGGTGGCGACGACGCACAAGCAAGCACGCTGGACTGCGGCGCCATCGCCCAGGCCGTCGCCCCCGGCACCACGGCCAGCAGCGAGCACATCGCTGCCGGCACGCAACGCCCGCCAGGAGTCACGACGGGCGACATGCTGGTGGAACACTGCCGTGTCACCGGCAGCATGAACCCGCGCACCGGCAGCGATGGCAAGCCTTATGCGATCGGCTTCGAGCTGCGCCTGCCAAGCGACTGGAACGGTCGTTTCCTGTTCCAGGGCGGCGGTGGCAATGACGGTGTCGTGCGCCCGGCCGTCGGACCCCAGGCCACCCCCACCTATGCGCTGAACCGCGGCTTTGCGGTGGTGACCACTGACGCGGGCCACCAGGGGACGACGGCAGCGTTTGGTGCCGACCTGCAGGCACGCATCGACCATGCCTACAACTCTTATGACAAGGTGGCCGTGACGGCCAAGAGCCTGATTCAGACCTACTACCGCAAGCCGGCGGACCGCAGCTACTTCGTCGGCTGCTCGGGCGGCGGACGCCAGGGCATGATGTTCTCGCAGCGCTTCCCGGAGTACTTCGACGGCATCCTCGCGATGGCCCCGGCCATGCGTGTGGCCAAAGGGGCCACGATCGCGGCGGCCTGGGACACGATCACGATGAACGCGATCGCACCGCCCGGTGCCGACGGCAAGCCGGTGCTGAGTGCCGCACTGAGCAACGGCGACCTGCAGCTGCTGCGCAACGGCATCCTCACGGCCTGCGACACGCACGACGGCGCCGCCGACGGGCTGGTGTCGAACCCCGCGGCCTGCAGCTTCGATCCGGCCGTGCTGCAATGCAGCGGCGCCAAGGGCGATGACTGCCTGAGCGCCGCCCAGGTCAACGCCCTGAAGACCAGCTTTGCCGGACCCCGCAATGCCGCCGGTCAGGCGCTGTACTACTCATGGCCCTGGGATGCCGGGGTGGGTCACCCCGCCAACGATTGGCGGAACTGGCGCCTGGGCACCTCGCCCACCTCGGCGCCGAACTCGCGTCACGTGCTGCTGATGAACGATGCACTGGCCAACGAGTTCTTCACCCCACCCGACCCGGGCTTCAGCATCTTCAACTTCAATTTCGAGACCGACCCGGCGCGCATGGACAGCTATGCCTCGATCTACAACACCGGCGACGACGTCCAGCTGACGCGCTACAAGGCCCATGGCGGCAAGCTGCTGTTTGCACACGGCATGGCCGACGCGATCTTCTCGCCGCACGAGATGATCGACTACATGCAGCGTCTGCAGTCGGTGCATGGCGCCACGCAGGACCTGGCCCGCCTGTTCCTGATCCCCGGCATGGGTCACTGCCAGGGTGGCGCTGCGACCGACGTCTGGGACGGCTTGGGGGCGCTGGTCGACTGGGTCGAAAAGGGCAGCGCACCGCAGCAGATCCTGGCGCGCGGCAGCAGCGTGTTTCCGGGGCGCACCCGTCCGCTGTGCGCGTGGCCGGCCTATGCGCACTACAAGGGCAGCGGCAGCCTGGAAGACGCCGCCAGCTTCGAGTGCCGCCAGCCCTGAGGCGCGCGGGCGCCGGATCAGCGTGCCGTGGCGCGTCGTGCCACGGCCTGCCGGCGCACGGCCGCGATCAGTGCCTGCAGGCCCGGTGACGGCAGGGTGTCGGTGCGGGTCAGCAGGCCCACCGGCTCTTCGGTGCCTGCCGTGGCCACCGGCAGGCGGCACAAGGTGCCCCGGGCCAGATCGGGCTCGGCGGCGCCCAGCGGGGTGAACCACAAGGCATCGCTGCCCAGTGCGAGCTGGCGGCCCAGCGACGACGACAGCGTTTCGAGCAGCGCGCGCCGGGGCGTGATGCCGTGGGTGGCCAGCAGGCCGTCGACCGCATGGCGGATGATGGTGCCCGGCAGCGGCACGACCAGGTCGAAGCGCCCGAGTTCGCTCATCTGCAGCCGCTGCCGCGCCAGCAAGGGATGGTCGGGGCGCACGGCCACCACCAGCGGCTCGGCATACAGGTGCTCGAAGCTCAGGCCCACCATGTGCTCGGGTTCGGCCAGCCGCCCGAGCACCGCGTCGAGCTCACGCTGCTGCAGTTGCTGCAGCAACTGGCGGTTGCGCCCGGTGATCACCTTCACCGCCAGCCCCGCCGTGTGGGCCGACAGCTGGGTCAGCACGCCCGGCAGGAAGGAAGGCGTGAGCGTGGGCAGCGCCCCCAGGGCCACCGGCACGCGCGATCGCTCGGCCGACACGCTGTGCACCGCCTCGCCCACCCCGCTGACCACCGCGTCGGCATGGCGCATGAAGACCTCGGCCTCGGCGGTGAGCACCGCTCCGCGCCGGCCGCGATGGAACAGGCGCACACCCAGGATGTCTTCCAGCTCGGCCAGGGTCTTGGTGACCGCCGGCTGGGTGATGGACAAGGCCTCGGCAGCACGCCGCAGGCTGCCCAGGCGCGCCACCGCCAGAAAGCAATGCAGATGCCGCAACTGCAGGCGGCTCAGGGCGGTGCCCAGGGAGGAAGTTGCCATCGGATTCAATAACCAGCAGTTAATTCATGTTTCACCAGACTTCAATTTACTTAACTCTGGGTGATTCATAAAGTTTCGTATTCATCCCACACCGGAGACACCCCCGATGAGTGACCTGCCCAAGCCCGGTCCGCGCGACTGGGCCAGCCATCCGCCGTACATCCACCGCGAGTACAAGTCGACCGTGTTGCGCGGCCCGACCCGGCCGCTGATCCCTCTGAAGGACAAGCTGCGCCAGTTGCGTGCCCCGGTCTACGGGCACGACAGCATCGGCGCGCTGGACCATGACCTCACGCGCAATGCCGCGCGCAATGGCGAGCCGCTGGGCGAGCGCATCATCGTGACCGGCCGGGTGATGGACGAACGCGGCCGCCCGGTGCGCAACTCGCTGGTCGAGATCTGGCAGGCCAACGCGGCGGGCCGCTACATCCACAAGGTCGACCAGCACAACGCGCCGATCGACCCCAACTTCCTGGGGGCAGGCCGCTGCCTGACCGACAACGACGGCCGCTACCGCTTCCTGACGATCAAGCCCGGCGCCTACCCCTGGGGCAACCATCCCAACGCCTGGCGGCCCAACCACATCCATTTCTCGCTGTTCGGCGAGCACTTCGCCAGCCGCCTGGTGACGCAGATGTACTTCCCCGGCGACCCGCTGCTGGCGCTCGATCCGATCTTCCAGGGCACGCCCGCCCAGGCCCGTGACCGCCTGATCTCGAAGTTCACGCTGGACATCACCGAACCCGATTTCGCGCTGGGCTACGAGTTCGACATCGTGCTGCGCGGCGACCGTGAAACCCCGATGGAGACCCCGCGATGAGCCAGCTGCTCGGACAGACCCCCTCCCAGACGGTAGGCCCCTATTTCGCCTACGGCCTGACACCACGCCAGTACTTCTATGACCACGGCAGCGCCTACACGCCCGTGCTGGCCGAGGCCCATGCGGCCGGTGAACACATCACGCTGACCGGCCAGGTGCTCGATGGCGAAGGCAAGCCGATCAACGACGCGATGATCGAGATCTGCCAGCTCGACGCCGCCGGCCATGAGGTCACCAGCGC
>CAMLSD010000177.1 GCA_946482595.1 uncultured Comamonadaceae bacterium
CGCCCAGCACCATGGTGGCGATCAGCGTCACCGCATAGGTCTCGAACAGGTCGGCGGCCATGCCTGCGCAGTCGCCCACGTTGTCGCCCACGTTGTCGGCAATCACGGCCGGGTTGCGCGGGTCGTCTTCAGGGATGCCCGCCTCGACCTTGCCGACCAGGTCGGCGCCCACGTCGGCGCCCTTGGTGAAGATGCCGCCACCCAGGCGCGCAAAGATCGAGATCAGCGACGAGCCGAAGGCCAGGCCCATCAGCGGCTTGAGCACCGTCGACAGCGGCGTCACCGGGTTCATCTGGCCGTTCATCGTCAGGAACCAGAACACGATCCCCACGCCCAGCAGCCCCAGGCCCACGACCAGCATGCCGGTGATGGCACCGCCCTTGAAGGCCACGTTCAGTGCGTCATTGATGCCCCGTGTGGCGGCCTGCGCCGTGCGCACGTTGGCACGCACCGAGACATTCATGCCGATGAAGCCGCAGGCACCCGACAGCACCGCACCCACCGCGAAAGCGACCGCCGTGGTGAGGTCGATGAAGATGCCGATCAGCACGGCCAGTACCACACCGACCACCGCAATCGTGCGGTACTGGCGGGCCAGATAGGCTGAGGCGCCTTGCTGGATGGCTGCCGCGATCTCCTGCATGCGGGCGTTGCCCGCATCCTGCTTCAATATCCAGCTGCGCGACACGAATCCGTACAGGACGGCGGCAAGGCCGCACGCAAGCGCAAAGTAAAGCGCCAAAGTTGGGGACATGAAAGGGGCTCCTTCCTCAGGTGATCCAAAGTTGATCGACGCTGCGTGGTCTTGGTTGCCACGTCGGCGAAACCATGCTACGGGAAGGGCCGTTGCGCCGCAATGACGGTACGCCCCGTGTTTACCAGCGGTCGCAAAGCGACCGGTGTGTGCGTTGCGTCAGGGCGGCGCAAGTCGACCCGGTAAACTTCGGGTTTTCCCGCCAATCCAGCCACCAAGAAGTCCACATGAGTCTGCACAACGTGACCCCCGGCGCGAATGCGCCCGAGCAGTTCAACGTCATCATCGAGATCCCGATGAATGCCGACCCGATCAAGTACGAGGTCGACAAGGAAACCGGTGCGATCTTCGTCGACCGTTTCATGACCACGGCGATGCACTACCCGTGCAATTACGGCTACGTGCCGCAGACCCTGTCCGACGACGGCGATCCGGTTGACGTGCTGGTGATCACGCCCTTCCCGCTGACGCCCGGTGTGGTCGTGACCTGCCGGCCGATCGGTGTGCTCAAGATGGAAGACGAAGCGGGCGGCGACGCCAAGCTGCTGGCCGTGCCCACGACCAAGATCCTGCCGATCTATGACCACTGGAAGAAGCCCGAAGACATCAACCCGATGCGCCTGAAGGCGATCCAGCACTTCTTCGAGCACTACAAGGACCTCGAAGCAGGCAAGTGGGTCAAGGTTCAGGGCTGGGAAGGCCCCGACGCGGCCAAGGCCGAAGTCAGCTCCGGCATGGCCAACTATCAGAAGTCGCTGCAGAAGTAGGGCCGGCGCGCAGTGGTCGCGGCGCTCGCCGCAGACCCTGCCGCAGCAACCCCATGCAACGCCCGCCGCTGCGCGGGCGTTTTGCTGTCCTGCTTCAATGGCCCGTCGGCGGCGCAGCGGCCTCATCGGGTGGCGCAGCCTCGGGTCGATCACTGCCCGCAATCGGAAAGCGATCCGCCACATAGCCCGGGCCCTTCATGACGATCACGATCAGGCAACCGATCGCCAGCACGCTCATCAGCGTCCAGTGCAGGATGACGGCGCCGACGGCCATGTACAGCCAGCGAACCGTCTCACGGTGTTCGGCGGCCGAGACGCCCGCAGGTTCGAACCACCAGGCCCAACCCGCCACGGCCAGCGGAATCACGGTGCCGGCCAGCAACAGCACGGGCAGCCGCCGGGCGATCTTCCATTCGAGCCCGCTGGCCGCCCGCAGGGAGCCAGGCAACTTGGTGAACCAGATGGGATTGGACATGGCAGGCTGCGTGCAGGGCTCAAGGCTAGCACCGTGAGCCGAGGCGTGTCTTGCCCGGGGTCAAGGCGGCCGGGGCATGGGCCTGGCCGGGAGCCAGACGCAACAAAGCCCCGGCAAGGCGGGGCTCTGTGCGTGGGGTGTTCAAGCAGAATGCTTGAACAGGCTGATACAGGTCACTGGCGGAGAGGGCGGGATTCGAACCCGCGGTGGGCTATTAACCCACACACGCTTTCCAGGCGTGCGACTTAAACCGCTCATCCACCTCTCCAGGTCTCGGACTCAGCGAAGCCCGCTAGTGTAGCAAAAGAATCGGGCTGTGCTCACGCGGCCGGCGCCTTCGGTGACTTCATCAGTGTCATGGCCGTGCCGATCAGGGCAGACACCTCGCTCATGTTGCCCGGCACGATCATGGTGTTGTTCTTCTGGGCGAGCTGGCTGTAGGCGTCGACGGCGCGTTCGGCCACCTTCAGCTGCACCGCGTTTTCGCCGCCGGGCTCGCGGATGGCGGCAGCGATCTGGCGGATCGCGCCGGCGGTGGCTTCGGCCACGGCGGTGATGGCGGCGGCTTCGCCCAGGGCCTTGTTGATCTCGGCCTGTTTTTCACCTTCGGAGCGGGCGATGAAGGCTTCACGCTCGCCGGTGGCAATGTTGATCTGTTCCTGGCGGCGGCCTTCGGAGGCGGCAATCAGGGCGCGCTTCTCGCGCTCGGCGGTGATCTGCGCTTGCATCGAGCGCAGGATTTCGCTGGGCGGGGTGAGGTCCTTGATCTCGTAGCGCAGCACCTTGACGCCCCAGTTCAGCGCGGCCTCGTCGAGCGCGTTCACCACGGCGGCGTTGATCGCATTGCGCTCCTCGAAGGTCTTGTCGAGCTCCATCTTGCCGATCACCGAGCGCAACGTGGTCTGTGCGAGCTGGGTGATGGCCACGATGTAGTTGGACGAGCCGTAGCTGGCGCGCATCGCGTCGGTCACCTGGAAGTACAGGATGCCGTCGACGGTGAGCTGGGTGTTGTCCTTGGTGATGCAGACCTGGCTGGGCACATCGAGCGGGATTTCCTTCAGCGAGTGCTTGTAGGCCACCCGGTCGATGAAGGGCACCAGGATGTTCAGGCCCGGGGTGAGGGTGCCGTGGTACTTGCCCAGGCGCTCGACGACCCAGGCGTTCTGCTGGGGCACGACCTTGAGCGAGCGGATGATGAACAGCGCTGCGATGACCAGCAGCACGAGTGCGACGATTTCCATGCTTGCTCCTTCTTGTTGAAAGCTCGGGGTTCAGCGGCCGACGATCAGGCGGTTGCCGTCGACGGCGCGGATCACGTGTTCGCCCGGGGTGGGGGTGTCGGCATCGCCGTAGCGGGCGGTCCATTGCGCGCCGCGGTAGGTCACGCGGGCGGTGCCGTCGGCCTGCCATTCGTCGATCCGCACGCGTTCACCGATGTCCAGGTTGACGTCCCGGTTGGCCTGGGCGGGCAGGGCCACAGGGCTGGCCTGACGGCGCGCGCGCCACAGCGCGACCGCACCCCCGCCGACGATGGCGGCCGCCACGAGTTGCCCCGTGAGGCCCAGGCCAAGGTGCGCTGCGATGGCGCCGGCGGCCAGGCCGATAGCCAGCATCAGGAGAACAAAGGTCCCGGTGGCAAGTTCTGCTGCCACGGCCACGCCAGTGAAGATCCACCACCAGGTCGATGCGCTCAGATCCATGGTCCCTCCGTGTATTTGGCGGCAGTGTACGCGCAGCGCACGGCAATCGGCGCTGTTGTAGCAGCAGGACAGCACGATCGCCGTCATGATGTCCGGCGGCCACAAGCTCTACACTTCGCGCTTTCTTTCCCCTGTGACCCGCCCGGAGGGCTGCCGCCATGCTGCGCTTTCATTTCCCGATCGTCATCATCGACGAAGATTTCCGTTCCGAGAACACCTCGGGTCTGGGCATCCGCGCACTGGCCGATGCCATCCAGAAAGAGGGTTTCGAGGTGCTGGGCGTGACCAGCTACGGCGACCTGTCCCAGTTCGCCCAGCAGCAAAGCCGCGCCAGCGCGTTCATCCTGTCGATCGACGACGAGGAGTTCGGGGCGGGCTCCAAGGCCGAGGTCGATTCCGCGCTGAAGAGCCTGCGCGCCTTCGTCGGCGAGATCCGCTTCAAGAATGCCGAGATCCCGATCTACCTGTACGGCGAGACGCGCACCTCGCAGCACATCCCGAACGACGTGCTGAAGGAGCTGCATGGTTTCATCCACATGTTCGAGGACACGCCCGAGTTCGTGGCGCGGCACATCATCCGTGAGGCCAAGAGCTATCTCGACGGGCTGGCGCCGCCGTTCTTCCGGGCGCTGATGAACTACGCGCAGGACGGTTCGTACTCCTGGCACTGCCCCGGGCACTCCGGCGGTGTTGCCTTCCTCAAGAGCCCGGTGGGCCAGATGTTCCACCAGTTCTTCGGCGAGAACATGCTGCGCGCCGACGTGTGCAACGCGGTGGAAGAGCTCGGCCAGCTGCTCGACCACACCGGCCCGGTGGCGGCGTCCGAGCGCAATGCGGCGCGCATCTTCAATGCCGACCACTGCTTTTTCGTGACCAACGGAACCTCCACGTCGAACAAGATGGTGTGGCACCACACGGTGGCGCCCGGTGACGTGGTGGTGGTCGACCGCAACTGCCACAAGTCCATCCTGCATGCGATCACGATGACGGGTGCGGTGCCGGTGTTCCTGACGCCCACGCGCAACCACTACGGGCTGATCGGGCCGATCCCGCAGAGCGAGTTCACGCGCGCCTCGATCGAGAAGAAGATCGCAGCCAATCCGCTGCTCAAGGGCGTGGACCCGAAAAAGGTCAAGCCGCGCATCCTGACGATCACCCAGAGCACCTACGACGGTGTGCTCTACAACACCGAAACCATCAAGTCGATGATGGACGGGTATGTGGACACGCTGCACTTCGACGAAGCCTGGCTGCCGCACGCAGCCTTCCACACGTTCTACGGCGCATACCACGCGATGGGCAAGAACCGCGCGCGCCCGAAGGACGCGATGGTGTTCGCCACGCAGTCGACCCACAAGCTGCTGGCCGGCATCAGCCAGGCGTCGCACGTGCTGGTGCAGGACTCCCAGAACCGCAAGCTCGACCGCCCGCTGTTCAACGAGGCCTATCTGATGCACACCTCGACCTCGCCGCAGTACGCGATCATCGCGTCGTGCGACGTGGCCGCCGCGATGATGGAGCCCCCGGGCGGCACGGCGCTGGTGGAAGAGAGCATCATGGAGGCGCTCGACTTCCGCCGCGCGATGCGCAAGGTCGAGAAGGAGTTCGGCCGCGACTGGTGGTTCAAGGTCTGGGGGCCCGACAAGCTGGCCACCGAGGGCATCGGCAAGCCCGAGGACTGGATGATCAAGGGCGATGCCAAGTGGCATGGCTTCGGCAAGCTGGCCGAAGGCTTCAACATGCTCGACCCGATCAAGTCGACCATCGTCACGCCGGGCCTGGACCTCAACGGCAAGTTCGCCAAGACGGGGATCCCGGCGTCCATCGTGACCAAGTACCTCGCCGAGCACGGCGTGATCGTCGAGAAGACCGGGCTGTACTCGTTTTTCATCATGTTCACCATCGGCATCACCAAGGGCCGCTGGAACACGATGCTCACGGCGCTGCAGCAGTTCAAGGACGACTACGACAAGAACGCCCCGATGTGGCGCATCCTGCCGGAGTTCTGCGCCCACCATCCGCGCTATGAGCGCATCGGGTTGCGTGACCTGTGCCAGAGCATCCACGAGATGTATGCCAAGGGCGACATCGCGCGTCTGACGACCGAGATGTATCTGTCGGACCTGCATCCCGCGATGAAGCCGAGCGACGCCTATGCCCGCATCGCGCACCGCGAGACCGAACGGGTCGAGATCGACAAGCTCGAAGGCCGGGTCACGACCTCGCTGCTGACGCCGTATCCGCCGGGCATTCCGCTGCTGATCCCGGGCGAGCGATTCAACAAGAAGATCGTCG
>CAMLSD010000178.1 GCA_946482595.1 uncultured Comamonadaceae bacterium
TCAAGTCGAGCAACGTCTACTACTACTCGCTGGCCAACGAGATGGGCGTGGACAAGATCCACGACCAGATGGTGCCGTTCGGCTTCGGCCAGATCACCGGCATCGACATCGAGGGCGAGGTGCGCGGTGTGCTGCCGTCCACCGCCTGGAAGCGCCGCGCCTACAAGAAGCCCGAGCAGCAGAAGTGGTACGCAGGCGAGACCATCTCGCTGGGCATCGGCCAGGGCTACAACACCTTCACGATGCTGCAGCTGGGTCATGCGATGGCCACGCTGGCCGCCGGCGGGCAGCGCCACACGCCCCACCTGGTGCGCGAGATCGAGGACGTCGTCACGCGCGAGCGGCGCACCCCCCGCGACACCACGCTGCCGCCGCTGGCGCTCAAGCCCGATCACGTGCGCACCGTGCTCGACGCGATGCATGGCGTGACGCAGGAAGGCACCTCGACCCGCGTCTTCATGGGGGCGCCCTACAAGAGCGGCGGCAAGACCGGCACGGCCCAGGCGGTCACGATCCGCCAGAACGAGCGCTACAACGCCTCGCGCATGGCCGAGTACCTGCGCGACCATGCGCTTTACGTCGCCTTCGCGCCGCTCGAGGACCCGCAGATCGCGCTGGCCGTGATCGTCGAGAACGCCGGTTTTGGCGCCCAGTCGGCGGCGCCGATCTCGCGGCGGGTGCTCGACTACTGGTTGCTGGGCGTGTACCCGAGCGAAGAGGACATTGCGGCCACCGCACGCGGCGAGACCTCGGCCCCGATCGGCAAGCCGCGCCGCGTCGAGGACGTGCCGCTGCCCGGCGTGGCCGCCGCGGCCCAGCAGGCCGGCGCGTCGGCGCCGCCTCGCACCACCGCACAGGCAGGCACCGCCGCGCCCGAGGTCGTGCTCACCGCCGGGCGAGCCGTGCCCGGCACACCGCCCACCCCGCCAGGCCCGCGATGAACGTTGCCTTCGAAAAACCCTCGCTGTGGCAGCGTGTGCGGCCGGTGTTCATCGGTTTCGATGGCTGGCTGGCGCTGGCCGTGCTGCTGCTGTGCTCCACCGGGCTGGTGATCATGTATTCGGCCGGGTTCGACCACGGCACCCGATTTGTCGATCACGCGCGCAACATGGCGCTGGCGTTCGCGATCCTGTTTGTCGTGGCCCAGGTGCCGCCGCAGCGCCTGATGATGGTGGCCGTGCCGCTGTACATCACCGGGGTGCTGCTGCTGCTGGGGGTGGAGCTGTTCGGCATCACGCGCAAGGGCGCCACGCGCTGGCTCAACGTGGGCGTCACGGTGATCCAGCCCAGCGAGATCCTGAAGATCGCCATGCCGCTGATGCTCGCATGGTGGTTCCAGAAGCGTGAAGGGCAGTTGCGCGCGCCCGATTTTGTCGTGGCCCTGGTGATCCTGGCGGTGCCGGTGGGCCTCATCATGAAGCAGCCTGATCTCGGCACCTCGCTGCTGGTGCTGGCCTCGGGCCTGTTCGTGATCTTTTTTGCCGGGCTGTCATGGCGGCTGATCATTCCGGTCCTGATGGCCGGCGCCGTGGGCATCACCGCGCTGATCATCGCCGAGCCCTACCTGTGCGTGCCTGGGGTGGACTGGGTGGTGCTGCACGACTACCAGAAGGGCCGCGTGTGCACCCTGCTCGACCCCACCAAGGACCCGCTGGGCAAGGGCTTCCACATCATCCAGGGCATGATCGCGATCGGCTCGGGCGGGCTGTTCGGCAAGGGGTTCATGAACGGCACCCAGACCCACCTGGAGTTCATTCCCGAGCGCACCACCGACTTCATCTTTGCGGCCTACTCCGAAGAGTTCGGATTGCTGGGCAATGCGGCGCTGATCCTGGGGTTCATCTTCCTGATCTTCCGCGGCCTGATGATCGCCTCGAGCGCACCCACGCTGTTCAGCCGCCTGCTGGCCGGGGCGATCACGCTGATGTTCTTCACCTATGCCTTCGTCAACATGGGCATGGTCAGCGGCATCCTGCCGGTCGTGGGGGTGCCGCTGCCGTTCATCAGCTATGGCGGCACCGCGATGGTCACGCTGGGCATGGGGCTGGGCATCCTGATGTCGGTCTCGCGCAGCCAGCGCATGATGGTGTCCTGATCGTCCACCTGTGGCCACGGCGCCCTGACGCCGACCGGAGCACAACATGACAACACCCACCCCTCCCCTGCGTGCCGGCACCGATGCGATCGGCGTGGTCGGTGTGGGCAACATGGGCGGCGCGATGGCACGGCGGCTGCTGGACCAGGGCTGGCAGGTGCATGTGCATGACATCGACACCGCCCGCATGGCCGACCTGGCCGCGCACGGCGCCGTGGCCTGTGCGGACGCCGCCACGCTGGCGCGGAGCTGCCGGTGTGTCATCGTGGCCGTGGTCGACGCCGCCCAGTGCGACGAAGTGCTGCTCGGGTCCTCAGGCGTGCTGGCGGCCCGGCCACTGCCCGGCAGCGTGATGCTGTGTCCGACGATCGGACCGCAGGACACCGAACGCCTGGCGCAGGCGCTGCACGACCAGGGCGTGGCCTGCCTGGATGCGCCCATGTCCGGCGGGCCGGCACGGGCCCGCGACGGCAGCATGAGCCTGATGCTGGCCGGCGCCGACGACGTGCAGGTGCAGCTTGCCGAGTTGCTGGCCGCCCTGTCGAGCCGCATCTTCCGGGTCGGCGCCCGGGTGGGCGACGGTGCCCGCACCAAACTCGTCAACAACCTGCTGGCCGGCATCAACCTCGCGGGCGCGGCCGAGGCCCTGGCCCTGGCCGATGCGATGGGCCTGGACCTGGCCCGCACGCTCGACGTGATCGAGCAGTCCAGCGGCCAGAGCTGGATCGGCAGCGACCGCCTGCGCCGGGCGATTGCCGGCGACTATGCGCCGCGCGCCCACACCACCTTGCTGGCCAAGGACACCCGGCTGGCCCTGCAGGCCGCCGAGGCGGCGGGTTTTGCGCCGACACTCGGGCCGGTGGCCGCACAGGCCTTTGCCCGGGCCTGTGCCGAAGGCCTGGCTGACCTGGACGACGCCAGCCTGTTCAAGCGGCTGCAGAAGCGCTGACCGCCCGGCGCGCATTCACGCGCCGGCGTGTCGCACGCGCATGCGGCACCCAGCCGCGCCAGCGCCAGCGCGCGGCCATCGTGAGCCCGCGCACCCATTCGTCGGCGGCGTAGGCCACCCACACGCCGGGCAGTCCCCAGTCGAGATACACCCCCAGGAACCACGACCCGCCTGCCAGCACGAACACCATCGACGCCACACCTGCCATCACCGGAAAGCGTGCGTCACCCGCCGCCCGCAGCGCATTGATCACGATGAGGTTGAAGCTGCGGCCCGGCTCGAGCAGCACCGTCAGCCACAGCAGCACGGTGGCCTGCTCGATGATGCGGGGGTCCTGCGTGAACAGCCCCATGATCCAGGGCGCCGTCAGCGCGGCCAGCAGGGCCAGACTCGTCGACACCAGCAGCCCCAGGCGCACGCTCTTGCGCACCAGCCGGTTGGCCTCGTGCAGCTGCGCGGCCCCCACCATGTGGCCCACCAGGATCTCACTGGCAAAACCGATGGCCAGGCCGAACAGCAGGATCAGGTACATCACCTGCAGCGTGTAGCTGTGGGTGGCCAGCTCGACCGCCCCCATGCGTGCCACCACCGCCACACTGACCATGAAGGCAATGCGGTAGGCGATGTTCTCGGCGCCGCCCGGCAGGCCGATGTGCAGCACCGGGGCCAGCCGCTGCCAGTGCAGCGCCCACCAGTCGCGCCGCCGCGGCACCAGGTTCAGCCGCAGGCGCCACAGCCACAGGTGCAGCACCAGGCCGACGATGCGGCTGATGACCATGGCCAGCGCAAAACCGACCAGGCCCAGCGCCGGCAGCGGCCCGACACCGCGCATCAGCGGCACCGCCAGCAGCAGGTGCAGCAGGTGCATCGCCAGCATCACGTACAGCGTGTCGCGCGCATGCAGGTGCGCCCGCATGACCGAGGCCATCGTGGCGTTGTAGGCGTCCAGCGCCAGCGCCAGTGCCGACACCATCAGGAAGGGCACGGCCAGTGGCAGCACCGCGGCCGGTGCGTTCATCCAGCCCAGCAGCCACGGCGCCGAGCCGGCCACCAGCGCGCCCACGCCCAGCGCCATCCAGCTGCTCGCGGCCAGCGACACCCGGGCGGTCTGGTCGGCGACCTGCCGGTTGCCGGCGCCCAGGTTCTGCGTGATGACCACGCTCACCCCCATGCTGACGATGCGGAACAGGATGAAAAACGCCGCATGCAGATGGTTGACCATCGCGAATGCGCCGGCCGCGTTGTCGGAGATGCGCGAGGCCATCCACAAACCGGCCATGCCGACCGAAATGCCCAGCAGCAGTTCGCTGAACAAGGGCCAGGTGACGGAAAACAGCGCCGGGCGGGCGGGCGCACTGCGACCTCCGGCAACAACGGGGACTGGGTCGGACGACATGGTGGCAAACGCCCTGGCGGGCGGGTCGGGTGGGCAGGGCCCGTTCGGGCCGGGTGGGTCGGGAACGGTGGTGTCAGCCGGTCAGGGTCGAATGAAGGACACGCTCGAATGAACGACACACTCAAGTGTGCGCTTGCTTTCGTGCCAGGATCTGCTGCAGGCCCGCATGTAACCTGCTTGTTCCTCTCGTTTGCCCGGATGCCGTGAATTTGTTCGCTTCGTACACTAAACGAGTGCGAAAGACCGCGCCACCGCGTGGTCTTGCCACATCAGCGAGAGCGTTCAGGGGTCGAATGAACTTGTGGCACGACGGGCGGGTTACGACGCCTGCCACAAGGGCCTCCGGGGCCCGGGCCTGTGCATGAGGGCCGGGCCCTTTTTTTTTTGGCCTGCGCCCGCGGTCAGGGTGTGCGCGACGCCGGCGGCGCCAGGGCGTCCTGGCGGTTGTCCGGCAGGCTGCCGGCCGGCGCCCCGGCCCAGAGCTTCTTCAGGCGCATGAGTTCCTGGTCGAAGTTCTGCGTGATGCGCTGCAGTTCGGCCTGCTGATTCAGGATCAGCGTCTTGTGTGCATCGATGGCCACGTCGACGAACTCGAGCGACTGCTTCAGCTTGGGCGGCACCGTCTTGCCCTTGTAGAACTCGAGTTCGTCCTGCAGCGGCTTGCGCTCGGCGGTGAGTTCGGCAATGCGCCGTTCGGAGTTGCGCACCGAGGCACGCACGTCGTCGAGCGCCAGGTCGCGCGCCTTGCGGTGCTCGTCCTCGGTCGGGTAGCGCATCAGCAGCAGGCGGTCGCGACGCACGGCATCCTGCTGGGCCGCGCGTTCCTGGTTCTTGCGCCGTTCACGGGCTTCCAGCTCGGCACGTTCATCGGCCGTGAGGCTGGGAGGCAGGACGGTGCGGGTGGAGCCGTCGCGGTTCATCACGCGCTGCTCGCGGTCCAGGCATTCGATGATCGGGCGGTCGGACGTGAGCTTGCGCCCCTTGGCATCGACACAGGTGTAGATCCCCTGCGCCCAGGCCGACGCGCCGGCAAGCGCCACCACCCCGACCCACCAGGCCCGGGTGCTCACCCACCGTCTTGCGCGCGTCTGGATCAAGGTTTCAGACCCCGTATTGGTCACGATATGCAGCAACCCTTGCGAAATGCGTGCCCAGTGCCGGATCGGACTGGTTCTGCAGATACTGCAGCAAGTCGGAGAGGGTCGCAATGGCGCAGACGCGCAGGCCGAGTTGCTGCTGCACCCACTGCACTGCCGAATATGGGGCATCCTGGCCGTTTTCTGTCGCCTTTTCCTGTCGGTCCAGTGCGATCGTGACGCCGCACGGCCGGGCGCCGGCGGCCTGGATCATCGCGATCGACTCGCGCACCGAGGTGCCGGCCGAGATCACGTCGTCGATGATCAGCACCCGGCCCTGCA
>CAMLSD010000179.1 GCA_946482595.1 uncultured Comamonadaceae bacterium
CGACATCGCCGAGACCACGGTGAAGATCCATGTGCAGCACATCCTGCGCAAGCTCAACCTCAGCTCACGCGTGCAGGCGGCGGTCTACCTGACCTCACGCGCCTGACCTCGCGCACGTGACCTCACGCACCTGACCTCACGCACCTGACCTCACGCACCTGACCTCACTTGCATGAGGCCGGCGGCTGGCCACAGCGGTGGTGCCCCCGGCACAATCGCTGCATGCAGCCCCAAGACATCGCGCACGACCCCGGGCCTGGCCCCCTGGCCGCGCCGCCGCGCGGGCTGTGGATCGCCTGGCTGGCCTTCTGGGCGCTGATGCTGCTGCTGGCGCTGCAGGAGCATGTTGCCGAGGCCGGTCGGCCGGTCTGGCAGCCCCTGCTCTGGGAGGGCAGTTCCATGCTCGTCGCCACGCTGCTGCTGGCCTGGCAGTGGCGCCGGGTACCGCGGCTGGACGACCGGCTCACCCGCGCCACAGCCTGGTTCGCACGTGCGCTGCTGTCCCTGCCGGTGTCGGCGGTGCTGTTCGTGGCGGCCGTCAGCCTGCTCCGGGTCGGCGTGCATCAGATGATGGGACAGCCCTACACGCCACACCCCTGGGGTGGGCACATCGTGCGCGAGCTGCTCAAGTTCTCGATCTTCTACGTGTTGTTCATGTCGGTGGTGTTTGCCGTGCGTTCGCACGCGGCGCTGGCCCAGGCCCGGTGGCTGGCCGAGCGGCAGCGGGCGCTGGCGCAGCAGGCCCAGTTGCTGCAGCTCACGCAGCAGATCGAGCCGCACTTCCTGTTCAATGCGCTCAACACGATTGCCGAACTGGTGCACACCGACCCGGCGCGTGCCGATCATCTGCTGACCCGTCTGGCGCTGCTGATGCGTACGACCACCGACCTGGCGCAGCGCCCGGTGCAGACCCTCGACGACGAGCTGGTGCTGCTGCAGGGGTATGCCGACATCATGTGCGAGCGCTTCACCGGTCGGGTGAAGCTGACCCTGCAGATCGACGACCGGGCGCGCGCATGCCGGGTGCCCACCCTGTGCCTGCAGCCACTGCTCGAGAACGCGTTCCGGCATGGTGTCGAGCGCCAGATCGGTGCGGTCACCATCACGGTGAGCGCCACGCTGCAGTCGGGCCGATTGCGCCTGTGCGTCGAAGACACCGCCGGACAGATCGACGGCCCGCTCCAGCCCGGCGTGGGGCTGGGCAACCTGCAGCAGCGGCTGCAGGCGCTGCATGGTGACGCGGCGCAGCTCACTCTGAGCGGCATGCCGGGTGGCGGGGCCGTGGCCACGCTGGAGCTGCCATGCGCGTGCTGATCGTCGACGATGAAGCGCCGGCGCGGCGTCGCCTGGTGCGCCTGCTGGCAGCCGTGCCGGGCCTGGAGGTCGTCGGCGAGGCGGCCGACGGCATGACGGCGCTGCAGCAGGTGCAGCACCTGGTGCCGCAGGCGATCTTCCTGGACGTGCAGATGCCTCAGGTCGATGGCCTGCAGGTGGCCGCCTCCCTGCCTGATCCGGCACCGGCCATCGTGTTCGTCACGGCCCATGAGCGCCATGCCGTGGCGGCCTTCGATGCCGGTGCGCTCGACTACGTGCTCAAGCCGGTCGACCCGGCCCGGCTGCTGCGCGCCGTGGAACGCCTGCGCGAACGCCTGTCGGTCGCCCGGAGGACACCGCTCGAGGCACCACCGGCCCAGTTGCTGATCGCCGACCGGGGCCGCACCCATGTGGTCCGCGTCGACGACATCACCTGGCTCGAGGCAGCCGACAACTATGTGGTGGTCCACGCGGCCGGCCGGGCGCTGCTGATGCGCCGCACCCTGGCCGGCCTGCTCGACGACCTGGGCGCAGGATTCGTGCGCACCCACCGTGGTGCCGCCGTGGCTGTGGCGCAGGTGGTGGCGGTATTGCCGCTGGACAAGGGTGACGCCGAGGTCCGGCTGCAGGGCGGTGGCTGCGCGCCGTGCAGCCGCAACCACCGGTCGGCGCTGATGGCCCGGCTCGGCGAACGCCCCCCGGCTCACCCCGCAGGCCCCCCCGTTCGCCCCAGCACGTGACATCCACGGCAGGGGGCCGCCTACGCTGGCGTCTGTCCACTGCCACGAGGTCATCATGCCCGCTGCTCCTGCCGCCCTTGCGGCACCACGCCTTTACTTTCTCGACTGGCTGCGCATCTTCGCCTTCGGCCTGCTGGTGCTCTACCACGTGGGCATGGTGTACGTGAGCTGGGACTTCCACTTCAAGAGCCCGTCGGCCGGCACCGCGCTGGAACCCTGGATGCGCCTGAGTTCGCCCTGGCGCATGTCGCTGCTGTTCCTGGTGTCCGGCGCCGTCACGTCAGTGATGCTCGCGCGGCGCGCCGACGGGGCCTTCCTGCGCACGCGCTCGAAGCGGCTGCTGGTGCCGCTGCTGTTCGGCATGCTGGTGATCGTGCCGCCGCAGACCTACGTCGAGGTGGTGCACAAGCTGGGCTGGTCGGGCAGCTACCTGCAGTTCATGGGCCTGTACCTGAGCGCGTATGGCGACTTCTGCCCCGCACCGGGCCGCTGCATCGTGCTGCCCACCTGGAACCACCTGTGGTTCGTCGCCTACCTGTGGGTCTACACCGCGCTGCTGTGGGCGGTGCTGCAACGCTGGCCGTCCGGGCTGGACCGGCTGGCGGGCTGGCTCGGTCGGCAGGGGCACCGCCGGCTGGCGTGGATGCTGGTGCCGGTCGGCCTGCTGTGGCTGGCGCGCCTGACGCTCGGGCTGCGCTTCCCGAGCAGCCACGCGCTGGTCGACGACTGGTTCAACCATGCGCAGTACCTCGGGTTTTTCGTGGCTGGTGCGGCCTTCGTGCGGGTGCCTGGCCTGTGGGCGATGTTGTCCGGGCTGCGCTGGCACGCACTCGGCCTGGCGCTGGCCTGCTGGGCCGTCGGGGTCAGCCTGGACTCACCGATCTCGCCCCAGGCCATGCTGCTGCGCAGCGGCGTGCAGTGGTGGGCCATCGTCGCGGCCCTGGGGTTTTGCCATCACCACCTGAACCGCGACCATCCGCTGCGGGCCACCTTGAACGAGGCCGTGTTTCCGGTCTACATCCTGCACCAGACGGTGCTGCTGCTGGCTGCCGCTGCGCTGGCGCCATCGGCGCTGGCACCGTGGGTCGAAGGGCCGGTGCTGGTGGCGATCACGCTGGCCGGCAGCATCATGGGTTACCTTGCCGTGCGGCGCATCGGCTGGCTGCGGCCGTGGATGGGGCTGGCGGGCATGCCAGCCCGCAGTGCCGCGGCGGGTCAGTACGTCACTCGAGCGAGGTAGGTCTTGCGTGCCGCCTCGCGGGCCTGGCCCAGCGTGTGGATGTCCATCGCGGCGAGCAGCGGCACCAGTTTCAGGAACACCTCGGCCGTCACGATCGCATCGCCCAGTGCGGTGTGGCGGCCCAGCACGGTCACGCCCAGCCGCTCGGCAATGGCTTCCAGCCGGTGAGATTCCTGGTGCGGATGCACCACGGCCGACAGCAGCAGTGTGTCCAGCACCGGATGGTCGAAACGCACGCCGGTGCGGTCTTCCTTGAGCTGCAGGAAACGCATGTCGAAGGCCGCGTTGTGGGCCACCAGCACGGTGTCGCGGGCATAGGCATGGAAGGCGGGCAGCACCACGTCGATCGTGGGCTGGCCGCGCACCATCTCGGGTGTGATGCCGTGGATCGGGATGGATTCGGCCGAGATGCTGCGTTGCGGGTCCACGAGCTGCTCGAAGCATTCCTGGTGCAGCAGCTTGCCGTTGACGATGCGTGCCGCACCGATCTGGATGATCTCGTCACCCCCCGAGGGCTCCAGGCCGGTGGTCTCGGTGTCGAACACCGTGTAGATCAGGTCGCTCAGGCGCCGGTTGGCCAGCTCCTCGGTTGATTCGCTGCTGCGGAACAGGTCGAAGTCGTAATACTCGGGGCGACTGCCCGGCCGCGCCGGCGCACCGGGCAGCGACCCGGTGTCGGGCTCGGGCGGCGGCGCCAGCGGCAGCAGGAAGCGGAAGAACACCTGGTTGCGTGCCCGGTCGCGCTCGAACCAGAACTCGCCACGGTGCCGCTCGACCACGTCGCGCACGGTCAGGGTGGAGGTGTCGGCGCCCACGCGGATCGGGTCGAGCTCCCAGTTCATCACCGTTTCGGTGCTCAGGGCCTGGCCGGGCCAGATCAGGTCGAGGTGGGCCCGTTCGCCGGCGCGCTGCAGCCGCAGTTGCAGGTAGCGCACGTCGAACTCGTCGGTCAGGCGCTGGGCGAGCGAGGCGATGGCCTGCAGCAGCGAGAAGCTGTCGATCCGCAGCCACAGGCCGGGGTCGGCGTCGTCGGCGCTGATGCGCGCGGTGTGCGCTGCCTCAAGCTGGCGGGTCGCAGCCGTCAGCAGGTCGGACCCGAGCATGTCCTCCAGCGGCCAACGGGTGCGCCGGGCCTCGGCCGTGCGCTGCGCCAGGGTCTGCACCCGGCTCACCATGGCCTGGGTCTCCTCGCGGATCACCGCCTGGAAGCGGCCGCGCAGGGCCGGGTCGAGCGCGGGGTCGTCCAGCACGTCCACGGCGGCCTGCAGGTTGGCCAGCGACGCGCGGCTGCCTTCGGTCAGCAGGTGCAGGTGGCGGTCACGTTCGGACTCGGACTCGAATTCCTGGGTGATGTCTTCGAGCATGAGCAGGTAGCCGCTCAGGCCCAGCCCGGCCGTCGTGTCGTGCACCGGCGTCATCTGCACCCGCAGCAGGCGGCCGGTGGGCGTGGTGGTGACGAACTGCGACGAGGGGCGGGCCGAGCCGCGCTGCAGGCGCTGCTGCAGACCGGCCAGCGCATGGGCCAGCAGCCGGCGGTCGAGCACCGCGTGGATCGAGCGGCCCAGCCCGATCAGCTCGGCGCCGTCGGCCAGCTCCGGCGTGCTGGACAGCGCGCGGAATTGCAGGCGCGCCTGCTGGTTGTAGAGCAGGATGCGGCCATCCAGGTTGCACACCACCACGCTGTAGGTCAGCTCGGCCATCAGCGCGGCCAGGCGGGCACGTTCCTGCTCGACGTGTTCGGTGCTCAGGCGCACCTGCTGCGCAATGTCTTCACGCAGGCGGGTGCGCTGGGCGACCAGCTCGTTGATGGCCCGGGTGAGACTGCGCAGTTCGAGCGTGCCACGCTCGGGGATCGTGCGCGTGAGCCCGGTGCCCAGCATCACCTGGGTGTCCTCGGCCAGGCGCGCCGCACTGACCACCCAGCGGCGGTACGCCGGCCTGAGCATCATCACCACCACGCCCAGCGTGAACAGCAGGCTGATCATCGCCATCGGGCCCTTGTCGGCCAGCAGCGACCACAGTGCGTCGCGGTCGGTGCTGTCCAGGGTGGAGGCCACCAGCGCCAGCGTGACACCGGCCCACAGCGCGATGGCGACCGCAAAGGCCAGCAGGGCGACGACAAAACGACGGTCGAACTTCACGTCGGCCGGGCCTCCAGCAGCGCCTGCACGCGCGTGACCAGCTCGCGTGTCGAGAACGGCTTGGTCATGTAGCCGTCGGCGCCCAGCGCCAGGCCCTTGGCCACGTCGGTGTCGCGGCCCTTGGCCGTCAGCATGAGGATGCGCACCTGGGCCAGGGAGTCGTCGGCGCGGACTTCCTGGCAGACGTCGAACCCGCTCTTCACCGGCATCATCACGTCGAGCAGCACCACGTCGGGGCGGTGCTGGCGGATCGCCTCCAGCGCCTCGCGCCCGTCGTGCGCCAGCAGGACCTCATGGCCTTCGCGTTTCATGAGGTATTCGAGCGAGATGAGGATGTTGGGTTCGTCATCGGCGATCAGTATCTTCCCGTGCATCGGTTGTCTCCAGGCTGGCCGGGCTGTG
>CAMLSD010000180.1 GCA_946482595.1 uncultured Comamonadaceae bacterium
CAGCCCGCCCCCCGCGGGGGTCAAGGAAACTTGGGACGGCCCGGCGTTTCCTTGAGAGCGCAGGACTCGTGCGAACTTCCCCGGCTCGATCTCGGATGGCGTGCTGCTGTCCAGCTTGAGCCACGCGCAGACATGCGCAGACATGCGCCAAGAGCAGGAGGTCCACAGCCGTCTCGGCAGCGTGTACCGGAACTGCAGCGGCCGCCCGTGTCAACGGATTTCGGCGGGACTGCGGTGTCAGCGCGGTGAAGCAACCGGCGCCTGGAACACTGTCCACTTGCCGTCCTTGAACAGGTAGAGCGCGGACGAGATGCGCAGGTTCTCGCTGCTTGCATGAAGGTAACCCACGCCCCGGCGCATCCCGGCCACGGCCTTCGTGTTGGCCAAGGGTGAGAACAAGAGGCCCCCGCGCTTTGCAACCAGAGCCACCAGCCCCTGTGGGTGCAGCTTGAGTTGCTGGTTCCAGAAGTCCTTGTGCAGGAAATAGCTGCTGTCCAGATCCGCTGACTTGCCCTGGACCTGGAACACATCCTCCCAGGGGGTCACGACAGGCTCTCCGTAGACGCGCCGGATGTTCCTGACAGCCAACTCAAGCGCTGCCTCCGGAGAGAGTCCGAGTCTTTGCAGGTCACTCGGAGCCGCACTGGGCATGCTTGTCGGTGTGTCGAACACAAATCTGACGTGCATGTCGCCGAGATACTCGAACCACGCTGTGTCCAGTTCGACCTCCCGTCCGTCCTGCAGTCTGATCTTGACCTTGCCAACCGGCACGAGCGATTCAAGCTGCTTGTTCGCTCCGGGCGATTCGCGAAGAACGACCATCAGATTCGCTGCACTGTCGTCGAAACCGCGGGCGGACTGAGCCATCGCGGTTGACCCCATGACCAGCAGCAGCAGTGCGAGAAATCTCTTGAGCATGGCGGTGAGAAGATGGTGAAAACGAAAGCTGGCATTCCCGCCAGACGCTTTGGCCGGCACGCTTTGGCGGGCATTCGGCATGATGCACACATAGTACGTCGCGAACGTCGTGCACCGTCGTCGCCCGCGGATCGGGCGCCGCCAGCGCCTGACAAAAGCGCTCCCGCACGGACACTGAGCCAACCGCGCCGGCGTCACGCACCAAGCACCCCGGCCAGCCACCATATCAAGGCGGCCAAAGCGAGGAGCCCGACCAGCTCCACCACAATGCGAGGAAGCAGATCGTAGTCGTCCTCCTCGTTGATGCCCACGCCGGGCCATCGGCCAAGCGTGACGGCGCGACACATGCACCAGCCGATGCACCAGCCAATTGTGCTGAACATCAGGTCCCAGCCCAGCCACAGCAGGGCCCGTAGTACCCAGAGCACAGCCACCGCAAGCGGCCGGACCAGGAGTTCGAAAACGTCTGACATGTACGCTGGCTCCGGGGACTGACGTGTTGCGGGAGTGGATGTCGCGCGCCTGGCCACACGGCAGTGCCCTAGGGGCAACTCGGCCGCAGCCATCCGACTGCCGCGAGAAGGCGCCCGGCTCTCGAGGAAACGCCGGGCCGCCCCAAGTTTCCTTGACCCCCGCGGAGGGCGGGCTGGGCGCAGCCCGGCCCTGGGGGCGCTCAGAAGTCGAGCCGACGAACTCCTTGCGCCGTCCCGAGCAGGCAGGTGGTTGCACGATTGCGCGCGAAGATCCCGACGGTGACGACGCCGGGCCACTGGTTGATCTCGGACTCCATCGCGGCTGGGTCGGTGATGCTCAGGCCGGTCACATCGAGGATCAGGTTGCCGTTGTCGGTCGTCACCCCTTCGCGCAGGCGCGCCTCGCCACCCAGCGCTGCGAGCCGGCGTGCGATCAGGGCCTGGGCCATCGGAATGACCTCGACCGGCAGCGGGAAGCGGCCCAGCGTGCTGACCAGTTTGGATTCGTCGGCGATGCACACGAAGCGCTGCGCCATGTCGGCCACGATCTTCTCGCGCGTGAGGGCGGCACCGCCGCCCTTGATCATGTTGCCGTGGTGATCGATCTCGTCGGCCCCGTCGATGTAGACCGGCAGCGACTCGACCTCGTTGGCCTCGAACACGCGGATGCCCAGGGCCTGCAGCCGCTCAGTGCTGCGAACGGAACTGGACACGGCACCGATGATGCGATCACGGATCTTGCCCAGTTCATCGATGAAGCAGTTGACGGTGGACCCGGTCCCCACGCCGACAATCGTACCGGGCACGACGTGGTCGATGGCTGCACGCCCCACCAGGGCTTTGAGTTCGTCTTGATTCATGGGAAATGCTGCGGACGGCACGCCGCTCTTTGAGACAATCCCGCGATTATCCAAGACCCGCAGCCATGGCCCTGTTTCCTTACGCCCTCGCCCGCCCCGTCCTGTTCGGACTCGACCCCGAACACGCGCATGAACTCACGCTGGAGGCCCTGGCGCGCACCCAACGCACGCCGCTGACCTGCTTCTACGGGCAATCGCGGGTCGACGACCCGGTCATGCTGGCGGGGTTGCGCTTTCCCAATCGCATCGGCATGGCCGCCGGACTGGACAAGAACGGTCGCTGCATCGACGGCCTGGCGGCCATGGGGTTTGGCTCGGTGGAGGTAGGCACCGTCACGCCCAAGGCACAGCCGGGCAACCCCAAGCCCCGGATGTTCAGATTGGCCGAGGCCGACGCGCTGATCAATCGCATGGGGTTCAACAACGACGGCCTCCAGGCCTTCATCGGCAACGTGCGGCGCGCGCGCTTCCGGCAGAACGGCGGCATCCTGGGCCTGAACATCGGCAAGAACGCGATCACCCCCATCGAGCAGGCCGTTGACGACTACCTGATCGGCCTGGAAGGCGTGTACCCGCATGCGGACTATGTGACGGTCAACATTTCGTCGCCCAACACCAAGAACCTGCGTGCCTTGCAGTCCGACGAGGCCCTCGACGCCCTGCTCGGCGCCTTGCAGACGCGCCGCCTTGCACTGGCCGCAGAGCACGGCCGCCAGGTCCCGATGTTCGTGAAGATCGCCCCGGACCTCGACGAAGCGCAGGTGCGGGTGATTGCTGCGACCTTGCGCAACAACGGCATCGACGGTGTGATCGCGACCAACACGACCGTCTCGCGCGAGGCCGTCCAGGGCCTGCCCCATGCCGACGAGGCGGGTGGCCTGAGCGGTCGGCCGGTGCTCGCGGCCAGCAACCGAGTGATTGCCCATCTGCGTGCCGAACTGGGTCCGGCCTACCCGATCATTGGCGTGGGCGGGGTGATGAGCGCGGCCGACGCATGCTCCAAGCTGGAGGCCGGCGCGGATCTGGTCCAGATCTACACCGGGCTGATCTACCGCGGCCCGGCCCTGGTGCGCGAATGCGCACTTGCCCTGAAGGCACGCCGCTGACCCAGGAGGTTGCAGCGGCGGTTCAGCGCAGCAGCCGGGTCACATGGTCTGCCAAGGCCAGCGCACTGGTCAGGCCGGGTGACTCGATGCCGAACAGGTTGACCAGGCCGTCCACGCCGTGGTCATCGGGGCCTGAAATCATGAAGTCGCGCGCCGCCTCGCCGGGTGCCTGGATCTTGGGCCGAATGCCGCTGTAGGCCGGCTGCAGCGCACCGTCGGGCAAGGCCGGCCAGTAGCGGCGGATCTCGGCATAGAACGCATCGGCGCGCGAAGCATCGACGCGGTAGTCCAGCCCACCGTGCTCATCCGGCTCCACCCATTCGACGTCCGGCCCGAACCGGGCCTGGCCCGCCAGGTCCAGCGTCAGGTGGACACCCAGACCCGCCGCTTCAGGCACCGGATAGATCAGACGTGAGAACGGGGCCTTGCCTGCGAGCGCGTAGTAGTTGCCCTTGGCGAAGTGAGCCTGGGGCACGCTGGAGGTCGGCAGCCCGACCAGGCGCAATGCCAGTGCGGGGGCCCACAGGCCGGTGGCGTTGACGACCCGCCGCGCCGACAGCGTGACCATCGTGCCGTCGGCCTGCACATCAAGCTCGGTGCGCCCCGGCTCGCAGCGCCCTCCGATCACTCGCGACGCCAGCGCCACCACGCCACCGGCGTGCTCCAGGTCGGCCTGCAGCGCCAGCATGAGGGCGTGGCTGTCGACGATGCCGGTGGAGGGCGACCACACGGCGGCCGCACACTGCAGGCCGGGCTCCATCCGGACGGCGTCCGCACCGTCCAGCCACCGGAGGTCATGAACGCCGTTGGCGCGGCCGGCCTCCAGCGTCGCATGCAGTTGCGGCAACTGAGCCGGCGAGGTGGCCACGATGAGCTTGCCGCAGCGCCGGTGCGCGATCTGCCGGCCCTCGCAGTAGGCATACAAGGCAGCGCGGCCTTGCACGCACAGCCTGGCCTTCAGCGATCCCGCCGGGTAGTAGATGCCAGCATGGATCACCTCGCTGTTGCGCGAGCTGGTGCCCATGCCGATGGCCGTTTCCTGCTCCAGCACCACCACCTCGTGCCCCTGCTGCGCAAGGGCGCGCCCGATGGCCAGACCCACCACACCGGCGCCGACCACCACGGTATCGACGTGTTCGGTCACAGCCTGCGGGGATCCACGTCGAGCAGGGCCAAGACCATGCGCTGCAACAGCTGCTTGAGCGGCGCTGCACCGTCATGCAGCGCGAGGCTGCGCTCGTCCATGTAGAGCTTGCGGTTGATCTCGAGTTGGATGGAGTGGCGTTGCTGCGGCGGCGCGCCATGCCGGCGCACCAGTTCAACGCCCTTGTACGGGTGATTCAGGCTGACCGAGTGGCCGGTGGCGGCCAGCCAGTCAGCCAGCCAGCGTGTCAGTGCCGGCGATGCGGTCGTGCCGTCCCGGTCGCCAACGACAAAGTCGGGATGGTGCAGGCCCGGAAACTCGGTGGCGTAGGCCGCCGCAACGGCAGGCATCGAGTGGCAGTTGATGTGGATGCTGTACCCATGCGCGGCGTGGGCCGTCGTGATCGCCTGGGACACCGCCTCGTGATACGGATGCCAGCACCGGGCAATGCGCGACTGCACCTCGTCCACGCCCAGTTTGCGGTCGTACAACGGCGCGCCATCGTCGGTGCGACGCCAGACCAGGCCTTTGCCGAGCCGCACCTTGCTGCCGGGTTCGACCGGCAATGGCCAGGGGCCCTCGATCATCTCGGGATCGACCTCGTGCAAGGCACGATTGACGTCGAGGTAGCTGCGGGGAAAGTGCGCTTCGATCCAGGCCACGCCCAGGCCGGGCGCGAAGTCGTACAGGTGGTCGACATGGGTGTCTTCGGCCCGGCGCAGCACCACCGGATCGCAGGCATGGCGGAAGTCGTCGGGATACCAGGTGCCGCTGTGGGGAGAATCGAGCACCAGGGGCGTCGTGCCCGGCACGAACGAAACGTATCGGCTCATGCCCCGATTGTGCCGCCGCGCGCCCGGCAGCGTGCTGTGGCAAGCACGGATGGTCGATGAGGTGTAGGTGGGTGGCTGGGCGACACACGGCCTGCAGCATCGCGCGGGCCACCAAAGCAAAAGGACAGCTTCGGTGAAGCTGCCCTTTTGACTGACTGGAGCGGGAGACGAGTCTCGAACTCGCGACCTCAACCTTGGCAAGGTTGCGCTCTACCAACTGAGCTACTCCCGCAAAGGAGTCTGGAGGCGGAGGCCGGAATCGAACCGGCGTGGACGGCTTTGCAGGCCGCTGCATAACCACTTTGCTACCCCGCCAGGGGTCCGTCATGTTGCCACACATGACGTCGTAACGAAAAAGGGAAGCTGCCTGGATCAAAGATCAGTGAAGCTTCCCTTCGAGTCTGGAGCGGGAGACGAGTCTCGAACTCGCGACCTCAACCTTGGCAAGGTTGCGC
>CAMLSD010000181.1 GCA_946482595.1 uncultured Comamonadaceae bacterium
GCTGCCCAAGATGCGCGGCGTGCTGATGATCGCGGTGCTGCTGCGCTTCATGGACAGCTTCATGATCTACACCGAGCCCTTCGTGCTGACCGGCGGCGGGCCGGGCAATGCCACGACCTTCCTGTCGCAGTACCTCACGCAGAAGGCGGTCGGACAGTTCGACCTCGGCCCCGCAGCCGCCTTCTCGCTGATCTACTTCCTCATCATCCTGCTGCTGTGCTTCATCCTCTACAACTGGATGCAGCGTGTGGGCACGGCCACCAAGGAGGTGACCGAATGACGACCTCGCGTTTCCAGAAGAGGACGCTGTTCCTCATCGCCTACCTGGTGTTTGCCATCCTGCCGATCTACTGGATGGTGAACATGAGCTTCAAGACCAACAACGAGATCCTCTCCAGCTTCTCGTTCTGGCCGCAGGAGTTCACCTGGGACAACTACAAGACCATCTTCACCGATGTCTCGTGGTACTCGGGCTACATCAACAGCCTCATCTACGTGGCCATCAACACGGTGATCTCGATCACCGTGGCCCTGCCGGCGGCCTATGCGTTCTCGCGCTACAGCTTCCTGGGTGACAAGCATGTGTTCTTCTGGCTGCTGACCAACCGCATGACCCCGCCGGCGGTGTTCCTGCTGCCGTTCTTCCAGCTCTACACGACCATGGGGCTGATGGACACGCACTGGGCGGTGGCCCTGGCCCACCTGGTGTTCAACGTGCCGCTGGCGGTGTGGATCCTCGAAGGTTTCATGAGCGGCATCCCGCGCGAGATCGACGAGACCGCCTACATCGACGGCTACTCGTTCCCGCGATTCTTCCTGACCATCTTCCTGCCGCTGATCAAGGCCGGCGTGGGCGTGGCGGCGTTCTTCTGCTTCATGTTCAGCTGGGTCGAGCTGCTGCTGGCACGCACGCTCACCAGCGTGAACGCCAAACCCATCGTGGCCACGATGACCCGCACGGTGTCGGCCTCGGGCATGGACTGGGCGGTGCTGGCGGCGGCCGGTGTGCTGACCATCGTGCCCGGCGCCATCGTGATCTGGTTCGTGCGGCACTACATCGCCAAGGGATTTGCCATGGGCCGGGTCTGAGACCTCAGGCCTTCGGAACAGAACAGGCAGCCGTGGCGCTGCCATGAAAAGAGGAGTGCTTGAAATGTTCGACTGGATGGTGTGGACCACCCCGGTGGCCGTGTTCTTCACCTGCATCGCGCTGATGCTGATCGGCATGACGGTGTGGGAGCTGAAGTCACCCACGACGATGCGCCGCGGCTTTCTGCCGCTGGAAACCACCCGCGGCGACCGGCTGTTCATCGGACTGCTGAGCGCGGCCTACGTGAACCTGGCCTGGGTGGGCCTGGGCGAGAAGTTCGTCAGCTGGTTCTCGCTGGACAGCGAACCCTCGATCTGGATCAGCTTCGTGCTGTCCATGCTGCTGCTCGTGTTCATCCTGCGCAAGGGCTGAAGCACAGCGCATCGGTTTTCATTCATGGATAAGACCCGGCCCGACGCTCCCCCGCGGCCGATGTTCTTCGACACAAGGGGAGTTTCCAAGAGGAGACTTGCAATGAAGGTGCAGTTCAAGGCGATCGCGTTCGCCGCAGCAGCCCTGGCCCTGGGCCAGTCGGCATGGGCCGGGGAAGCCGAGGCCAAGAAGTGGATCGACAGCGAATTCCAGCCGTCCACGCTGTCCAAGGACCAGCAGATGGCCGAGATGAAGTGGTTCATCGAGGCGGCCAAGAAGCTGCAGGCCAAGGGCGTCAAGGAGATCTCGGTCGTGTCCGAGACCATCACGACCCACGAATACGAGGCCAAGACCCTGGCCAAGGCCTTCGAGGAGATCACCGGCATCAAGGTCAAGCATGACCTGATCCAGGAAGGCGACGTGGTCGAGAAGCTGCAGACCTCGATGCAGTCGGGCAAGTCGATCTACGACGGCTGGATCAGCGACTCGGACCTGATCGGCACCCACTACCGCTACGGCAAGATCCTGAACCTGACCGACTACATGGCCGGCGCGGGCAAGGAATACACCAACCCGGGCCTGGACCTGAAGGACTTCATCGGCACCAAGTTCACGACCGCGCCGGACGGCAAGCTGTACCAGCTGCCCGACCAGCAGTTCGCCAACCTGTACTGGTTCCGGGCCGATCTCTTTGCGCGTCAGGACCTGAAGGACAAGTTCAAGGCCAAGTACGGCTATGACCTGGGCGTGCCGCTGAACTGGAGCGCCTACGAGGACATCGCCGACTTCTTCACCAACGACGTGAAGACCATCGACGGCAAGCCCATCTACGGCCACATGGACTACGGCAAGAAGGACCCGTCGCTGGGCTGGCGCTTCACCGACGCCTGGCTGTCGATGGCCGGCACCGCCGACATCGGCACCCCCAACGGCCTGCCGATCGACGAGTGGGGCATCCGCGTGGCGGCCGACAAGTGCACGCCGGTGGGCGCTTCGGTCGCCCGCGGTGGCGCCACCAACTCGCCGGCCGCGGTCTACGCGCTGACCAAGTACGTCGACTGGATGAAGAAGTACGCGCCCAAGGAAGCCACCGGCATGACCTTCGGCGAAGCCGGCCCGGTGCCGGCGCAGGGCCAGATCGCCCAGCAGATCTTCTGGTACACCGCCTTCACCGCCGACATGACCAAGCCCGGCCTGCCGGTGGTCAATGCCGACGGCACGCCCAAGTGGCGCATGGCCCCCGGCCCCAACGGTCCGTACTGGAAGCAGGGCATGCAGAACGGCTACCAGGACGTGGGCTCGTGGACCTTCTTCGAGAAGCACGACGAGAACCGCACCGCCGCGGCCTGGCTGTACGCCCAGTTCGTGACGGCCAAGACCACCTCGCTGAAGAAGACCATCGTCGGCCTGACCCCGATCCGCGAGTCCGACATCCAGTCCAAGGCCATGACCGACCTGGCTCCCAAGCTGGGCGGCCTGGTGGAGTTCTATCGCAGCCCGGCACGGGTGGCCTGGACGCCCACCGGCACCAACGTCCCCGACTACCCCAAGCTGGCTCAGCTGTGGTGGAAGAACGTGGCCGTGGCCGTCACGGGTGAAAAGACGCCGCAGCAGGCGATGGACAACCTGGCCGACGAGATGGACCAGGTGATGGCCCGCCTGGAGCGTGCCGGCATGGCCCGTTGCGCGCCCAAGCTCAACCCCAAGGGTGACCCCAACAAGTACCTGAGCGACAAGGGTGCTCCGTGGAAGAAGCTGGCCAACGAAAAGCCGAAGGGTGAAACCATCGAGTACGACAAGCTCCTGTCCGCCTGGAAGGCCGGCCGCGTGCGCTGAGCCTGCTCCAGCCCGAGAGGCCCCGTTGCGGGCCTCCATCCGGCCCTGTCTCCTGGCCTCATTGCCCCCCGGCACCTGAGGCCCGTTCGGCCGCCCTCCGGTGTCTCCCCGGACGGCGGCCTTTTTCGTGCATCGACCCCGCGGCTTGCGGGCCATGGGTCGGCTGGGGTAGCCTGCGGCCTCACTGCGCAGATTCCTCATGAGCACCGACAAGATCCTGTTTGCCTTTGTCATCGTCCTGGCACTGACCCTCAACGTGGGCTTCATCGTGGGCGACCTGCACAACATCGACGACCACAACGTCTACGAGCTGTTCCTCGCGCTGGTCGTCAGCCTGGTGGCCACCGTGATGAAGTTCGGTGACCGCTCCCAGCTGGGTGCCACGCTGCTGGCCACGAGCCTGGTGGCCGACGTGCAGCTGATCGGCGCCGCCGCGGTGTGGGGCCTGTCGGCGGCCGACGGTTCGGCCGTCAACGCCAGTGAAACCGTGACCATCGTGTCACTGGCCGTGGGGGCGATGGTGGCCAACGTCGTGTCGGTGATCCTGCTCATCATCGAGACGGCCAGCCTGCGCCGATGAAGGCGCCGCTGCTGCCGCCCCAGCCGGGGGTGTTCCTGCTGCTGCGCCGGCTGCGGCGGCCGCTGGTGGTGCTGATCCTCGTCTATGCGGTGGCGGTGCTGGGCTTCACCGTGGTGCCCGGTGTCGCACCGGATGGCAGTCCCTGGCGCATGGGGTTCTTCCATGCGTTCTATTTCGTGAGTTTTCTGGGCACGACGATCGGCCTGGGCGAGATCCCGCATCCCTTCTCGGACGCGCAGCGCCTGTGGGCGCTGGCGGCGATCTACGCCACTGTGGTCGCCTGGCTGTATGCCATCGGTGAACTGCTGTCCACACTGCAGGACCCGTTGTTCCAGCGCATCGTGCACGAAAACCGTGTGAGCAGCGAGGTGCGGCGGCTGCGTGAGCCCTTTGTCTTGCTGTGCGGCCATGACGACGCGGGCACGCTGGTCAGCAAGGAGCTCAGCGACGACGGCATGCGTCTGGTGGTGGTCGATCGCAATGCCCAGCCCATCGACCAGCTCGAGGTGGCCGAGCTGCGCAGCACGGTGCCCGGCTTGCGCGCGGATGCCCAGGATCCGGCGGCCCTCATTCGTGCAGGCCTGACCCACCCGTGCTGCACGGCGGTGCTCGCGCTCACGGGGGACGACCGTGCCAACCTGGCCATTGCGCTGTCTGCACGCCTGCTCAATCCACGCGCGGAAGTGATCAGCGTGGCCCACCGACACATGGAGCAGGCCGCGATGGCACGCGCCGGCGTCGATCACATCGTGAACCCCCACGACGCCTTCGCCGAGCGCCTGGCCACCGCGATCCGCTCACCCAGCCTGCACGTCATCTACGAGGCGCTGACCACCCAGGCCAGCACCCCCGCGGCGGCGCGCCTGGACGTGCCTGCCGGGCGCTGGCTGATCTGCGGCTATGGCCGTTTCGGCCGCACGATGCGGCGCCATCTGCAGCGCGTGGGCGTGGAGCCCCGCGTGATCGATCGTGACCTGGCCGCCGACGACGCCGACCTGGGCCTGCGTGGCCTGGCCACCGACCCGGCCGTGCTGCGCGAGGCCGGCATCGGCGACGCCCGCGGCATCGTGGTCGGCACCGACAACGACATCGACAACCTGTCGATTGCCGTGCTGGCCCGGGAGCTTCAGCCCGACATCTTCGTCGTGATGCGACAGAACGAGCGCAAACACAGCCCGCTGTTTGAGGCGGTGCGAGCCGACCTGGGCGCGCTGTCGGGTCACATGGTGGCGGCCGAGGTGCTGCGCATCATCCGCGCGCCACAACTGTCGTACTTCCTGAGGCTGGCCCGCCAGGAAGATGAAACCTGGGCCGGTGCCCTGCTCGATCGACTGCGCGAGGCGGTCGGCGATGACACGGCGGAAAGTTGGTCCGTGCCCATCGACGAACACCAGGCACCCGCGGTGGTGGCGGCGCTGCGAGGTGGCTGCACCGTGACCGTCGGCGACCTGATGCGTGCACCCGACAACCGGGAGTTGCGCCTGCGGGCCGTGCCGCTGCTGGTGCAGCACCCGGAGGGCAAGCACCTGCTGCCGTCACCCGACCTGGCCCTGAGCGAAGGCGACCGCCTGCTGATGGGCGGCCGTGCCATTGCGCGTGCGCGGCTGCGACTGAGCGTCAACGACGACGGTGTGCTCGATTACATCCTGCATGGTGCCGAAGGGCCGGGGCGCAGGCTGCCTTGGCGGCCGCTGCTGCGGTCGCGGGGGCGGTGAGGCGCAGGAGGGCTCGAAGGTTGCGTGGGGCGTTCTCCCTCTCCCGCTTGCGGGAGTGGGTTGGGGAGAGGGCGAGCGTTGGCGTGGCGCCGCTGCGTTGGGCGGCGCCGTT
>CAMLSD010000182.1 GCA_946482595.1 uncultured Comamonadaceae bacterium
CAGATCGGCGCCTCGCGCAGCGTGGCCGTGCACATGCTCGGCAAGCTCAAGACCAGCACGCAGATGGTGGCCATCCCTTTCCTTTTGTATGACGGTGTGCTGTTCCGTGTGATCGACACGCGCATCTGGGGCACGGTGCTGATCTACATCGCTGCCGTGCTCACGATCTGGTCGATGGTGTATTACCTTCAGAAGGCCTTGCCGGAGATCCGGGCCAAATCACGCTGAGCCTGGTGCCACGGGCCTGCCGCCACGGTTCGCACTGAGCCGTGGCCAGGCGCCTGCCGTTTTGGCGGCCTCGCGCTTCTTTCCTTTTGTCTTGCTGTCGTGACTGCTGCCACTTCCAGGCAGGCTTCGCCTGCCGCCATGCCCTGGGTGTTCGTGCTTGTGTGGAGCACCGGCTTCATCGTTGCGCGCTACGGCATGCCGCATTCGCCTCCGATGACCTTTCTGGCCTGGCGTTTTGCGCTGTCGGTCCTCGGGCTGGCCCTGTGGGCCTGGCTGGCCGGTGCGCGCTGGCCGCACAGCCGCGCGCAGTGGATGCACCTGGCCGTCGTGGGGGCGCTGATGCAGGCGGGCTATCTCGGCGGGGTCTGGTCGGCGGTCAAGGCGGGCATGGGGGCCGGCACGATCGCGCTCATCGTCGGGTTGCAGCCGGTGCTCACTGCGGTGTGGCTCAGTGTGCCGCGCGCCGGCACCGCAGGGCAGGTGAGTGCGCGCCAGTGGCTCGGGCTGGCGGCCGGGTTTGCCGGTCTCGTGATGGTGGTGTGGAACAAGCTCGGGGTCGGTGAGGTCACGCTGGCCAGCATGGCGCTGGCGCTGTTCGCCTTGACCAGCATCACGGTCGGAACCCTTTACCAGAAAAAGCATGTGGTGGGTGGCGACCCGCGTACCGGAAACGCGGTACAGCTGGCCGTGGCCTTTGTCCTGAGCCTGCCACTGGCAGCCCTGGAGGCCGAGTCCATCGTGCCGCATCCCCACTTCTTTGGCGCGCTGGCCTGGTCGGTGCTGGTGCTCACACTCGGCGGGAATTCACTGATGTACATGCTGATCCAGCGTGGCGCCGCGACAGCCTTCACCAGCCTGCTCTACCTCGTGCCGCCCTGCACCGCGGTGATGGCCTGGCTGCTGTTCGACGAGTCGCTCGGGCTGCTGGCACTTGCAGGCATGGCCTGCACGGCCCTGGGTGTGTGGCTGGTGGTTCGAGCCGCGCCGCCCCCCGTCCGAGCCACATGACGAGGCGAGGCGATGCACCCGGTTACCGGCCTGAGCAGTGCGCGCACCCATGCGCTTGTCAAGCGTGAATTCACGCGGAATGTTCACTCTTTGAGCGGTTCGAATGCGCATAGAATCCGCATCCTTGCTTGACACTGCCAGGGGTGGTGGCTGTAATTGGTCGCGCAGCACCGTTGCAAAAAGCCACGCCCGCAGATGCATCCCGTACCGGCGGCGCCGAGAGAATTTGTGAGACACCTTTGAGAGGGGGTACTTCGTGAACAAGACGGAACTGATCGAGCACATCGCCAAGCAGGCCGACATCTCCAAGGCAGCGGCTGCACGCGCCCTGGATGCCGTGATCGGCGGTGTGAGGACCACGCTGAAGAAGGGCGGCACCGTGTCGCTCGTGGGTTTTGGCACGTTTGCCGTGGGCAAACGCGCAGCACGCAGCGGGCGCAATCCGCGCACCGGTGCCACCATCAAGATCAAGGCCGCCAAGGTGCCGAAGTTCCGTCCGGGCAAGGCCCTCAAGGACGCACTGAACTGATCGTTGATCCGTCCCGGGTGCTTAGCTCAGCTGGTAGAGCGGCGCCCTTACAAGGCGTAGGTCGGGGGTTCGAACCCCTCAGCACCCACCACCCGGACGGTCAGGACAATCCCAGGGAGTGGTAGTTCAGTTGGTTAGAATACCGGCCTGTCACGCCGGGGGTCGCGGGTTCGAGTCCCGTCCACTCCGCCAACAAGATCAGAGGGCCCTGCAGCACGGCGGCAAGCAGTTGCAGGGCAGTCCGCAGACCAGGAAGGCGAACCGAGGTTCGCCTTTTTTGTTGTGACGGATGGTTGTGATGGATGGTTGCGGGGTCAGCCTGCGCCGACGTCAGGCGTCACCTAAAGAGGCTTTCGATGTTCGACTACGTTCGCAACAACTCACGTGTCCTGTTCTTTGTCCTGGTGCTGCTGATCATCCCGTCGTTCGTGTTCTTCGGCGTGCAGGGCTACACGCAGTTCGTCGAGGGCAATGAACCGGTGGCCGAGGTCGCCGGCGAGCGCATCACCCAGACCGAACTCGACAACGCCTACCGCAACCACATCGAGCGGCTGCGCGTGCAGATGCCGGGTGCGGACATCAAGATGTTCGACACCCCCGAGATGAAGCAGCAGGTGCTCGACGCCCTGGTGCGTGACCGTGTGTTGTTCGCCGCGGCCGACAAGCTGCACATGACCGCGTCCGACGAGCGCCTGCGTCGTGTGTTCGCCACCGACCCTCAATTCGCCGGCCTGCGCAACCCTGACGGCACCGTGAACAAGGACATCCTCGGCGCCCAGGGCATGAGCTCGGAGCAGTTCGCCGAGCGGCTGCGCTCCGACCTGTCCATCCGCCAGGTGCTGCAGACCGTGGAGGGCAGCGCCACCGCCTCGAAGGCCGTCAGCGACATCGCGCTCGACGCGTTCTTGCAGCAGCGCGAGATCCAGGTGGCCCGGTTCGAGGCCAAGGACCAGATCGCCAAGGTCAACCCCACGGACGCCGACCTGCAGGCCTTCTACAAGGACCCGGCCAATGCCAGCCTGTTCAGCTCGGCCGAACAGGCGTCGGTCGAGTTCGTCACGCTGTCGATGGCTGACATCAAGAAGGGCATTCAGGTCAATGAGGGCGACCTGCGTACCTACTACGACCAGAACATCGCCCGCTTCTCCACCCCCGAGGAGCGGCGCGCCAGCCACATCCTCGTCAAGGCCGAGAAGGACGCGCCTGCCGCAGAACGCGAGAAGGCCAAGGCCAAGGCGCAGGCCCTGCTGGAAGAACTGCGCAAGAACCCGGCCTCGTTTGCCGACGTGGCCCGCAAGCAGTCCGACGACCCGGGCTCGGCGGCCAATGGCGGTGACCTCGAATTCTTCGGCCGTGGTGCGATGGTCAAGCCCTTCGAGGACGCTGCGTTCGGGCTGGCCAAGGGCGCGATCAGCGACGTGGTCGAGAGCGATTTCGGCTACCACATCATTCAGGTGACCGACCTGCGCGGCGGCGAGAAGAAGCCCTTCGAAGCCGTGAAGGCCGAGATCGAGGACGAGGTCAAGGACCAGCAGGCCCGCACCCGCTATGCCGAGGTGGCCGAGCAGTTCAGCAACCTGGTCTATGAACAGTCCGACAGCCTGCAACCGGCCGCCGACAAGCTCGGCCTGAGCATCCAGAAGGTGGACCGCGTTCTGCGCACCCCCGCGCCTGATGCGCCCGGCCCGCTGGCGAACGCCCGTTTCCTCGAGGCACTGTTCTCGGCAGACAGCATTGCCAACAAGCGCAACACCGAGGCGATCGAGTTCGGCACGCAGCAACTGGTGTCCGGCCGCATCGTGACCCACTCACCGGCCCGCACGCTGCCCTTCGACGAGGTCAAGGACCGCGTTCGCGAACGTGTCGTGGCCCGCCAGGCCGCCGAACTGGCTCGCAAGGAGGGCGAGGCCAAGCTGGCCGCCTGGCAACAGGCGCCCGATACCGCCACGCTGGCCGCGGCGGTCAAGGTGTCGCGCGTGCAGCCCGGCACGCTGGGCCGTGAGATCGTCGAAGCCGCATTGAAGGCCAAGGCCGACAAGCTCCCCGCCTGGACCGGCGTGGACCTCGGCGCCCAGGGCTATGCGGTGGTTCGCATCAACCAGGTCACCGGCCGGGCCGACCTGCCCGGCGCCGAGCAGTTGCCCGCCCAGTACGCCCAGGCCTGGGCCACCGCCGAATCGCAGGCCTACTACGAGGCGCTCAAGAAGCGCTTCAAGGTCGAAACCAAGCTGAAGCCCGCGGCCACCACCACGCCGTGAAGACCGGCCGCCACGGCGCGAGCACCGCGTGGCGGCCATGAAGGCAGGCCGAATCCCGATGCGGGGCAACACCCCGATCATCGGCTTGCCAAGAGGCCGCCACTTTGGGCTACAATCGCTGTCTCTGCGGTGGCTGTAGCTCAGTTGGTAGAGTCCCAGATTGTGATTCTGGTCGTCGTGGGTTCGAGTCCCATCAGCCACCCCACCGCTTCATTACACAACGCGCACTCCGGTGCGCGTTGTCGTTTCTGCCGGATGCACCCGGCCCTGCGCGTGCCCCAGCCCGCCCTGACAGCCATTTGACACCTTCCAGACAGGTCATGGACACGAACGCCAGGGTTCACCCAGAGGCCTGATGGTGCCGTGCTGCCTAGCATCGAGTCATCTCATGCGAGGAGCAAGCCATGCACACCGATCGACGTCGTTGCCTGAAGCACCTGGGGGCGCTTGCCGTGGCAGGTGGGCTGCCGCATGCCGCCGTGCTGGCTGCGCCCGCGGCGGCGGCAGGTGGCAAGGCTGCGTTGCAGATCTACATTCCGGCCAATCCTGGCGGCGGCTGGGACCAGACCGGGCGCAGCCTGGGCCAGGCGATGACGTCGGCGGGGCTGGTGCAGAAGGTCGACTACGCCAACAAGGGGGGCAAGGGCGGCACGATCGGGCTGGACGAGTTCGTCAAGGTCCATGCGGGCGACCCGTCGGCCCTGCTGGTGGGCGGGCTGGTGATGGTGGGTGCGTTGGCCGTCAGCGGCAATGGCGCAAAGCTGAAGCAACTGACGCCCGTGGCGCGTCTGACGAGCGACTACATGGTGCTTGCTGTCGCAGCCGACTCGCCGGTGCGCGACGTGCGCACGCTGGTCGAGCGCCTGCGCGCCAATCCGTCGTCCGTGGTCTTCACCGGCGGGTCCGCCGGTGGGGTGGACCACATGCTGGTGGGCATGATCGGCCGTGCGGTGCGGGTGGACGTGTCGCAACTGCAGTATCGACCCACCAGCAGCGGCCCGGATGCCATCGAGCAGTTGCGCACCGGGGCGGCCCAGGTCGCGATCTCCGGCTACAGCGAGTTCAAGAGTGGTTTCGAGGATCGATCGCTGCTGCCGCTGGCGGTGTCGTCCCGTCGTTCGCTGTTCGGCGTGCCGTCGCTGCGCGAGCAGGGCGTGGACACCGAACTGGCCAACTGGCGCGGCGTGTTTGCGCCCGGGGGGTTGAGCCCCGAGCAGATCACGGCCTTGCGCCAGCTGGTGCAGCAGGCCACACAGACGCCCGCATGGCGCCAGACGCTGCAGGCGCAGAACTGGAATGCGTCGCCGCTGTTCGGCAAGGACTTCGCCGACTTTCTCGAGATCGAGCAAGGCATTGCCGCGGCCGTCACGCTGATGCTCAAGCTGCGCGCCTGAGCCGCGTGGCCTGTGCGTGGAGGGCGCCGGCCCGCCCGGGCGTCAGCCGGCGGGCGCGGTCTGCTGCAGCAGCTGTGCCACCACCGCGACCGCGATCACCTCGGGCTCCTTGCCCTCGATGCCGGGCACACCGATGGGGCAGGTCATGCGGTCGATCGCCGCCTGCGGCACACCGCGCTCCTGCAGCCGGTGAATGAAACGTGCGCGTTTGGTCTT
>CAMLSD010000183.1 GCA_946482595.1 uncultured Comamonadaceae bacterium
CGCCACCGCATCACCGGCATCCGCACGGTGGAAGACGCGCAGTTCGTGTTCGTCGACACGCCAGGGTTCCAGACGAGGCACGGCAACGCACTGAACCGCACGCTCAATCGCACCGTCCGTTCCTCGGTGGCCGATGTCGACGTGGTGCTGTTCGTGGTCGAGGCCGGACGCTACGGCATGGACGATGCCAAGGTGCTGGCGCTGGTGCCTGAGGGCAAGCCGGTGGTCCTGGTGGCCAACAAGCTCGACAAGGTGGTGCGCCGGGCTGAACTCGCGCCGTGGCTGAAGGGCATGCAGGAGCGTCACCCGTTCGTCGAGTTCGTGCCGCTGACGGCCAAGCGCCAGGACGACGTCGACCGGCTGCTGAAGATCGTGCGGCCCTACCTGCCAGAGCAGGCCTGGTGGTACGAGGAAGATGCGCTCACCGACCGCAGCGACCGCTTCCTGGCCAGCGAGATCGTCCGGGAAAAGCTGTTCCGGCTGACGGGCGACGAACTGCCCTACACCTCGACGGTGGTGATCGACCGCTTCGAGGAGGAGGGGCGGCTGCGCCGCATTGCCGCGACCATCATCGTCGAGCGCGATGCGCACAAGGGCATGATCATCGGCGACGGCGGCGAGCGCCTCAAGCGCATCGGCAGCGAAGCCCGCCAGGAGCTCGAGAAGCTGATGGATGCCAAGGTCTTCCTCGAGCTGTGGGTCAAGGTGCGTTCGGGCTGGGCCGACGACGAGGAGCGCCTGCGCTCCTATGGCTACGAGTAAGTCCGGCGGGGTGCGCCGGCACACGCATCGTGTGACCGGTGAGCCGGCCTATGTGCTTCACCACTATGACTGGAGCGAGTCCAGTCTCATCCTCGACCTCTTCACGCGAGAGCACGGCCGTGTGGCCGTGGTCGCGAAGGGCGCCAAGCGACCCTATTCGCAACTGCGATCCGTGCTGCTGCCGTTCCAGCGCCTGATCGTGGGCTACAGCAGCCGCGACGAAGAGGGCGCCGAGGTGCACACGCTCAAGGGGGCCGAGTGGGCCGGCGGGCTGGCCATGCTCACCGGGGCGGCGTTGTTCACCGGGTTCTACCTCAATGAACTGCTGATGCGCCTGCTGGCCCGTGCCGATGCCCATCCGCAGCTGTTCGACGCCTATGCACGGACCCTGCCCGAGCTCGGTCGCAACGATGAAACGCGGGTGCAGGCGGCCCTGCGCGCCTTTGAACTCACGCTGCTGAACGAAATGGGCGTGCTGCCCGAACTGCACCTCGTCACCGCCACGCAGTCGGACGTCGATGCCGGTCGGCACTACCAGCTGCACGGCGATTCAGGCGTGGTGGAGGCGACGCCGCAGTCGATTGCCGCGGTCCGGGGTTCGGTCATGCAGGCGCTGCAGTCGGCGCTCGAGTCCGACCAGCTCGAGGCCCTGCAGGCTGCCTGCGGCGAGGCCCTGCCCGAACTCAAGGGCGCGCTGCGCCCGCTGCTTCACTATCATCTGGGCTCGCCTGTCCTGCGCACGCGCCAACTCATGATGGAACTGCCGCACAAATGATCTTCGCACCTCCGAACGACACCCCGCTGCTGGGTGTCAACATCGATCACGTGGCCACGCTGCGCAATGCGCGGGGCGGGCGCTTCCCCGATCCGGTTGCCGCAGCCGAACTGGCCGTGCAGGCCGGCGCGGACATCATCACCTTTCACCTGCGCGAAGACCGTCGCCACATCCGCGATGAAGACGTGGTGCGGCTGAAGGCGGCGATCCAGGTGCCCCTGAACTTCGAGGCCGCCGTCACCGACGAGATGCTCGCCCTGATCGAGCGCACACGCCCGGAGCATGTATGCCTGGTGCCTGAGCGCCGTCAGGAAGTCACCACCGAAGGGGGCCTGGACGTGGCCGGCAACTTCGACCGGGTCCGTGAAGCCTGTGGCCGCCTGGCCGCGGCGGGCTGCCGAGTCTCGCTGTTCATCGGTGCTGACCCGGCCCAGATCGAGGCGAGCGCGCGTGCCGGGGCCCCATGCATCGAACTGCACACAGGGGCGTATGCCAATGCCTGGTGGGGCCAGGATGGCGCTGCCATGGCCCACGAGATCGAACGCCTGCGCGAAGGGCTGCGTGTGGGGCGTTCACTCGGCCTGCAGACCAATGCCGGCCACGGGCTCGCCGTGTGGGACCGGCCCCCGCCTCACCCCGGGCCGAGCAGCACCGCGGCGATCGCCGCCCTGCCGGAAGTGAGCGAGCTTCACATCGGTCATGCGCTGATCGGCCATGCTGTATTTGTCGGGCTGCGCCAGGCGATTGCCGACTTCAAGACCGAGGCCCTGCTGGCCCGGCGTGCCGCGTGATCTACGGCATCGGGACCGACATTTGCGATGTGCGTCGCATCGACGCCGCGCTCGGCCGTCATGGTGAACGATTTGCGCTGAAGGTGCTCGGGCCGCACGAGATCGAGGTATTCCGGGCCCGCATGGCCAAGGTGCGTGCGCGGGGTGTGAGCTACCTGGCCACCCGTTTCTCGGCCAAGGAGGCCTTCTCCAAGGCCATCGGTCTGGGCATGCGCATGCCCATGACCTGGCGTGCCTGCGAGATCGTCAAGGCGCCCAGCGGCAAGCCTGAGATCCGCCTGCACGGCGAGCTGGCCGCCTGGTGTGCCGAACGCGGGCTGAGTGCGCATGTGAGCGTGACCGACGAAACCGACTATGCCGCCAGCTTTGTGGTGGTGGAAACCAAGGACTGACCCATGCCTCACGCTACTTCCGGCGCGCCGCTTCATGCCGAGCACGCACCCGTCGTGATCGATATCGCCGGCACGGCACTGTCGGATGCCGATCGACGCCGCCTGCAGCATCCGCTGACCGGCGGGCTGATCCTGTTCGCACGCAACTGGGAAGATCGCCGCCAGCTCACGGCACTGACCAGCGAGATCCGTGCGCTGCGTCCGGACGTGCTGATCTGTGTCGACCATGAAGGCGGGCGCGTGCAGCGCTTCCGCACGGATGGTTTCACGCACCTGCCGCCCATGCGCGTGCTGGGTGAGTTGTGGATGCAGGACGCCCTGCGGGCCACCGATGCGGCGACGGCATGCGGGTATGTGCTTGCCGCCGAGTTGCGCGCATGCGGCGTGGACTTCAGTTTCACGCCCGTGCTCGATCTCGACCATGGTCCGAGCGGTGTCATCGGCGATCGTGCCTTCCATCGCGACGCCCGCGTGGCCACATTGCTGGCCAAGAGCCTGATGCACGGGCTGCTGCTGGCCGGCATGCACAACTGCGGCAAGCATTTTCCCGGTCACGGCTATGTGGCGGCCGACTCGCACGTGGACGTGCCGGTCGACAAGCGCTCCCTGAAGGCCATCCTTGCCGACGACGCGCTGCCCTACGGCTGGCTGAGCACGTCATTGTCGGCCGTGATGCCCGCGCACGTGATCTATCCCAAGGTCGACGCCGCACCGGCCGGTTTCTCGGCACGCTGGCTGCAGGACATCCTGCGGGGACGTCTGGGGTTCACCGGGGCGGTTTTCAGCGACGACCTCAGCATGAAGGGCGCCACCGTGATGGGTGACGCCGTGCAGGGCGCGGTGAAGGCGCTCAATGCCGGCTGCGATCTGGTGCTCCTGTGCAATCAGTCGCTGGTCGAAGCAGGCCGACCACTCGACGAACTGCTCGATGGCCTGCAGGCGGCACGCCAGCGCGGCGAGTGGCAGCCCAGCCCCGACAGCGAATCCCGTCGGCTCGACCTGCTGCCGCAGACAGCCCCCATGCCGTGGGACGACCTGATGCACCACGCGCCTTACGTTCAGGCGCTGGCCCGGGTGCCCTGAACGATCGCCCGACGGCGTGTGCAGCGTGGCGCTGCTGCAGCGAGCGTTGCCAGAAGACGCCGCTGTCCAGCCCGACCAGGGCGAGGCGCGTCGCGCAGGAAGCAGGCGAGGCGAGGGGAGGCGAGGGGAGGCGAGGGGAGGCGAGGGGGCCTGAGGCCATGCACTCCCTGCATTCATGCCGGTGGTTGATGTCCTTGACGGGCCGGTGGCCGGGATCGGGTTGCGGCCCTGCACCAGCAGCCCCTGGATCAAGGTCTGGCCGCTCGGCGGCGGCACGCCAGCCTCAGCGGATCGAGCCATGGCCCATCAGCATCAGGGCGGCCTGGCTGCCTGTCCGCCACGGCACGGGTCCCGGTGGCTCGATGTCCTTACTGTACGAAGTAGGGGCCGTTCCAGTCGGCCGGGAGCAACTGGTATGAGTTGTTGAACTGATTGATGTTGGGTGTGCCACCGTCCGCACGGGTGTTGCCACGTGTGGTCATGCGCCGACCCATCATGATGAACTCCGTGTTCGTGTTGGGGCCGCGGAAGAAGATGTTGTTCTCCAGCACGACGTCCTCCAGGCCCTGCGCACTCTGCGCACCATTGTTCTCGGGACTGGCACCACCGGTGAACGAGTTGTTGTCGGTGGTATCGCCCATGCGGTTGTTGGCGATCACGACCTGGCGTGTGGCCCAGGAGTCCCCGGAGATGGCGTAGTTGTCGTGGTATGCACCGAGGCCGCCCGAGTGCAGCTTGAGCGCCACGCGGATGCCGTCCGAAGAGCGGCCGCGCAGCGCGTTGTGGGCAATGAATCCCTTGTGCATGGCGTAGATGCGCACGGTGTGCTGCTGGGCTGTGCCCATGTCGTTGCCCATGATGACGAAGCGCGAGCCCACGCCGATCATGTTGACGAGCGGGTTGGCTGTGCTGCCGTGGGCACGGTTCTCGACCACGAAGATCTCGCGCGGCTGATGGTACTGGTCACGCGGGAGCGAGTGATGCTGCGCGATGTAGGCCAGCGCACCGTCCAGATTGATCTGCGCGGTCAGGCCAGCGCCCTGAGTGCCAAGGTCGTTGCGGTAGAACAGCAGCCGTGAGGCGGTGGCGTACAACTCGATACCGCCGGCGATCGAGAGATCGGATACCGAGATGTCGCTGGGGAAGGCGGACGAATTCGGTTGGATGGTGCCGATGCCCACCCTGGCGACGGTCGGTTTGGCGGCACCCGAGCCAAAGGCGCCGATCTGCACATTGCTGGCACCGTGGGGAATGTGGATGGCGCCGAAGCTCTCGCCGCGACGCAGCAACACCCGGCGACCGCTGTAGGACGCGCTGTCGGGCAACGCGTTCTGCTGCGCGGCGCCAGCGGGGCAGCCGGCGAAAAGGCCGCTGGTGGAAACGCACACCGTACGCGTGCCGGCATAGGTGCTGTCCGGGTCCTGCACGGTGATGTTCAACGTGGTCTCGGACACGCCCCCCGAGTGGTCTCGCGCACGCACACGCACGGTGTAGGTGCCCGGGAGGTCATACACGTGGGCGGCGATGGGCCCGCCGGTCTGGGTGTTCCTGCTCAGGCCGGAAATGGGCCAGGTCTGGCCGCGCGCGTCACCGAAGTCGAACTCGTAGCGCACATGGTGGAAGGGGTGGGCGCCGTTCGCGCTCGAGATGGTGGTGCCGGTGGCATCGAAGTGAACAGCCAGCGGTGCCGGGCCGATGATCCGGCTGGCGGCCAGGCGGGCCTGCACCGAACCCGAGACGGGGCCAGTGGATTCATCGGGGGCTGGAGCTGGCGCAGGCGCAGGTGCAGGTGCAGGTGCAGGTGCAG
>CAMLSD010000184.1 GCA_946482595.1 uncultured Comamonadaceae bacterium
TGCTTGTATTCGGTCTCGGCGATCAGCATGCCGGCCACGAAGGCGCCCAGCGCCAGCGACAGCCCGGCATGTTCGGTCAGCCAGGCCAGCCCGAGCGTGACCAGCAGCAGGTTCAGGATGAACAGCTCCTCGCTCTTGCGGCGGGCCACGAGCGTGAGCCACCAGCGCATCACCCGCTGGCCACCGACCAGCAGCACGGTGAGCAACGCGGCAGCCTTCAGCAAGGCCAGGCCCATGTCGCGGGCCAGGTGGTCGGTGGACGCACCCAAGGCCGGAATGAGCACCAGGAAGGGCACCACGGCGAGATCCTGGAACAGCAGCACGCCCATCACCCGCCGGCCATGTTCGCTTTCCATCTCGAGCCGTTCGGCCATCAGCTTCACGACGATCGCGGTGGACGACATCGCCAGGGCGCCGCCCAGGGCCACGGCCGACTGCCAGCCCAGGCCCCACTGCCGCCCCGCCAGTGCAAAGCCCCAGGCCAGCAGGGCATTGAATGCCACGGTTGCCAGCACGGTCAGCGTCACCTGGCTCAGGCCGAGCCCGAACACCACCTTGCGCATGCTGCGCAGCTTGGGCAGGTTGAATTCCAGCCCGATGACGAACATCAGGAACACCACCCCGAACTCGGCGAGGTAGTGGATGCCGGCGGAATCCTTGGCCAGCGCCAGCGCGTTGGGTCCGATCAGGATGCCCACCGCCAGGTAGCCCAGCATCGGCGGCAGCTTGAGCGAGCGGCAGGCCACGACGCCGATGACCGCGGCCAGCAGGTACAGCAGAACCAGTTCGAGGGTGGATGCCATCAGGAAGCGAAGTGGAGCGTGCCGCGGCCCGCCTGGCCGACCGCAGCGCGGTGCGGGCCGGCACGCCTAGAATCCAGCCATCGTAAACGAGCGCCCGCAGCCCGTGACAGAACGTTTTTCCTCCACGCCCACTGGCGGCCGTTTCGACCCGCAGCGTGCCATCGACCTGGCACGCGAAACGCTGGACATCGAGGCGCAGGCCTTGCTGGGCCTCAAGGCCCGCCAGGGTGAAGCCTTTGCACGGGCGGCCGAGGCGATGCTGGCCTGCAGCGGCCGCGTGGCCGTGATGGGCATGGGCAAAAGTGGCCATGTGGGGCGCAAGATCGCCGCCACGCTGGCCTCCACCGGCACCCCGGCGCTGTTCGTGCACCCGGCCGAAGCCAGCCATGGTGACCTGGGCATGATCACCGCCGCCGACCTGGTGCTGGCGATCTCGAACTCCGGCGAAAGCGAGGAGCTGACCGCGATCCTGCCGGTGCTCAAGCGCCTGGGCGTCACGCTGGTGGCCCTGACCGGCCGGCTGGACTCCTCGCTGGGCCGCCATGCCGACATCGTGCTTGACACCTCGGTCGACAAGGAAGCCTGCCCGCTCAACCTGGCCCCGACGGCCAGCACCACCGCCCAGCTCGCGCTGGGCGATGCGCTGGCGGTGGCCCTGCTGGATGCCCGCGGCTTCCGCGCCGAAGACTTTGCACGCTCGCACCCGGGTGGCGCGCTGGGGCGCAAGCTGCTCACCCATGTGCGCGACGTGATGCGCCAGGGCGACGCCGTGCCGCGTGTGACGGCCGACACCGGCTTCACCGACATGATGCGCGAGATGTCGGCCAAGGGGCTGGGGGCCACAGCGGTGGTCGACGCGGGTGGGGTGGTCACCGGCGTGTTCACCGACGGCGACCTGCGGCGCCTCATCGAACAGGGGCGTGACCTGCGCGCCCTCACGGCGGCCGACGTCATGACGCGGCGGCCACGCATCGTGCGCGACGACGCGCTGGCGGTGGATGCCGCCGACCTGATGGAAGACGCCCGCATCACGGCGGTGCTGGTGGTCGATGCCGAAGACCGGCTGGTCGGCGCGCTGAACTTCAACGACCTGATGCGGGCCAAGGTCATCTGATGCGCGAGCTGACGCCCCGGCTGAACTTCCCTGCCGAGCTGCTGCTGCGCGGGCAGGGCATTCGCCTGGCGCTGTTCGACGTCGACGGGGTGCTGACCGACGGCCAGCTCTACATCGGCGAACACGGCGAGACCTTCAAGGCATTTCACGTGCTGGATGGCCATGGCCTGAAGCTGCTGGGCCGGGTGGGCATCACGGTGGCGGTGATCACCGGACGGGACTCGCCGGCAGTGCGGCGTCGCCTGGCCGACCTGGGCGTGCAGGAGGCGGCATTTGGCGTGCATGACAAGCTGGCGGCCGCGCAATCCTTGCTGGACCGGCTGGGTCTGGGCTGGCATCAGGTGGCCGCGATCGGCGACGACTGGCCCGACCTGCCGCTGCTCGTGCGGGCCGGGCTGGCCTGTGCGCCGCCGGGCGCCCACGCGGAGGCGCTGGCCGCCGTTCACCATGTGACAGCCGCACCCGGTGGCCGCGGCGCGGCGCGCGAGTTCTGCGACCTGCTGCTGGTGGCCGGCGGGCGGTATGCCGACCTGCTGCACGGCCACCTGCAGACGCTGGACGACGGCCAGGCCGACCGCGCGGGTGGCACTGCATGAGCGATACCGCCACGGCGTCGACCCGCCTGGCGCCATCGGCGGCGCCACGCGTGACGCCCCGTCCGTCGCGCTGGGCGAGTTTTGTCGACCAGGCCACGGCTTCGCTGCCGGTGGTGCTGATGGCGCTGCTGGCGGGCGGCACCTACTGGCTGGTGAAGAACACCCCGGTGGCCGAGGCCCCCCGCGCCCAGGCCGCGCCGCGGCACGAGCCCGACTACACGATGGAGCGCTTTTCGGTACAGCATTTCACGCCGGCCGGTCGGCCGCGCACCTACCTCGAGGGCAAGGAAATGCGGCACTACCCCGACACCGACATCCTGGAGATCGACGAGGTGCGGGTGCGCTCGGTCGACGAGCAGGGTCGACCGCTGGTGGCCACGGCCAGGCGTGCGCTGGCCAATGGCGACGGCAGCGAGGTGCAGCTGATCGGTGGTGCGCGGGTGGTGCGCGAGGCCTCCGGCCCACCTGGCAGCCCGCAGGCACAGCGGCTCGAGTTCGAAGGGGAGTTCCTGCACCTGTTCCCCGATCAGGAGCGTGTGCAGTCCCATCTGCCGGTGCTGTTGCGCCAGGGCGCGATGCAGGTGACCGGCCAGTCGATGAAGTACAGCCACCTCGACCGGGTGCTGGAGCTGCAGGGGCAGGTGCGCGGCACATTGCCTGCGCGCGCGGCCGGGAGTTCGCCGTGAGTCAGCCACTGGTCTTCATCACCGGGGCCTCCAGCGGGATCGGCCAGGCCCTGGCGGCACGCTATCACCGGGCGGGCTACCGACTGGCGCTGGTGGCGCGGCGCTCGGCCGAGACCGAGGCGTGGGTGCGGGCCCAGGGGTTCGATCCGGCTGGGGTGGCCGTGTATGCGGCCGACGTGCGCGACATCGAGGGCATCACCGCTGCCGGGCGGGCCTGCATCGAGCGCCAGGGGGTGCCTGACGTCGTGATTGCCAATGCCGGCATCAGCGTGGGTGTGGACACGGCGATCTTCGACGACCTCGACGTCATCCGCGCCACCTTCGAGACCAACAACCTCGGCATGGCGGCCACCTTCCAGCCTTTCATCACCGCGATGCGCCAGCGGCGCTCGGGCACGCTGGTGGGCATCGGCAGCGTCGCGGCGATCCGCGGCCTGCCTGGCCATGGTGCCTACTGCGCCAGCAAGGCCGCCGTGGTGAGCTACTGCGAAAGCCTGCGCGGCGAGCTGCGTCCCGACGACGTCAAGGTGTGCACGATCTGCCCCGGCTACATCGACACGCCGCTCACGCGCGAGAACCCCTACAGCATGCCCTTCCTGCTGAGTGCCGACGAGTTCGCCGACCGGGCCTTTCGCGCGGTGCAGGCCGGCGTGAGCTATCGGGTGATTCCCTGGCAGATGGGGGTCGTGGCCAAGTTGATGCGCCTGCTGCCCAATGCCTTGTTCGACCGCCTGCTGGCGGGCCGCGCCCGCAAGAAGCGGCGCGGCGAGTGAGCGTGCGCCACACAGGCACACAATGAACCGGCCGGGCCGGGCTTGGCTCGATCCGGCCAACCCGTAGCGACCGGCCAGCGCCGGGGCGCACCCCGAGCGGAGGCGAGTCTCATGAGCACTGAACCCAACGCAGGCATGCGCACTGAATCCGATTCGATGGGGGCCGTGGCCGTGCCGGCCGACCGCTACTGGGGTGCCCAGACGCAGCGCTCGGTGCATCACTTCCCGATCGGGGTGGCGCGCTTCCGGTGGCAGCGCCCGATGATCCGTGCGCTCGGCCTGCTCAAGAAGGCAGCGGCCCAGGCCAATGCCGAGCTGGGCGAACTGCCGGCGCCGCTGGCCGCGCTGATCGTGCGCGCCGCCGACGAGGTGATCGACGGCCGCCTGGACGATCACTTTCCGCTGGTGGTCTTCCAGACCGGGTCAGGCACCCAGTCGAACATGAATGCCAACGAGGTGATCGCCAACCGTGCCATCGAGATGGCCGGCGGCACGATCGGCAGCAAGCAGCCGGTGCATCCGAACGACCATGTGAATCGGGGGCAGTCGTCCAACGACACCTTCCCGACGGCCATGCACGTGGCGGTGGTCGACATGCTGCACGAGCGGCTGTTGCCGGCGCTGGCGGCACTGCGCCAGACACTGGCCGCCAAGGCCCTGCAGTATGACCACCTGGTCAAGACCGGGCGCACGCACATGCAGGACGCCACCCCGATCACGCTGGGCCAGGAGATCGGCGCCTGGGTCGCGCAGATCGACTTCGGCATGCAGGCGTTGCACCAGTCCCTGCCGGCGCTGCATGAGTTGGCCATCGGTGGCACGGCGGTCGGGACCGGGCTGAACGCCCATCCGCGTTTTGGCGAGCTGACTGCGCTGCACCTGGCCAGCCTGACCGGCCGGCCGTTTCGCAGCGCCGACAACCGATTCTTTGCCCTGGCGGCGCATGACGCGCTGGTGCAGATGTCCGCGGCGCTGCGCACGCTGGCGGGCGGGCTGATGAAGCTGGGCAATGATGTGCGCCTGTTGTCCAGCGGGCCACGCTGCGGGATCGGCGAGCTGCTCATTCCCGAGAACGAACCGGGCTCGTCCATCATGCCCGGCAAGGTCAACCCGACGCAGTGCGAAGCGCTGACGATGGTGTGCGTGCAGGTGTTCGGCAACGACGCGGCGGTGGCCTTTGCCGGCAGCCAGGGCCACCTGCAGCTCAATGTCTACAAGCCGGTGATGGTGCACAACGTGATGGAAAGCATCGATCTGCTGAGCGATGCAGTCCACGCGTTCGACCTGTTCTGTGCCCGTGGACTGGGCCCCAACGAGGCGGTCATCGACGAACACCTCGAGCGCAACCTGATGCTGGTGACCGCCCTGAACCGCCACATCGGCTATGACCGGGCCGCCCTGATTGCCAAGACGGCGCATGTGCACGGCATCACGCTGCGTGAAGCAGCGGTGGAGGGTGGCCATGTGAGTGCCGAAGACTATGAACGTTGGATCGACCCGCTGGCGATGACACGGCCGGGGTGACGGGGCGGGCGGCAGGTCGCGGTGGGCTGCACACGCCCGGGGGGCGCTCCCTCGCCCGCTCATCTGCTGCCGTTTCGCCCCTGGCGGGGC
>CAMLSD010000185.1 GCA_946482595.1 uncultured Comamonadaceae bacterium
TTCTACGTGTTCTTCGAGGCCACGCTGATCCCGATGTACATCATCATCGGCATCTGGGGCGGCCCGCGGCGCGTGTATGCGGCGTTCAAGTTCTTCCTGTACACGCTGCTCGGTTCGCTGCTGATGCTGGTGGCGCTGGTCTACCTGTACTACAAGTCGGGTGGCAGCTTCGACATCCTCACCTGGCACAAGCTGCCGCTGGGCATCGACGCGCAGAAACTCCTGTTCGGCGCCTTCTTCATGGCGTTTGCGGTCAAGGTGCCGATGTGGCCGGTACACACCTGGCTGCCCGACGCACACGTCGAGGCACCCACGGGCGGCTCGGTGGTGCTGGCCGCCATCATGCTGAAGCTCGGCGCCTACGGTTTCCTGCGCTTCTCGCTGCCCATCGTGCCGGACGCCAGCCGCGAGCTGGGCTGGTTCATCGTGGCGCTGTCCCTCGTCGCGGTGCTCTACATCGGCCTGGTCGCGCTGGTCCAGCAGGACATGAAGAAGCTCGTCGCGTATTCATCGATCGCCCACATGGGTTTCGTGACGCTCGGCTTTTTCATGTTCAATGAACTGGCGGTGTCGGGGGCGATCGTGCAGATGATCTCGCACGGTTTCGTCTCGGGCGCGATGTTCCTGTGCATCGGTGTGCTCTACGACCGTGTGCATTCGCGCGAGATCTCGTCCTACGGCGGTGTCGTGAACACCATGCCCAAGTTCGCGGCATTCGCGCTGTTCTTCGCGATGGCCAACTGCGGCCTGCCGGGGACCGGTGGTTTTGTCGGCGAATGGATGGTGATCCTGGGGGCCGTGAAGGTGAACTTCTGGATCGGCGCGCTGGCGGCCACGACACTCGTGTTCGGTGCGGCCTACACACTGTGGATGTTCAAGCGGGTCTATTTCGGTGATGTCGCCAACGACGACGTGCGTGCGCTCACCGACATCAATTCGCGCGAATACCTGATGCTGGCCCTGCTGGCGATCGCGGTGCTGTGGATGGGCCTGTATCCCAAGCCCTTCACCGACGTGATGCACCACTCGGTCATCGACCTGCTCAAGCATGTCGCGCAGACCAAGCTCTCGGCCAGTTGAACTGACAAGGCGATACCCCGATGAATGACTTGAACTGGATCGCCGTCTATCCGGAGATCACGCTGCTGGCGCTGGCCTGCGCCATTGCCCTGATCGACGTGTTCCTGACGGACCCGAAGCGCACCACGACCTACGTGCTCACCCTGGCGGGGCTGGGCGTGGTGGGTGCCATGCAGCTGGCCTACTTCATGGGCTACTACCTCGATGGCAAGACCATCTACGGCATGCAGCGCATGGTGGTCAATGACCCGATGGGCAACCTGCTGGAGTTCTTTGCCACGGTGGCGACCTTCGTGTCCCTGGTCTACGCCCGCGGCTATGCGTCGTCGCGCGACATGATGCGCGGCGGTGAGCTCTTCACGCTGAGCCTGTTTGCCCTGCTGGGCATCATGGTGATGATCTCGGGCAACAACTTCCTGGTCATCTACCTCGGCCTGGAGCTGATGTCGCTGTCGCTGTATGCCCTGGCCGCGCTGCGTCGCGACCATGTGGGTGCCACCGAAGCTGCCATGAAGTACTTCGTGCTGGGGGCGCTGGCCAGCGGCTTCCTGCTGTACGGCATGTCGATGATGTACGGCGCCACCGGATCGCTCGATCTGGGCGAGGTCTTTGCCGCGATCAACACCGGCCAGATCAATGAGCAGGTGCTGGTGTTCGGTGTGGTGTTCGTGGTGGCGGGTCTTGCCTTCAAGCTGGGTGCCGCACCCTTCCACATGTGGGTGCCTGACGTGTACCAGGGCGCCCCCACCGCCATCACGCTGCTGATCGCCGGTGCGCCCAAGATCGCGGCCTTTGCCATCTGCATCCGGCTGCTGGTCGAGGGCATGTTCGGCCTGGCGCCCGACTGGCAGCAGATGCTGATCGTGCTGTCGGTTGTCTCGATGATCGTCGGCAACCTGGCGGCCATCGCGCAGAGCAACCTCAAGCGCATGCTGGCCTACTCGACCATCTCGCAGATGGGCTTCATGCTGCTGGGCCTGGCCTGCGGTGTGGTCAGCGGCAACACGCTGTCAGCCGGCAATGCCTACAGCTCGGCCATGTTCTACGTGGTGACCTACGTGCTCACCACGCTGGGCAGCTTCGGCGTGATCATGCTGCTGGCCCGTGAAGGCTTCGAGGCCGAGGAGATTGCCGACCTCAAGGGCCTGAACCAGCGCAGCCCCTGGTATGCCGCGGTGATGGCCATCTCGATGTTCTCGCTGGCCGGCATTCCGCCGACGGTCGGCTTCTACGCCAAGCTGTCGGTGCTGCAGGCACTGGTGTCGACCAACGTCGAGCTCTACATCTGGCTGGCCGTGTTTGCAGTGATGCTGTCGCTGGTCGGGGCGTTCTACTACCTGCGCATCGTCAAGGTCATGTACTTCGACGAGGCCACCGACACCCAGCCCATCGCCAGTTCGATGGACGCGCGCGCCGTGCTGTCAGCCAATGGCCTGGCGGTGCTGTTGTTCGGTGTGCTGCCGGGCGGCCTGATGGCCATGTGCGCCCAGGCCGTGGCCAAGGCGCTGGCGGGTTGATCGGTGGATCAGACAGCGTCGGTCTGGCTGGTGCTGCTGGCGGCTGCTGTGGCAGCCAACCTGCCATTCGTCAATGAGCGGCTGTTTGTGGTCGGACCGGCCCGTGCTCCCAAGCACCTGGGCTGGCGCCTGCTGGAACTGCTGCTGCTGTTCGGGCTGGTCTTGCTGATCGGGTTTGCGCTCGAGGCGCGGGTGGGCCAGCGCCAGCCCCAGGGCTGGGAGTTCTATGCCGTGGCGCTGTCGCTGTTCTTCACGTTGGCGTTCCCGGGTTTCGTGTGGCGTTACCTGCGACGCCAACGCGGCTGAGCGACCGGCTCCGGCCAGCCCCTGCGCCGGTCCGGGATTGATCCGACCCCCGGTCGGGGTCACCTCGCACCCGCCATAATCCTGCCATGAAGGTGCTCAACCTCCAGTGCCGCCACGCGCATGGCTTCGAAGGCTGGTTTGCCTCCGAGGAGGATTTCCAGTCGCAGCTGCAGCGTGGGCTGGTCGAATGTCCGGTCTGCGGCGACACGGCCGTCCAGAAGCTGCCTTCGGCGCCGCGGCTGAATCTCTCGGGTGCGCGCGAGGCGCCGGCCCAGGCCGTGGCGCCTGCCGAAGGCACCGTGGCCGCCGGCGTACCGGCCAGTGCCGAACTCCAGGCACTGTGGATGCAGGCCGTGCAGCATGTGCTCAAACACACTGAAGATGTGGGGGAGCGCTTTGCCGAAGAAGCCCGACGCATCCACTATGGTGAGGCCGACGCCCGCGGCATACGCGGCCAGGCGACCCGTGAAGACACCCTCGCGCTGATCGAGGAGGGTGTCGAGGTGATGGCCCTGCCGCTGCCCGCAGGGCTCAAGGGCCCGGTGCAGTAGTCGCGTTCGGCCCTGAGCCCGCGGCGCGAACGCACAGGAATCAGAGCATGCGTCCCGGGTTGAGCCGCCCCTGCGGATCGAGCGCCGCCTTGATCGAGCGCATCAGCTTCAGGGCCACCGGCGACTTGCGCCGAACCAGTTCGTCCCGCTTCAGTGCACCGATGCCGTGTTCGGCAGAAATCGAGCCTCCGAACCGCATCACTGCGTCATAGACGATCGCATTGACTGCCTTTTCATGCGACGCCAGGAACTCGGCGGCGGCCACTCCTTCGGGCGCCTGCACGTTGTAGTGCAGATTGCCGTCACCCAGGTGGCCGAAGTTCACCAGTCGCACCCCGGTGAAGGCCTGCTTCAGGGTGGCGTCGGTGTGATCGACGAACTCCGGAATGCGCGACACCGGCACCGAGATGTCGTGCTTGATGTTCAGGCCTTCTTCGGCCTGGGCCAGCGGAATGGACTCGCGCAGGTGCCACAGCGCGTGGGACTGCTCCAGGCTTTCGGCGATGACCGCATCGGTCACGATGCCCAGCTCAAAGGCCGATTCGAGCAGCGATTCGAACAACTGGCGCGCGTGGGATTCGGATTCGGTGTCGGACTGCTCCAGCAGCACAGCCCACGGTGACGGGCTGGCCCAGGGCTGACGCAACTGCGGGAAGTGACGCGCCACGAGGGTGAGGCAGAATTCGCTCATCACCTCGAAACCGGTGAGGCCGGCGCCCAGGCGTGCCTGGGCCGACTGCAGCAGCTTCACCGCGTCGGCCAGCGACGGCACGGCCGCCAGCGCCGTCATTCGCGCGGCCGGGCGCGGGTGCAGCTTGAGCGTGGCGCCGGTGATGATGCCCAGCGTGCCCTCGCTGCCGATGAACAGGTCGCGCAGGTCGTAGCCGGTGTTGTCCTTGCGCAGGCCGCTCAGGCCGTCCCAGATCTCGCCATCGGCCGTGACAACCTCCAGCCCGAGACACAGCTCGCGCGCATTGCCGTAGCGCAGCACCTGGGTGCCCCCGGCGTTCGTCGCCAGGTTGCCGCCGATGGTGCAACTGCCTTCGGCGGCCAGGCTGAGCGGGAACAGCAGGCCATGCGATGCGGCGGTTTCCTGCAATGACTGCAGGATGCAGCCGGCGTCGACGGTCATCGTGAGGTTGGCCTGATCGAGCGAGCGCACGCGCTGCATGCGCTGCAGGCTCAGCACCACCTGCGTGCCGCTGTCGTCGGGCACCGAGGCACCCACCAGGCCGGTGTTGCCACCCTGGGGCACGATGCTCGCCCCGTGCGCGCCGCACAGCTTCACCACGCTGGCCACCTCGGCGGCCGACGCCGGGCGCACCACGGCCAGGGCCCGGCCGCGGTAGCGACGCCGCCAGTCGAGTTCGTAGGCGCTGAGATCGCCGTCGTGGAGGACGTGGCTGGGGCCGAGGGCTTCGGCCAGGGCGTGGAGGAGGGCGCTCATGGGGTCTGCGGTGAAGGGGTTGCGGAGCGTGCCGCGGCCTGCTTCAGCCGCCAGCGCACATGCAGCGCGCACGCGGTGAACAGCACCAGGCACAGGATGACCTCGAGCAGGGCGTACCAGGCGCTGGGTGCGCGGTCGCTCGTGGCCCGGACCACCCCCTCGGTGAAGTAGACCCACACCAGCAGGCTGACCCAGCGGTAGGTGTACATGCGGTTCTTGAGGATGCCGGCCACCGGAATGGTCAGCGGCAGCACCTTCAGCACCAGCCACGAGCCGCCCGGGCGCAGCGGCGCGAGCCACAATTCCCAGGCCAGGCCCAGCACGATCAGCCCGAGCAGGCTGCCCAGTGCCAACGCACGGGTCCAGTCGACAACAGTCCAGCGATTCATCGATGGCATCATACCGGCCATGCGTTTCACCAAGGCCCTGCCCATGGCCCTTCCCATCTCATGGCGCGAGCGGACAGCACAGTTGCTCCAGAAGCTGGTCCAGACCCTGCAGGAATGGCCCTGGCTCGACACCCTCAGGACGCTGCGGCTGCGCTTCCGTGAAGACCGGCTGGGCCTCACTGCGAGCAGCCTGACCTTCACGACCATCATTGCCCTGGTGCCGCTGTTCACCGTGACGCTGGCGATCTTCACCGCGTTCCCGATGTTCGCGAAGTTCCAGAT
>CAMLSD010000186.1 GCA_946482595.1 uncultured Comamonadaceae bacterium
CACAACACCCCAGCGGCAAAATGCCCTGGGGTGTTTGGCTTTGGGGGAAGGGGTTCTGCCGGCAGGCGTGCGGGATGCTGCAGGTTCATCCCGATATCCACTTGAGCCAATGCGCTGATTGGCTCGCCGGGAAAGGCTGCCAGCCCGTCCCGGCGAGCCCGCAGCCTTCACATGTTCCGGCGGTACTGGCCACCCACCTCGAACAAGGTCGAGGTGATTTGACCCAGTGAGCACACGCGCACCGCGTCCATCAGCACTTCAAATACATTGCGGTTCTCGATCACTGCATTGCGCAGCCTCTGGAGCGCGGCCGGTGCTTCTGACTGGTGACGCTGATGGAAGTCCTGCAGGCGCTGCAACTGCGACTGTTTCTCCTCCTCCGTCGAGCGTGCCAGTTCAAGCGTTTCGGGGATGGTGTCGCCACTGGGGTTGCGGAAGGTATTCACGCCGATGATCGGATACTCGCCGGTGTGCTTGAGCATCTCGTAGTGCATGCTCTCTTCCTGGATCTTGCCGCGCTGATAGCCGGTCTCCATCGCGCCAAGCACACCCCCCCGCTCAGCGATCTTCTCGAACTCCGAGAGCACGGCCTCCTCGACCAGCTCGGTCAGTTCCTCGATGATGAACGCGCCTTGGTTGGGGTTCTCGTTTTTCGCCAGGCCCCATTCCCGATTGATGATCAACTGAATCGCCATCGCACGCCGAACGCTTTCCTCGGTCGGCGTGGTGATCGCCTCGTCGTAGGCATTGGTGTGCAGGCTGTTGCAGTTGTCGTAGATGGCGATCAGCGCCTGCAGGGTGGTGCGGATGTCATTGAAGGCGATCTCCTGCGCGTGCAGGCTGCGGCCGGACGTCTGGACGTGGTACTTCAGCTTCTGGCTGCGCTCGTTTGCGCCATACCGCTCCTTCATCGCCACCGCCCAGATCCTGCGGGCCACGCGGCCCAGCACCGTGTACTCCGGATCCATGCCGTTGCTGAAGAAGAAGCTGAGGTTGGGCGCAAAATCGTCGATGTGCATGCCGCGAGCCAGATAGGCCTCGACGAAGGTGAAGCCATTGCTCAGCGTGAATGCGAGCTGGCTGATCGGATTGGCACCCGCCTCGGCGATGTGATAGCCCGAGATCGACACCGAGTAGAAATTGCGCACTTGATGGTGCACGAAGTACTCTGCGATGTCGCCCATGACCTTCAGGCTGAACTCGGTACTGAAGATGCAGGTGTTCTGGCCCTGGTCTTCCTTCAGGATGTCCGCCTGCACGGTGCCACGCACGTTCTGCAGCACCCAGGCCCTGATCTTCTGGCACTCGTCGTCGGTGGGTTCGCGGCCATTGTCGGCCCGGAACTTGTCCAGCTGCTGGTCAATGGCGGTATTCATGAACATCGCCAGGATCGTGGGCGCCGGGCCATTGATCGTCATGCTGACCGAGGTGCTCGGATTGCACAGGTCGAAGCCGCCGTACAGGACCTTCATGTCGTCCAGCGTGGCGATGCTGACGCCTGAATTGCCCACCTTGCCGTAGATGTCCGGACGCAGATCCGGATCGTGGCCATACAAGGTCACACTGTCGAAGGCCGTGCTCAGGCGTTTCGCAGGCATGCCTTCGCTGAGCAGCTTGAAGCGTCGATTGGTGCGGAAGGGGTCGCCTTCCCCGGCGAACATGCGGGTCGGGTCTTCACCCTCCCGCTTGAACGCAAAGGTGCCGGCCGTGTAGGGATAGGAGCCCGGCACGTTGTCGAGCATCAGCCACTTGAGGATCTCACCGTGGCACTCGTACTGCGGCAGCGATACCTTGCGCACCTTGCTGCCGCTGAGCGTGCGGTGCACCAGCGACGTGCGAATCTCCTTGTCGCGGATCTTCACGACATACTCGTCGCCGGCATAGGCAGCCTGAAGATCCGGCCACTGCGCCAGCAGCTTGCGGGCCGCCGGCAGCAACTGGGTCTCGCGCTGCAGGGCCAGCTCTTCCACGGCCTCGACCGCCTTGTGCTTGTCCGGATTCGCCTCCTTCAGCATGCGCCCCGACGCCCTGAGCTGCTGGATCTCGCGCGCGAGGTGTGACTGCTTGCGCGCCAGCTGCTTGTAGCCTCGCACGGTATCGGCGATCTCGGCCAGGTAGCGTACCCGGGCGCCCGGCACGATCGGCGTCTGGTGGGTGCTGTGCCGGGTCTCCACACGGGGCAGCCGACCTTCCTGCAGCGGCAGACCCAGCGCCGCCAGGCGCGCGCGCAGCGCCTGGTAAAGCGCGGTCACGCCGTCGTCGTTGAAGCGGCTGGCCATGGTGCCGAAGACCGGCATCTCCTCGGGCCGGGTGGTGAAGGCCTCCCGGTTGCGCTGCACCTGTTTGGCGACATCGCGCAGCGCGTCGAGCGATCCCTTGCGATCGAACTTGTTGATCGCCACGAATTCGGCAAAGTCCAGCATGTCGATCTTCTCGAGCTGACTGGCGGCGCCGAACTCTGGCGTCATCACATAGATCGGCACGTCAACCAGTGGCACGATCGCCGCGTCGCCCTGGCCGATGCCCGAGGTCTCCACGATCACGAGGTCAAAGCCGGCCACTTTGCAGGCCGCCACCACATCCGGCAGGGCCTGGCTGATCTCTGAGCCGAAATCCCGCGTCGCCAGCGAACGCATGTAAACGCGCGCGCCCTGGCTCCAGGGATGGATGGCGTTCATGCGGATGCGGTCACCCAGCAGGGCACCACCGCTCTTGCGGCGGGACGGGTCGATGCTGATCACCGCGATGCGCAGCCGGTCATCCTGATCCAGACGCACACGGCGGATCAGCTCGTCGGTCAGGCTGGACTTGCCGGCGCCGCCCGTGCCGGTGATGCCGACCACCGGCACATTGCGCGCTGCCGCCTGTTCGCGCAGCGCCTGCCGCACCGGCTCGGGCGTGGCGCCAGCCTCCAGGCCGGTGATGAGCTGGGCCAGGGCGCGCCAGGCCATCTCGGCGTGGCCCTGGATGAGTGTCAGATCGGTCGGGGCATGCGCGCTCAGGTCGCGATCGCTACGCATCACCATCTCGCCGATCATGCCCTGCAGGCCCATGCGCTGCCCGTCCTCGGGGCTGTAGATCCGGCTGACGCCGTAGCCCTGCAGTTCGCGGATCTCGGCGGGCACGATCACGCCGCCGCCGCCACCAAAGACCTGGATGTGCTCGCCGCCGCGCGCCTTGAGCAGATCGACCATGTACTTGAAGTATTCGACATGCCCGCCCTGGTAGGAGCTGATCGCGATGCCGTGGGCATCCTCCTGCAGGGCAGCAGTCACCACCTCATCGACCGAACGGTTGTGCCCGAGGTGGATCACCTCGGCCCCCATGCCCTGCAGGATGCGCCGCATGATGTTGATCGACGCGTCGTGGCCGTCGAACAGCGATGCGGCCGTGACGAAGCGGACCTTGTGGGTGGGACGATATTCGGAGAGGGCCTTGAACTCGGCAGACAGGTCGGTCATGGTGGGGCACCGGTTGAGGGGAGCGTGCACTGGCTGCGCACAGTTCCCGATCCTGAGAAGTTGACGTTTACGTCAACGTCAATCATGCCATCGAAGTGTTCCGTCTGGCTGACGACAGGCGGCGGCCTCTGGTTTTCCCTAGGTTCTCCCTTCGGCCGCGGCGCCTTCGTCAGGTGATCCGGATCGACGCCGGATCGAACTCGACCACCGGGTGGCGCAGCCCGAGCCCGGCCAGCGTGTCGCGCACCAGCCTGGCGATCATCAGGTTGCGGTGGGTCTTCGAGTCGGACGGCACCACGATCCAGGGTGCCCAGGGCGTGGAGGTCGCGGACAGCACACCCTCATAGGCCTTCTGATACGTGGACCACTGCTTGCGCGCTTCCAGATCGGCGGGGTCGAACTTCCAGTTCTTTTCGGGGTCGTCCAGGCGGGCTTGAAGGCGTTCACGCTGCTCATCCTTGGAGATGTGCAACAGGCATTTCAGGATCACCGTACCGGTCTCGGCCAGCATGCGCTCGAAGTCTCGGATGTGCGCATGCCGGCGTGCCACCTCCTCGGCGTCGATCCAGCCCTTCACCTGGGGGACAAGCACGTCCTCGTAGTGGCTGCGGTTGAAGATCACGATCTCGCCGCGGCGCGGTACACGCTGATGAATGCGCCAGAGATAGTCATAACTGGCCTCGATGGCGGTCGGCGCCTTGAAGGAATACGAATGCACGCCCAGCGGGCTCATGCGACCAAACACACCGCGGACCGTCCCATCCTTGCCACTGGTGTCCATGCCCTGCAGCACCACCAGCAGCTTGAAGCGAGCGTCGGCCAGAAAGATGTCCTGCAACTCGTCCAGCTCGACCGCCAGGCGTTCGACGACCTGCTTGTCGGCCGACTTGTCTTCGCCAGCCATCGGCTTGGCACGCGGGTTCAGCTGGTTCAGACCAGGCACGCTGCCGGTGCCATCGAAGATCCAGTCCGCCAGCCGGCGGTCGGTGGAGAGCAGCGAACGCAGGGAGGCGGGGGGAAGCGGGGGCATGGGCGGCTCCAGTGCGAGGTCACGGGCGAGGCCGCCACACAGGCCGGGTTGTTGCCCAGGCGGCGGGGATGGATGGCGTCGATAATGCCAGCCCATGAGCATCCTGGCGATCGACATCGGCAACACGCGCCTGAAGTGGGCGGTCTACGAAACGGCCCACCCTGGGGCGCGCCTGCTGTCGCACGGCGCGGTGTTCATCGAGAACATCGACAGTCTCAGCGAGGGCGACTGGGCCACCTTGCCGGCACCGACGTCGATGATCGGCTGTTCGGTGGCGAGCGACGCCGTGCGGCGCCGCGTCGAAGAGCAGATCGGTGAACTGTGGGACTTCGCGCCCGTGTGGGTGGTGTCCAGTGCACGCGAGGACGACGTCGTCAACGGCTACGATCACCCGTCCCGGCTCGGTGCCGACCGCTGGATCGCCGTCATCGGCGCTCGTTGGCGGCTGCTTAGCCGCGGGCAGCACATTCCGGCGCTGGTGGTCATGGTCGGCACGGCCGTCACCGTGGACGCGCTCGATGCCGACGGCCGCTTTCTGGGCGGATTCATCCTGCCAGGGCACGGCATCATGCTGCGTGCCCTCGAAAGCGGCACGGCCGGACTGCGTGTGCCGACCGGTGAAGTGACCGACTTCCCGACCAACACGAGCGATGCCCTGACCAGCGGGGGCACCTTCGCCATCGCCGGTGCGATCGAGCGGATGCACCGCAACATCGTGCAGCGCTGCGGTGTCGAGCCTTTGTGCCTGGTCACTGGCGGGGCGGGCTGGAAGATGGCGCCCTACCTGAGCATTCCGTTCGAACTGGTCGAAACCCTGATCTTCGACGGCCTGCTGCATGTGGCGCAGCGCCGGGCCGAGGCGCGCCGCGCCCGGCCCTGAAACGCCTTACAAGGAAACGCCGGGCCGTCCCAAGTTTCCTTGACCCCCGCGGGGGGCGGGCTGGGCGCAGCCCGGCCCTGGGGGCGCTTACAAGGAAACGCCGGGCCGTCCCAAGTTTCCTTGACCCCCGCGGGGGGCGGACTGGGCGCAGCCCGGCCCTGGGG
>CAMLSD010000187.1 GCA_946482595.1 uncultured Comamonadaceae bacterium
CGCACCGAGGTGCCGGCCGAGATCACGTCGTCGATGATCAGCACCCGGCCCTGCACCGGCGCCCCGACCAGGCTGCCGCCCTCGCCGTGGTCCTTGGCTTCCTTGCGGTTGTAGGCATAGGGCACGTTGCGCCCCAGGCGGGCCAGTTCGATGGACACCGCCGCCGCCAGCGTGATGCCCTTGTAGGCCGGGCCGAACAGCATGTCGAACTCGATGCCGTCATCGAGCAGCCGGCGTGCATAGAATCCGGCCAGCCGGCCCAGGCTCGCACCGTCGTTGAACAGGCCGGCATTGAAGAAGTAGGGCGACATCCGCCCTGCCTTCGTCTTGAACTCTCCGAAGCGCAGCACGCCGGCCTCGACGGCGAACTTCACGAAGTCCTGAGCCAGGGAATCGTTGACAGGGGCGGCGCGCTCGGGGGTCGTCATGGGGAGATCTCGTGTTTCGTCTGGTGTCTTTGAACCTCAACGGCATCCGCTCTGCCGCCACCAAGGGGGTGGTCGAGTGGGCCCAGGGCCTCGCGCCCGATTGTATGTGTGTGCAGGAACTCAAGGCCCTGGCTCCCGATGTGAGCGGCCGCTTCGAGGACATCGCCGGACTCAAGGGTCACTTTCATTTCGCCGAGAAAAAGGGCTACTCGGGCGTGGGTCTGTACACGCGCCACCTGCCCAGTGACGTGTTGATCGGTTTTGGCTCGCCTGAGTTCGATGCCGAAGGCCGCTACGTTGAAGCCCGGTTCGACCGGCCCGGCCGCCGCTTCTCGATCATCAGCTGCTATTTCCCGAGCGGCTCCAGCTCCGAAGAGCGCCAGCTCGCCAAGTTCCGCTTTCTTGAAGCCTTCTGGCCGCATCTGCAACGATTGAAGGCCGAGCGTGAATTCGTACTGTGTGGCGACGTGAACATCGCGCACAAGGAGATCGACCTCAAGAACTGGCGCAGCAACCAGAAGAACAGCGGCTTCCTGCCCGAGGAACGCGCCTGGTTCACCCGCCTGGTCGACGAACTCGGCCTGGTCGACGTCTACCGCCGGCTGCACCCCGACACCACCGGCGAGGCCTACACCTGGTGGAGCAACCGCGGCCAGGCCTGGGCCAACAACGTGGGGTGGCGCATCGACTACCACGTCGCCTCGCCCGACACCGCGGCCACCGCACGCCAGGCCGCGATCTACAAGGACCAGCGCTTCAGCGACCATGCGCCGCTGACGATCGACTACGACTTCAGCGTCTGAGGCCCGGCCGCGCCAAAGTGCGCGATCCAGCGCACGTAGATCACTTCGGCGAGCAGTTCGACCAGCGTCTGGGTCACGATGATCGCCGGCAGCACCGGCATCGCGCCCGGCACGGCCAGTGCAAGCGGCAGCACGACCAGGGAATTGCGGGTGCCCGTGCTGAAGGCCACGGCCCGGCCGGCCACGGCACCCAGCCCCAGGGCACGCGCAACCGACCCGCCGGCCAGGGGCGCCAGCACGGCAAACGCGACATGAAACGGCAACCCGGCCAGCGCCGCGGCCACCACCTGCCCGGTGCGACGGCGGCGGGCCAAGCACTGGATGAGGCCGGCCAGTGCCAGCGGCACGGCGATCAGCCCGCCAAAGGCGTGCACGGTGGGTTCGGGCTGGACCAGCGCCGCAACCGAGGCCCCGAGGAACAGCGTCAGGCACAGCGGCAGCAGCAGCATCTGCACGGTCCTGAAGCGCTGTCGCCCGGCCCGGCGAGTTGCGGTGGGGCCCGCGAGGTCGACCTCACCCCTGTGGCCGGGCCCACCCCGCAGGCCCGTGGGGGTTGCTGCAACTCATAAGCGGTGCGGCCCGTCACGGGCCGGCAGCACACCGCCCGCGTCGTGCTCACCGGCCCCACCGGTGCGTTCGCCCGGCATGCGTGTCACCACGAACAGCGCTGCCAGCACCAGCAGCGTGCCCAGGCCGAAGGTGTGGCTCATGGCGGCTGCGATGTCCGTCGTGCGGGCCTGGGTGAGCGGCGCGCCGGCCGCTGCGGCGAACACGGCGCCCATCAGCGAGGCCCCCGAGATCACCCCCAGGTTGCGCGACAGATTGAGCAGGCCCGACACCAGACCGCGCTGCGACGCCGGCCCGCCGGCCATCACGCCGGTGTTGTTCGCTGCCTGAAAAACGGCGTAGCCGGCCGTGGTCACGGCGATCGCCGCTGCGTAGACGGCCACCGTGGTGACCCCCGCGCCGGCGGGCAGCAGGCTCAGGCCCAGGCAGCCGGCCGCCACGGTCCACAGGCCGATGCGCGTCAGCCGTGCCGCGCCGAATCGATCGACCAGCACGCCCGCGGGCGCCCCGCTCACGGCCGCCACCACCGGGCCGATGGCCAGCACCAGCCCGACCTGGCCGGGCGACAGGCCGAGCCCGAGCGACAGATAGAACGGACTGACGACCAGCGTGGCCATCACGACGGTCGACACCGCCAGCGTGGCAGCCAGTCCACCCCGCAAGCGCGGATCGCGCAGCATCGACACCTGCACCAGCGGCGTTGCCGCACGACGCTCGACGGCCACGAACACCGCAATGCCCACCACCGAGCCTGCCAGCAGCGCCAGGTTGAGCGCTCCGAAGCTGCCTCGCCCGAGCGTCACGGCCAGGGCATACGCCACCAGGGTGAGGGCCAGGACGACCATGCCCGGGAGATCCAGGGCCCCCGTCACACCCGCCGGCCGGACCGCGTCGCTGTCGAGATGGCGAGCGACCAGCCAGGCCGCCAGCAGCGCCAGCGGCACGCCGATCGCGAAGACCGACTGCCAACCCAGATGCTGGAGCATCACGCCGCCCATGACCGGCCCGAACGCCGTTCCCGCGGCCGACAGCGTGCCCAGCAGCCCCATGGCACGCCCGGCCTGGGCGCGCGGTATCCGCTCGCTCACCAAGGCCGTGGCCAGGGCCATCATCGCGGCACCCCCCGCACCCTGCACCGCCCGCGCCAGCACCAGTGCGCCCAGCTCGCTCGACAGTGCCGCGCCCGCTGCGCCCAGCGCATGCAGCCCCAGGCCGGCCAGCAGCACGCGCCGCCGGCCCAGCCGGTCGCCCAGCCGCCCGGCGCCCACCACCAGGGCGGTGGTGCTCAACAGATAGGCCAGCACCACCCACTGAACAGCCTGGAACGACACACCCAGGGCCTGCGCCAGGCCGGGCAACACGACATTGGCCATGCTGGTGCTCATGGCCGCCAGCGCCACGCTCAAACCCAGCCCGGCGATCGCCAGGCGGGAGGGGGCTGCGGCCAGGGATGCACCGTCCGGGGCGGCCCCCCCGGTCGGCACGTGGCCCGAAAGATTCGACATGCCTGCTCCTGCAATGAAACCAAGGAGCCTTGACGATAGGTGCCCCGCACACCTGGCGGAAGGCGCATCATCTGCACTGAATCATTGCGTCTGACGCCATGTATTGGCGTGCAGACGCTCACCATCACACTGGCCGCCCCATGACCCGACCCGACCTCAATCTGCTGTTCACCCTGGACGTGCTGCTGGCCGAAGGCAGTGTGGCCCGTGCGGCCCGCCGCCTGCATCTCAGCCCTTCGGCCATGAGCCGGGCGCTGGCACGCCTGCGCGACGTGACCGGCGACCCGTTGCTGGTGCGTGCCGGCCGGGGCCTGGCGCCGTCACCGCGCGCGCTGGAACTGCGTGAGCAGGTGAGTCGCCTGGTGCAGGACGCCCAGGCCGCGCTGCGCCCGGCGCAGCTGGTGCGGCTCGATCAGGTGGAGCGACACTTCACCGTGCGCACGCGCGAGGGCTTCGTCGAGAACTTCGGCGCCCGGCTGCTGGCCCGCGTGGCACAGGAGGCCCCGGGCGTGCGCCTGAACTTCCTGCCCAAGATCGACCGCAACAGCGCGCCGCTGCGTGACGGCAGCGTCGACCTCGAAACCGGCGTGGTGGGTCAGTCCGTGGGGCCGGAGCTGCGCACACAGGCGCTGTTCCGCGACCGGTTTGTCGGTGTGGTGCGCAGCGGCCATGCGCTGGCCGACGGTGTGGTCACCGCCGAACGGTATGCCCAGGCGGCCCATGTGGCATGGCCCGATCCGGGCACCGATCACAGCCGGCTCGATGCCGCCTTGCGGGCCCAGGGCATGGACCGGCGCGTCGCCGTGACGGTCAGCGGCTTTGCCACCGCGCTGGCCCTGGCCCGGGCATCCGACGTCGTGGCCACCGTGCCTGAGCGCCATGCCGGCGTCCTGCGCGACGGGATGCACAGCTTCGAACTGCCGGTGCCGCTGCCGTCGTTCACCGTGTCGTTGCTGTGGCACCCCCGCCTGGACGGCGACGCGGTGCATCGCTGGTTGCGGGGCTGTGTGCGCGAGGCCTGTGCCTGAGGTTCTGAGCTGGCGGTTTGTTGATGCACTGAGACGAGAAGCTGGTCAGGCATTCGAGAGGCACGTCAAACCCGGCTCTTTACCGCTTCATGTTGGGTTGGACAGCACATTGACCTTTGTCGGGCGCCAACAACTGTGCAGGCAAGTGAATGGAGGCGTCTCGCCGAATCGATGATTGCATTCCCGAGGGTGTCAAAACAAGAAAGCTCATCCTCAACCTTGTCAAGAAGCCCACTCCACGACTTCCGGTACACGTCCTTCTTTCCACTCGCGACGAAGCTTCATCGCAGCCCGCATGAACAAGTCACCTCGCTCATCGCCAGAAGTTCCCCTGAGCGGAGAGACCTCTCCCGAGCTTTTGCTCAGCTGAAGGGATCCACGCGATTCCTTTTTACTCCAATACTCGTACACTGCCAACTCAGCAGTTTCCGAACGCTTCTCAATTCTGACGTAGAAGGCCATGTCCATGTCTCTTCGTCGTTGAGTGCGGAATGAAACAGTCTCATTTCGCTGAGGCAGGCACGACCGGATGGACTGGCAGGTGCTTGAGCCTGGACATCCGCAGGTAGGCGATGGCGATGAAGTTGCGGGTCGTGCGGAAGCCGCATGCAGCGTGCTTGGCCTGCTGCAGCAGGCCGTTCATCGCTTCGACGAACGCGTTGGAGCGGTTGTCCGTCATGCCGCGCGCGACTGCGGCAAAGTGCGTTTGCAACATTGCTGCCAGCTTCTTGAACGGCTCCAGCCGGCAGCGCCGTGCCCAGCTGATCCAGCCGCTCAAGTCGTGTTTGGCCTGCACGGCATCGTTGCTGGTTCGTACTTGCGCGTAGACCTCGCGCAACCCCATCTTCAGCCGCCAGGCCCTTGCGCTCTTCAGGTTCGATCCCTTGAGCCAGTGCATCGTCTCCAACTGCGTGGTGCTCCAGTCGAGCGGGTTCTTGCGCATGCCCCACATCAGGCTCCTGCGCTGGTGCGGATCCAGCTGCGCCAACGCGGCTGGCCGCTCGCGCAGCTCGGCGCGGCGTACTTCGTCCATCGCCTCGATGGCCATCTTCACGACATGGAAGCGGTCGTAGCTGATTTGCGCC
>CAMLSD010000188.1 GCA_946482595.1 uncultured Comamonadaceae bacterium
GCGGTCCTCGTCAGATCACTGAACCTTGCGAAATGAGTTTTGCAGGGCCGACGAAAACGCTCATTTTTCGGGGCTCGGCGCCGCCACGCCGTTCCTCATCCGGTCGAGCACGCGGTGGAAGGCGGGCACCCGCAGCTGCACCCACGGAGCGTGGCTACCCCGCACGTCGAATAAGGTCGGCCGCCTTCTCGGCGATCATGACGACCGGCGCATTCGTGTTACCCGATGTGATCTGCGGCATCACCGAGGCGTCGACCACCCGCAGACCACGCAGCCCGTGCACCTGCAACTCGGCGTTCACCACGGCATCCTCACCCAATCCCATACGACAGGTTCCCACAGGGTGGAAGATGCAGGCGCCGGTGCCGCGTATGTGGCGTTCCAGGTCGGCAACCGACGTAGCCATGGGGCCTGGCGCCAATTCGCCGTTCAGATGACTGGCCAACGGCTCGGCTGCCGCGATGCGTCGTGCCTCGCGCAGGCCCTCGATCTGCAGCGCGAGGTCTTCCGGCTCGGTCATGTATGCCGGGTCGATCAGCGGCGCGTCCAGCGGGTCGGACGAACGCAAGGTGACGCTGCCCCGGCTGAGCGGGCGGCAGGTCAGGACGCTGATGGCCATGGCGGGCGCCACCCCCCGTGCTGCGGTGACGATCGGCGCCTGTGGCAAGACCAAGAACTGGATGTCGGCCTGGTAAGCGCCGCTTGAACCTGCGATCTTCATGAACAGGCCGGCTTCAGCCAAGTTGCTGCTGACGTGGGCAGGCACAGGGTTCTTCAGCGCCAGCATCACGCCAGCACCAGGGTGGTCGCACAGGTGCCGGCCGACGGCGGACAGCGCATGCTTCACGTCGATGCCATGATCCCTTAGCGCCAGGGGGTCGCCGATGCCAGACAACATCAGCAGCTTGGGCGAATCAATCGCGCCGGCGCACACGAGGACTTCATGCGCGGCATGGATGCGCTGCACCTGCTTCCCGTTGAAGATATCCACCCCGACTGCGCGGTGGCCGTTGAGCACGACGCGCAAGGCGCGCGCCTTCGTGACAACTTGCAGATTGGGCCGCGTCATCGCTGGTCTCAGGTAGGCGGTCGCGGTGCTGCAGCGCACGCCGTCGCGGATCGACAGGTGGTACAGACCGGCACCATCGCGACGATCACCGTTGAAGTCGGGGTTGCGGTGGTGTCCACAGGCCACCGCGGCGTCGACAAAGGCATGTGCGATGGGGTTCGGTGCGATCGGTGCCGTCACGGCGAGCGGACCACCGACGCCGTGCAACGCTGAGGCGCCGAGCACATGGTCTTCGCAACGGATGAAGTACGGCAGCACATCTCGCCAACCCCATCCCGGATTGCCCAGGTCACGCCAGTGGTCGAAGTCATGGGGGTCGCCGCGGATGACGACCATAACATTGATGGCACCCGATCCACCCAGGCCCTTGCCACGCTGGCAGAGAATGCTGCGCAGCGCGTAGCCGCTCTGCACAGTCGTCGAGTAACCCCAGTTTTCCTCGCGGTCCCAGAGCAGCGGCCACTGACTCGGTTGGCGCACCATCCCCGAGTCACAGTCACCGCCGGCCTCGATCAGCGTCACGCGGCAGGTGAGGTCTTCCGACAGGCGAGCGGCCAGTACGCAGCCAGCCGAGCCGGCACCCACGATCACGAAATCAGCGCCTTTGACCATGAGCGTCTCCTCGCTGCAGTCGAGTGCCCGTTGGCGTCTCTGTTGATCCAGCGGATTAGATACTTCGTGACACCGCCTTGCAACGAGGGCGATGGGTCAACGGCAACTGGCTTCACCGACCGGGACGATGCCAGTTTCCCCGCGTGCGCGCCTATGCAGCAGCGGTGCTCGACGGTACGAACTGCCGTCAGCAGCGCGATGACGGCGCTGACGATGGAGTCGCCGCGACCACGCCTTTGACCGGCAAGCCAAGTGACGGAAGCTTACGGGATTCAAGTTCAGCGCTGTGTTGAGCGTCTGTGAAACGACGCGACGGCACACCGTGCTCACCAAGCTCGCTGGCACACGCCACTGGCTCTCCAGCGAGCTGACCCTGGCCTACGACGGAAAGTGTCCGCTACTGACCTACTGAGCCTCGGGAGCGAAGGACAGCAACAGTCAAGGCTTGTGTGACAGTGCCCCCCGCGCAGGCCTTCGAATGCCCTCGTTGCCGCCGGGCAGGTGTTGCATAAGACTCGAGGGAGGAAGCCGCGGCGAACGCCACGGTAGTTGTCGCGCGCAGCCGCTATGGCGATTGGTTTGTGCTGGCGTTGCAGGCCGATAGGGCACGGCATGCCTGGGAGCCTATGGCGAGGCCTGCAAGCGCCCAGCGGCGTGCCGCGTCGATGCGGTGGCGACCGTTCGCTGGGCATCGACGAGCGCCGACGTAGCGATGCACGCAGCAACTCACCGGACGCGACGTTGAGCGCTGAGTTGGTCGACGGTGATCGAGCGCGGTCATGTTGCCGGCGGTGCCCGGATCGAGCGGTCGCGCAGGAAGACCTGAAGCACGTTCATCGCGTGGCCGCAGTGGGCGCAGACAAAGGTCGGCCCCGGCGAGTCGGAATCACCATCGGCCGGCGCTTGCGGCGCTGGGGGTGTCACGTGCAACAACTGGCGCGCCAACGTCAGATCGTCGCGCCGATTGCTGTTGGACAGCATGCCGTAGTGCCGGATCCAATGGAAGCCGCCCGGCAGGACATGCAGCAGGAAGCGGCGCCTGAACAACCGCGATAGCACGTGTAACGGCAGGAACAAGCCAGGCCGGCAAGCCACCCAACTCTTGCTGCCGGGCGCCAACCCGCCACCCGGCACGATGCCATTCACGTGCGGGCGGTGCTTCAGTGTCGAGCCCCAGGTGTGCAGCACCAGCGTCGCGCCGATGTAGGCGCCCAGGTGCTTTGGATCGGCCGCGACACGCAGCAGCGCTTCGGCGGAGATGTCGAACAGCAAGCCGTGCAGCGCCGCCTTGTTCTGGGACGCGATGTCGGCGATCGGTGCCGACGGTGTGAAGACCACGTGGTCGTACTCCACCGGCAGCAGATCGGCCTCGCGCGCATCCAGCCACCGCTTGGCCGCGCTGCTCTGGCACTTCGGGCAGTGCCGGTCGCGGCACGAGTTGTACGCGTTACCCTTGGGGTCAGGTCTTGCTTTTGCCCCCGTCACCGCCATCGCCTCTGACAAAAGCACCCCATTGCCCGTCCGTGACGCATCGAGTTTGCTGGCGCGGTCCATCACCTGACTTCGCGGGGTGATCGCCGAGAAGCGATCTTTGAGGACGACAGGGACCGGGAGGTGTTCCTGCAGGTGCTGGCGCAGGCCATGGCTCGGTTTGATGCCAGCGTGCTGGCCTGGTGTCTGATGACCCCATCACTACCACCTGGTGGTGGAGACTCGTCATGCCAATCTTTCGCAATTGATGCGGCATCTGAATGGTGTGTACACGCAAGCCTGCAGCCGCCGGCACCGGGTGGTCGGGCATCTGCTCCAGGGGTAGTTCAAGGCTGTTCTGGTGGACCGTGACGCCTACCTGCTCGAGGTGTGCCGGTATGTGGAGCTCAACCCGGTGCGGGCACGCATGGTCGACGAAGCGGCGCAATGGCCGTGGAGCAGCTATACGGCTCATACCGGGCGCGTTGCGTCACCGCCGCGGCTGGACACGCTGGCCGTCTTGCGATTTGTCTCCGGCGGTCCGGTGGCCACTGCGGCCGATGCGACTCGTGCTGCACTGCGCCATGCCGAGCGGGTGGAGCAAGGGCGCGGGGTCTCGCTGTGGGATCGCGGGCTGCGCCAGCAGATCTATCTCGGCGACGAAGGATTTGTGCGGCGCATGCAGTCGGTGGTGGGGCTCGCGCCCTCAGCGTCCTTGCAGTCCGTACCCCCGGTGCAGCGCACGCTCCCTGCGCGGCCACTCCCGAGCGACTTCGCAGGAGGCGACGACCGTGACGTGTCGATCTGGCGCGCGTTTGCCGAAGGGCGTCATACGATGAGTGCCATTGCGGTGCACCTCGGATAGTCGGTGTCGCGAGTCAGCCGCATCGTGCGAAGCCAGGCGCAGGCTCGGCCAGCCTTGCCGTGACCGCAACCCCGTGCGGGCGCGTGGATTGACGCCTGCAGGCTTGGCGCATCTCGATCGACCGCCACCGACCCCCATCCGCCAACCAGGAGCGCAAGACATGTGGATCATCACCCCGATCGGATTCTTCAGCGTTGTGCAAAAGCCCGGCGATGCCGCAGGCAACACACTGACGATCCGCGCCCGTGTGCGCAGCGATCTGGAGGCACTGCGCAAGACCTGCCTCCCCAGCATGGGCGACATTACCGAGAGCACGACCAGCGACTACCGTTTTCGGGCCGTTGCACCGAGGGCCGACATTGCGGCTGCCATGGCTTCCATGGTGAACGCGCTGGACTACAGCAACTTCAAGAACCAGGTCACCAAGGTCCAGGGCGCTGAGCGGGCGAAGCTGTACCACGATGTGTGGGACGTGCTGTATCGCTTGCAGTCAGCACCGAAGCAGGCGGCCCCCCAGGCAGCGGCACCGACACGACCCGGACCGACGCGCCATCCACGCAAGGATGACCACGGCCGTGCCGTGCACATCAAGCACCCCAGCACCCCTTCACCGCTGGACGCATGGCAGCAGCACGACGCTGTGGCCACGGTGATCCCCGATGGCCCGATGCCGCCGAAGGTGCACGAGATCCCCGTGACCTCCTGGACCGACGTGCCCACCACGCCAGAGGCCTGGCGTGACCTGGCCAAAACGCACCTGATCGACGAACCCGAGTTTGTCGTACCCGCCGGGTACCGCGAGGCCGCCGGTGTGGTCGTGCAGGAAGGTGACGGTCGGTTCTGGGTGGTGGCGCCGAGCAATGCATTCGGTGGGTATCAGGCCACGTTCCCGAAGGGCACGGTCGAGCCCGGCATGTCCTTGCAGGCTACGGCGCTGATTGAGGCCTTCGAAGAATCCGGCCTGAAGGTCCGGCTGATTCGCCACCTGGTGGATGTCAAACGCAGCCAGAGCTACACACGCTACTACCTGGCGCAGCGCGTTGCCGGGAACCCCGCCGACATGGGCTGGGAAACCCAGGCCGTGATGCTGGTGCCGCCGCAGCACCTGGCCCAGGTGGTGACCCATCCCAACGACGCTCCGATCCTGCAGGCCCTGGCCCAGCTCTGACAACGCCCAGGCTGAAGCACCTGACGACTTGTCGCGCAGCCCATCGGCAAGCGCCGATCCCGGCTGCTGGCCCGCTCCTGAGGCCCCGTATCCAAGGCCTGGCGCATCACCCCTCGATCCCCAGATTGAGCTGCGCCTGTGCCACCTTGCGCACAAACCCGCGCACCTTCGCCGGGTCGGCGAACCGTAGCAGCGTGGCGGTCACCGTCCCGTG
>CAMLSD010000189.1 GCA_946482595.1 uncultured Comamonadaceae bacterium
GGGATCAGCAGCGACAGCGCCACGATCACCAGCACCGCCGAGGCCTTCCAGCCGGCGGCCGGCATCGACAGCGCCAGCATGATGCCCAGCGGGATCTCCACCGCCAGCACCGCCAGCGAGAACCCGAGCTGGCGCAGCAGCGCCTCGTGCAGTTCCTCGTCGCGCATCACCGCGGCAAACCACTCGGTGCCGACAAACACGCGCCGTTCGGGCGAGATGATGTCCTGCACCGAATAGTTCACCACCGTCATCAGCGGCAGGATGGCCGAGAAGGCCACACAGATGAAGACCGGCAGGATCAGCAGCCAGGCCTTCTGGTTGACCGGTTTCATCCAATCAGCTCCTCGTTCTTGTAGTAGCAGGTGTGCGGTCCGACCACGGACAGCCACATCGTGTCGCCCACACGCGGCGCATTCGCCTCGGGGCCCAGTCGCACCTTCAGCATGGTCTCGCCCAGGCGGCCACTGATGAGCCAGTGGGTGCCGACGTCCTGGGCCTGGGTGACCTGCACCGGCACGGCGGTGCTGTCGCCCGAGCTGGCAGCCTGCACGTACTCGGGCCGCACCCCCAGCGTCACGTCACCGGCCTGCTGCAGCGCCGAGGCCTTGTCCTCGGGCACGCTCACGCTGAGCTCGCCGATCTGCAGGCGCCCCTCGCTGAAACGTCCCTTCAGGAAGTTCATGCCCGGCGAGCCGATGAAGTGGCCCACGAAGGTGTGCTGGGGCCGCTCGAAAAGCTGGTCGGCCGAGCCCACCTGCACCGCACGCCCGCGCGTCATCACGACCACCTCGTCGGCAAAGGTCAGCGCCTCGACCTGGTCGTGGGTCACGTAGATCAGCGTGAGCTTGAGCTCGTGATGGATCTGCTTGAGCTTGCGGCGCAGCTGCCATTTCAGGTGCGGGTCGATGACGGTCAGCGGTTCGTCGAACAGCACGGCCGACACGTCCTCGCGCACCAGCCCGCGCCCGAGCGAGATCTTCTGCTTCGCATCGGCCGACAGGCCGGCGGCCCGCTGGTTGAGCTGGCCGCTCATCTCGAGCATCTCGGCGATCGCGCCCACACGCTGGCGGATGCGATCCGGGGCCACGCCCCGGTTGCGCAGCGGGAAGGCCAGGTTCTCGGCCACGGTCATCGTGTCGTAGATCACCGGGAACTGGAACACCTGGGCGATGTTGCGCTGCTGCGGCGTCAGGTTCGTCACGTCACGGCCGTCGTACAACACCCTGCCGTGCGACGGCGCGACGAGGCCCGAGATGATGTTGAGCATCGTGCTCTTGCCGCAGCCGGACGGGCCCAGCAGCGCGTAGGCGCCGCCGTCGAGGAAGCTCATCTTCAGCGGCAGCAGCGCGTAGTCGCCGTCCTCCTTCGGGTCGGGCTTGTAGGAATGCGCCAGGTCGAGGTCGATGCGGGCCATCGTCACACCCCCTTCTGTGCTGGAGCCACCAGCAGCTTGCCTTTGGGATCGAACACGTAGGCCTGTGCCGGATCGAGGTGCAGCGTGATCGGGGAACCCAGATCGAAGTAATGAACGCCGGTCAGTTGCGCGACCAGCTCACCGGCCTCGGTGTCCACGTGCACGAAGGTGTCGGATCCCGAGATTTCCGCCAGCTCCACCTTTCCGGGCAAGGCCACATCGCCCGGCCGCTGCACCACGCGCAAGGCACTCGCCCGCACGCCCACCGTCAGCCCGTTGTCGAAGTGCCCATGCAAGGGCACCTGCAATTGCAGGCCCGAACTCAATTGCACCCCCAACGAAGCCGCCTTCGCCTCCACCAGGTTCATCGGCGGATCGCTGAAAGCCCGCGCCACGCGAATCGACTTCGGCTTGTGGAAAACCTCGGCGGTCGGCCCGTACTGCAGCAGCTCGCCCGCGTCCATCACCGCGGTGTAGCCGCCCAGCAGCAGCGCCTCGGTGGGTTCGGTGGTGGCGTAGACCACGGTGGAATCGCCGGTCGCGAACAGCGCCGACAACTCCTCGCGCAGTTCCTCGCGCAGCTTGTAGTCCAGGTTCACCAGCGGCTCGTCCAGCAGCATCAGCGGTGCGTTCTTGGCCAGCGCACGCGCCAGGGCCACACGCTGCTGCTGGCCACCGGACAGCTCGGCCGGCAGGCGGTTCAGGAAGGGTTCGATGTGCAGGCGGCGCGCCAGCGACTGCACCTGGGCGTCGATGTTGCGGTCGCGGCGCAGCTTCAGCGGCGAGGCGATGTTGTCGTAGACCTTCATCGACGGGTAGTTGATGAACTGCTGGTAGACCATGGCCACATTGCGCTCGCGCACACCCACGCCGGTGACGTCCTGGCCGTCCACGCGTACCACCCCTTTGCTCGGGGTGTCCAGCCCGGCCATCAGACGCATCAGCGTGGTCTTGCCGGCCTGGGTCGCGCCCAGCAGCACGGTGACGGCGCCGGGCTGCAGGGCCAGGTCCATCGGGTAGAGGTGGGTCGCGGGACCTACCTGCTTTTCGATGCGTTCGAGCATCAGTTGCATGTCATCTCCATCGGTCGCTCGGGTCGCGTCCTTGCGGCGCGATCTGTGTCTATTTCAGGGGGGCGTGATCGGTCAGCAGCGTGGCCGGCACGGTGTCGGCATCGGCCCGCTCGAACCACTGCGCCACCGCCTGGCGCTGCGCGGCGGTGTAGTGCAGGCCCAGCTTGGTGCGGCGCCACAGCACGTCGGAGGCGTCACGCGCCCACTCGTGCTGACGCAGGTAGGTCAGTTCGGCTTCGTAAAGGCCGGGGGCCACTTCCTGCCCCAGGTCGGCCAGCGAGCGGGCACGTGTCAGCAGCAGGTCGATGCGTGCGCCATAGCAGCGCGCCAGCCGGGTGCGCACCGGTGCGGGCAGCCAGGGGTGGCGTTTGGCCAGGGCCTGGTCGAAGCGCTCGAAGTCGGTGTCAGGGCGCGTCGGGGTGCCGATGTAGGCGCTCAGGTCGCCGCCGGGCAGGCTGGGGCCTTCGGTCCAGCCGCGTGCGCCGTGGCGCAGCGCCGGGCAGATCATGTCGGCAGCCTCTTCGGCCAGCTTGCGGAAGGTGGTGATCTTGCCCCCCCACACCGACAGCAGCGGCGCGGCGCTGGTGTCCAGGTCGAGCAGGTAGTCGCGCGTGACGGCCGAGGGGTCGCCCGAGGCATCGTCGAGCAGCGGGCGCACGCCGGCATAGGTCCACACCACGTCGGCCGGCGTGACCGGCTTGGCGAAGTAGCGACTGGCCTGCTCGCACAGGTAGGCGATCTCGCTGTCGTCGATGCGGGCTGTGCCGATGGCGCCGTTGTGCTCGACGTCGGTGGTGCCGATCAGCGTGTAGTCCCCTTCGTAGGGGATGGCAAAGATGATGCGCTTGTCGGGGTTCTGGAAGATGTAGGCCATCGGATGGTCGAACATCTTCTTCACGACGATGTGGCTGCCCTTGACCAGCCGCAGGCTCTTGGCGCCGGCCTGGTGGGCATGTTCGCGCAGGAACTGCTCGGTCCACGGCCCGGCCGCGTTGACCAGCGCACGGGCATGCACCGCAGTGAGCTGACCCTCGGTCGATTCGAGCATCGCATGCCAGCCGTCGGGTGACCGTTCGGCATCCACACAGCGGGTGCGCGTGAGGACGGTGGCACCCCGCTCGCGGGCGTCGATCGCGTTGAGCACGACCAGGCGGGCGTCGTCCACCCAGCCGTCGGAGTACACGAAGCCCTTGGTGTAGTCACCCTTGAGCGGCGCGCCCGCGGCGTGCGAGCGCAGGTCGATCGTCTGCGAGCCCGGCAGCACCTCGCGCCGGGCCAGGTGGTCATACAGGAAGATGCCCAGGCGGATCATCCACACCGGGCGCATGCCCGGGTCGTGCGGCATCACGAAGCGCAGCGGCCACATGATGTGCGGCGCGCTCTTGAGCAGCACCTCCCGCTCGAGCAGTGCCTTGCGCACCAGCGAGAACTCGTAGTACTCGAGGTAGCGCAGCCCGCCGTGGATGAGCTTGGTCGACGACGACGAGGTGTGCGCCGCGAGGTCGTCCTTCTCGCACAGGATGACCTTGAGCCCGCGGCCGGCCAGGTCCCGGGCAATGCCGGCACCGTTGATGCCGCCGCCCACCACCAGCACGTCGCAGCGCACCTCGTGCGACACCGACGCCGCCGGCGTGCCGGCACCTGCACCCGGCCCGGCCTCGTCATGGCGGGCGGCCTGCGGGCGTGCAGCGGCTGGATCGGCGTGGCGGACGTCGGACATGGGCGGGCGTGACTCGGTTGTGCGGGCAAGCGCTCGGTGGTGGCAGCGGCCGCAGGGGCCGGGGAGCGATGTTCGCTTTTGTTCGTTTGCGTTTCTCTTTTTTCGTTTTATCCCACAAACGAAAAGAAAGCAATGCATCGGAAACCCTGATTTGCTTTCGCTTGGGTTCGCTTAAGGTTCGCGGCGTCGACGATCGACAATGCCGACCCCGTCCATCCCCCCTCTTTCCGCCCATGACACCCAATCCCCGCCAGGCCGAGCTGCTGCAGGAAGTCCGTACGCTGGGTTCGGTCACGGTGGAAGCCCTGGCCGAGCGCTTCGGCGTGACGCTGCAGACGGTGCGCCGCGACGTGAAACTGCTGGCCCAGGCGGGCCTGCTGTCGCGCTTCCACGGGGGGGTCCGGGTACCCAGCTCGACCGTCGAGAACATCGCCTATCGCCAGCGCCAGAGCCTGAATGCCGATGCCAAGCTGCGCATCGCACGGGCGATCGCGCGGTCCATCCCCGAGGGGTGTTCACTGATCCTGAACATCGGCACCACGATCGAGGCGGTGGCGCGCGAGCTGCTGCACCATCGGGGGCTGCGGGTGATCACGAACAACCTCAATGTGGCGGCCATCCTGAGTGACAACTCCGATTGCGAGGTGATCGTCGCCGGGGGGGTGGTGCGCACCCGCGACCGCGGCATCGTGGGCGAGGCCACGGTCGATTTCATCCGCCAGTTCAAGGTCGACATCGGCCTGATCGGCATCTCGGCGATCGAGTCCGACGGCACCCTGCGCGATTTCGACTTTCGCGAGGTGAAGGTGTCGCGGGCCATCATCGAGCACTCCCGCGAGGTCTGGCTGGCAGCCGACCACAGCAAGTTCAACCGCCCGGCAATGGTCCAGCTTGGTCATGTGAGCGAGCTGGACATGCTGTTCACCGATGCGCCCCCGCCCGAGCCCTTCCCGGGCATGCTGGCCGACGCGGACGTGCAATGCGAGGTGGCGCCGTGAGCGCCTGGAGGCAGCTGCTGCAGCCACCCGGTCCCAAGGTGCGGGCTGGTGTGCCCTTGCTCCCTCTCCCGCTTGCGGGAGAGGGTTGGGGAGAGGGTGCGTCGAGTCGCT
>CAMLSD010000190.1 GCA_946482595.1 uncultured Comamonadaceae bacterium
TTGACCCCCGCGGGGGGCGGGCTGGGCGCAGCCCGGCCCTGGGGGCGCTTACAAGATGAAGCGCGACAGATCCTCGTTGCGCGACAGGTCACCCAGTCGCGTGTCGACATAGGCTGCATCGATCGTCACCGTCTCTCCGCTGAGCCGTGTGGCGTCGAACGACACTTCGTCGAGCAGGCGTTCCAGCACCGTCGACAGGCGGCGCGCACCGATGTTTTCGGTGCGCTCGTTGACGTCGCACGCAATCTGCGCGAGGCGGCGAATGCCGTCGGGCGTGAACTCCAGCTGGACCCCTTCGGTGGCGAGCAAGGCCTGGTACTGTTTGACCAGGCTCGCATGGGTCTGCGTCAGGATGGCCTCGAAGTCTTCGACCGACAGCGAGCCCAGTTCGACCCGGATCGGAAACCGCCCCTGCAACTCGGGAATCAGATCACTGGGGCGGCTGAGGTGGAAGGCGCCCGACGCGATGAACAGGATGTGGTCGGTCTTGACCATGCCGTACTTGGTGTTGACGGTCGTGCCCTCCACCAGCGGGAGCAGGTCGCGCTGCACGCCCTGGCGAGACACGTCGGCGCCGCCCACATCGGAACGTGAAGCCACCTTGTCGATCTCGTCGATGAACACGATGCCGTTCTGTTCGGCGTTCATCAGTGCCTGCGTCTTGACCTCGTCTTCATTCAGCAACTTGGCGGCTTCTTCGTCGACCAGCAGCTTCATCGCTTCGGCAATCTTGAGCTTGCGCGTCTTGCGCTTGCCGCCACCCATGTTGGCGAACATGCCGCGCAGCTGTTCGGCCATCTCCTCCATCCCGGCCGGCCCCATGATTTCGAGGGCGGGCTTGACGTCGGCCACGTCGATCTCGATTTCCTTGTCGTCGAGTGTGCCTTCGCGCAGCCGCTTGCGCATGGTCTGGCGGGCGGTGTTGTCGCCCTGGCTCGACGGCGTCAGGCCGAAGTCACTGCGCGGGGGCGGCACCAGCGCATCCAGCACCCGTTCCTCGGCGGCGTCCTCGGCACGCGTGCGCACCTTGCGCATCTCGCTCTCACGGGTCTGCTTGACTGCCATGTCCACGAGGTCACGGATGATGGAGTCGACGTCCTTGCCGACGTAGCCCACTTCCGTGAACTTGGTGGCCTCGACCTTGATGAACGGCGCATCGGCCAGCCGGGCAAGCCGGCGCGCGATCTCCGTCTTTCCGACACCGGTCGGGCCGATCATCAGGATGTTCTTCGGGGTGATCTCAGGGCGCAGGCGTTCATCGACCTGCTGGCGACGCCAGCGATTTCGCATCGCAATGGCCACCGCGCGCTTGGCCTGGGTCTGGCCAACGATGTGGCGGTCGAGTTCGGAGACGATTTCCTGCGGGGTCATCGCACTCATGTGGATGCCTTTCGTGATGTCGTGGTGACAGTGACAGTGACGGTGATCGGCGGGGAGGGCGCGCCACACTGCCTGGACGGCACGTGGTGGATCGCCGGTTCAGCCCAGGGTTTCGATCGTGTGATGGTGATTGGTGTAGATGCACAGGTCGCCCGCGATTTCGAGCGATCGCTTGACGATGTCCTTGGGGGGCAGATCGGTGTGGTCCACAAGGGCGCGTGCGGCCGCCTGTGCATAGGCGCCACCGGAGCCGATCGCCACGATGCCGTGCTCCGGCTCGAGCACGTCCCCGTTGCCGGTGATGATGAGTGAGGCGTCCTTGTCGGCCACGGCCAGCATGGCCTCGAGGCGGCGCAGCACCCGGTCGGTGCGCCAGTCGCGTGTCAGCTCGATGGCCGCGCGAACCAGGTGTCCCTGGTGCTTCTCGAGCTTGGACTCGAAGCGTTCGAACAGGGTGAAGGCATCGGCCGTGGCGCCGGCAAACCCGGCCAGCACCTGGTCGCGGTAGAGCTTGCGCACCTTGCGGGCCGAGGCCTTGACCACGATCGAGCCGAGCGTGACCTGTCCGTCTCCGCCAAGGGCCACGGTCTGGCCGCGGCGCACGCTGAGAATGGTGGTGCCGTGATAGGGTTCCATAGATGGTCAGACTTGGGGGCGCAGTCCCTGGCTTCAAGCCGGGGGAGGATACAAACCGTGAATGCAGGCCCGGGCGCAGCACCCGGGCGACTGCGCTTCAGATGTTGCGCACCTTCACGCGAGCGTGTTCGGTGATGCCCATGGCGCCGAAGAACAGGGCCACGAGCCGGTGAGATTCGTCAAACACGATGGTGCGGTTCTCGCTGCGGCGATTCAGCACCCAGTTGAGCAGGTCGCCGGCGGCAATGAAGTCGACACGGATCAGCCTTGTGCAGGCCACGTTGACGATCGCCGCCTTGCCCAGGCCCTTGTCAAGGACCTTGAGCGTGTCGGAGATGTCGCCCACCAGCTGACCCGACAGTTCCAGCGAGGCCACTTCGATCACGCCGTTGTCGTCCATGATCTGCGACTCGACGAAGGTCGTCGAGACATCGCTCACGACCGACAGTTGTGCCGACGATGTCGATGAGCCGCCGCCGCCGAGCTTGACCAGGCACCGGGCCGGCTCCCAGGACGGGGGCGACACCTCGTAGGTGACGCAGTAGTCGATCGCGATCTCGTCGAACTGGTCCGGCCGGTTGGCCAGCCGCAGCGCATCCAGGCGCAGCAGCCAGAAGGCCGGGTCGGCGTCCTTGACACCGGTCGGTGCGGCATCCTGGAGGGCCTGCATCAGGCGGTCGCCGGCCAGCCAGCGCATCTCGAGGGTTTCCTTGGCCCAGCCACGGAAGACGTCGCTCAGGTGGGAGGCGGCCTCCGCGTCGACGCTGCGCAGCGGAGCCCAGTCGAGGATCCACGGCAGCGGCATCTGCAGCGTCTGCGATCGCAGGGCGGTGACGGCGTCGACGTCGAGGATCTCCGGGCAGACCCAGCCGATCTGGCCTTCGAGCTTGCCTGCAGCCGTGGGCGGGGCCTCTTCGACCTGGGCCTCGGCCACCAGACGCGGCAGCGAGAACCACTGCGGCGCGGACCAGCCGAACTGGTGCACGTAGTCAATCGCCAGGCTCTCGAACTTCGACTGCTGGCCGGTGGCACGGTACAGGTCGAACAGCACCATCCATGTTTCGGCGTGCTGCGAGCGGCTGGCCCCCGGCTGGATCAGCGCGCCCAGCGACTGTTCACAGGCGTCGAAGTCGGCGTTGGCGAAGGCAATGACGGCTTCGTCGAGTTCGGGGTCGTGCGCAACTTCGCTGACCTCGACCGCAAAGGCATCGGAAAAATCGCTCGCGCTGCCACTGCCGGCCGCCAGCGGCGACAGCGGATTGACGGCCGGTCGCGGGGCTGCCGCCGCCGCTGCGGGCGCTGCAGCGGCAGGCCGCGGGGAGGCCGCCGGTGCGGGCGTCACCACGGCGGGCGGTTCGGCGCCGGCCGGGCGCGGCGGCATGCCGGCAGGCTGGGTCGGGGCATCGGCCAGGCCAGCCGGCTGGGTGGGCGCATTGAAGAACGACGCCGAACGCCGCATGCCGCCGGTCTCGCCGACCATCTGCTGCTCGATCTCGTCGATCTTGGCCTTCACGCCGTCGATGTTGGAACGGTGTGCCAGATCCGGGCGGCCGTCGTCATCGAGGTTGGACGTGGCCTCGAGCATGCCCACCGTGGCTTCGGTCAGGCCTTCACGACGCACCTTGCGCAGCATGTCGAATTCGCGCTTGCGCACGAAATCGTTGCGCCGCTTGCGCTCGATCATCGCCTTGAGTTCGGACTTGGCGTATTCGCTCTCGCGCGACTCCGGCGTGTTGGAGCTCAGGTCGGCCCAGTCCGTCGTGGGGTTGGCCACGAAGCGCACGACCTTGCGCAGGAAACTCTCGTTGTTCTTGGGGTCCGACATGTCAGATTTCCATGGCTGCGGGCGTCACCGCGCGGCAGCCTGTGCCGCAGGCCCGGTGATCCGCCCTCGAGCGGGCACAAGAAACGTGTCGGACCAGCGCCATCTCAATCCCCGAACAGCTTCTGCTTGAGCTCGCGGCGCTGCTGGGCTTCGAGCGACAGTGTGGCCGTGGGCCGGGCGATCAGGCGACCCAGGCCGATGGGTTCGCCGGTTTCGTCGCAGTAGCCATAGTCACCGGCTTCCAGCCGGGCCAGGGCCTGGGAGATCTTCTTCAGCAGCTTGCGTTCGCGGTCGCGGGTGCGCAGCTCCAGGGCGTGTTCTTCTTCGATGGTGGCGCGGTCCGCGGGATCGGGCACGATGGAAGTGTCTTCACGCAGGTGTTCGGTGGTCTCGCCCGCGTTGCTCAGCAGGTCTTCCTTGAGCGATTCAAGCTTGAACTTGAAGAACTCGATCTGCTTGTCGCTCATGTACTCGCTGTCGGGCATGGCCAGCACTTCGGCGTCGGTCAGTTCCCGACCCGCCTTGGTCTTCCAGGCGTTGGCCAGCTTGGGGTCGACGGGGGTGGCGGCCCTGGGGTGGTCCAGGACGGCGGTGGCGGTGGTTTTGCTCATGGTTTCAATCGAAGAAGACGGGTGTCCTGGGCGGCGGTCACCGGACAGCGCCTTGGTGGGGCCCGATGACGTGACCGGTGCGCTTTCGCGCTCCGGGGCGGGGTGGGCCGGGGCCTTCACGGCCACCGCGCCCTCCTGGGTCTTCGGCGGCTTCGCGGCAGCGCGGCTGGCCGTGGGTTCCTTCACTGCCGTGGCGCTGGCCTTGGCCGCACTGGCCTTGGGCGTCGTGACAGCCTTGGCCGCGGCCTTTTTTGCCGCTGGCTGGCTGGTGCTGGTTCGCTGGGCCGGGGTCTTGCTCACTTTCCGTCTCCTCGCAGTGGCAGTTATATACCTGCTCTTGTCAGAATCGGGTAGTAAAACCTTGCGACTGCAGCGCAGCACCCAAGGGCGCCGCGGATTGTAGCGATCCGCACACGCCCTGACCGAGAGTTTTCCCGGGGGTCGGTCCGATGTGGGTCAGGCGAGACATTGCTCCAGCCCCTGCAGGAAGATGTCCTTCGGAAGATCGAGGCCGATGAACACCATCTTGCTGGTCTTGGGCTCACCTTCGGCCCATTTGGGGCCCAGATCACTGCCCATCAGCTGGTGCACCCCCTGGAAGATCACCTTGCGGTCGGTGCCGTTCATGTTCAGCACCCCCTTGTAGCGCAGCATGCGCGGACCGTAGATCTGCACGATCGCACCCAGGAAGTCCTCGAGCTTGGCCGGATTGAAGGGGCGGTCGGCGCGGAACACGAATGATTTCACGTCGTCATCGTGGTGGTGATGGTGGGCGTGTGACGGGTGGTTGCAGTGCTCGCCGTGCTCGTGATCATGGTCATGATGCGCATGGTCGTG
>CAMLSD010000191.1 GCA_946482595.1 uncultured Comamonadaceae bacterium
GGGCAGCCCAGGCCGGAATCGGTCAGCCGGGTGAAGGCACCGAACAGCACCAGGTCGAAGGTGAGGAACAGCGTCAGCGCGGTCAGCGCCGCCAGACGCGTGGCCGGTGCTGCCTGGCGATTGCGTAACCACACCCAGGCGAGCGGGCCCAGGGCAATCACCACGCCCAGCAGGGCCAGGCGCGCCAGCGGCGTGAGGTCGTAGAGGGCTTGGGTTTCCATGAGAGGCAGGAGGTCTCAGCGGCCGGCCTGGTCCCAGGAACTGGAACCACGCATCAGTTTGGCCAGGTCACGCTTGACGCGCGCCGGATCGGGGTCGGCCGGGAAACGCATCATCCAGTGCCCCATTGGATCGACCACATAGAGGTGCTGCTCCAGTTGCTGCCCTTCGGCCGGGGCAAGCCAGGCCGCCAGCGCCTCGCGCGGCACGCGCAGGATGTGTGTGGCCGGCAGGACCTGGACCAGTTCGGGGCGCACCGGCTGGTCGTCGACAACGAACCAGACCTTGTCCATGCGGTCGCGATCGCGGCCCAGGGTTTCGCGCAACTGACGCTGCAGGTAGAGCGTCCGCTCGCAGGCAGCGTCGCAGGCGCCGGGCCCCACACTGACAAACAGCCACTGGTCCTTCAGCGACGAGGCCGCCACCGGCCGGCCCTGCAGGTCGGTCAGGGGCAGCTCGGGCATTTCGCGTTGTGGCTGGATCAGCACCCCGTAGTTGGTGCGCCCCTCCGGACGGATCACGTAGTAGGTGAAGTAGGACGCGATCACCGGCGCCGCGCAGACCAGCACGACCAGCAGCATCTTCAGGCGTCCGATGCGGGTGCGCTGCGTCTCGGAGCCGACGTCGGGCGTGGGCATGCTGTGCACGGTGAAGCTCAGCGGCTGCGAGCCGGCGGCGTCAGCGGGCACGGCGGAGCCGGGGTTGGACGATTTGGAACCAGACATAAAGACCTGCGATCAACGCACACATGGCAAACCACTGGAAGGCGTAACCATAGTGCTTGTGAACGTCCACGGCGGGTTTGGGCCACCGTCGCTGGAGCCCGTCGGCCGTGTCGCCGTCAGACTCCGACTGGACAAGGGAAACCGGCCACAACGGTGTGGCGATTTCGCGCGAGAACGAATCCAGATCGAGATTCTGCCGAATCGCCCCCGACTCGGCATCCGAAAACTGATAGAGCTTGGACGGCGGCGGGGCAATTCGCCCGCGCAGCTCGACCTCGCCCGGCGGCGTGGCCACCGGTGCGACCCGCAGGCGATCGCTCACATCGCGGGGCATCCAGCCTCTCTGAACGAGGATGGCCGCATCGCGGCCCTCCACCTGAAGCGGTGTCACGACGATGAACCCCGGGCGACCGTCCAGCGGCCGGTTGTCGAGATACACCGTGCGGTCGGCCAGCCAGCGGCCACGCACGGTGACCTGGCGGTGCATCCAGGTCGCTTCATCGAAATCAGCCAGATCACCGGCACCCAGCGCGACCACGGCCCGGCCGGCCTGGGCATCCAGTGCGGCCTGGAGCGCCAGTTTCTGATCCGCCCGGCCAAGCTGCCACCGTCCCATCGAGGCCGTCACCACCATGCCGACCAGGGTGGCCAGCAGCACCACCCAGCGGCGCAGCGACGCACGGCGCGGTGCCGGGGGCGCGCCGGTCTGGCGGTCGACAGAAGGTTCGGAGGTGGACATCACAGCGGCATCACGCGGCGTCGGGCGCGATAATCCCCGGCATGAAGATACTCATTGCGCTGGCCTTTGTGCTCATCGTGGCCAGTCTGGCCTCCGCCCTGGTGTTCATGATGCGCGATGGCCGCGATGGCAAGCCCAAGACCAACAACATGGTCCGGGCGCTCGCCTTGCGCGTGGGCATGTCGATCGTGTTGTTCATCTGCATCCTGGTGAGCTACAAGCTGGGCTGGATCCAGCCGACCGGCGTACCGGTGATCAAGTAGGCAAGCAGGCAGGCACGTGGCAGACGGGCGCGTGGGCGCCAGTGAGCTGCACTGCCCGGACGTCGCCATGCCAGGCTCGTTCCCGCTCGCCGCAATGACTTCCTGAAGCAAAAAACGCCGCTGCGGGCGGCGTTGTCTTGCAGGCTGAGGTGGCGGGAGTGCACTCCCGCCGGCCACACATCACATCCAGTACACGACGATGTACAGGCCCAGCCACACCACGTCCACGAAGTGCCAGTACCACGCGGCACCTTCGAAGCCGAAGTGGCGCTCGGGCGTGAAATGCCCCTTCTGCAGGCGCAGCGTGATGAACAGCAGCATCAGCATGCCCACGAACACGTGGAAGCCGTGGAAGCCGGTCAGCATGAAGAAGGTCGAGCCGTAGATGCCGGAGCTGAGCTTGAGGTTCAGGTCCTTGTAGGCATGCGCGTATTCGTAGCCCTGCACGAACAGGAAGATGATGCCCAGCAGCACCGTCATCCACATGAAGGCGATGGTCTTGCCGCGATGGCCTTCACGCAGTGCGTGGTGGGCGATCGTGAGCGTCACGCCGGATGTCAGCAGCAAGGCGGTGTTGATCGTGGGCAGCGGCCACGGGCCCATGGTCTGGAAGGGCTCGACGATACCGGCCGGCGAACCGGTCACGCCCGGCTGCGAACTCGGCCAGATAGCCTTGAAGTCAGGCCACAGGATCTGGTGATCGAGGTTGGCCAGCATCGGCATCGCGTGCATCCGCGCCCAGTACAGGGCCCCGAAAAACGCCGCGAAGAACATCACTTCCGAGAAGATGAACCAGCTCATGCTCCAGCGGAACGACACGTCGATGCGGTCGCTGTACAGGCCGCCTTCGCTTTCGCGGATCGCGTCACCGAACCACTGGAACAGCACAAAGGCCCACCACAGCAGACCGAACAGCAGGGAGTAGGCCCCCCAGCCGTGGCCGTTGATCCATTGCCCGGCACCCAGGATCACGAAGAACAGGCCGATGGCTGCCATGACCGGATGCCGCGAGGGCCCCGGCACGAAGTAGTAGGGCTGCTGCCCGTGATGCGTCGCTGCCGACATGTTTTCTCCTAAAAACCGTTTCCTGTCGTGTTGTCTGGCTGCCGTGGCCCAGTCCCTCGCCTGCCGGCAGTCACCTTTGTCTGTTGTGTCGTATCCGCCTGGCTGTGCTCAGCCGGCCGCGACGCCGCTGCCGATCACCCAGCGCACCAGCACCACCAGTGCGCCCACAAACACCGCAGCGCCCAGCAGTCCGGCAATCACCACATGCACCGGATTGAGCTGGCTGACGTCCTTCTCGTACTCCGCCGACTTGCGCACCCCGAAAAACGACCACGCCACCGCCTTCAGGGTCTGGAGGAAGGACCCTTTGCGCTGTACCGCCGCCTTCAGGTCGGCGCCCGGGCGTTCGTCGTTCATGAGCGCGGCTCCTTCGGCGCACCGACGTCCACGCGCTGGTGCCCCGGCGGTGCAGCCGGCACCTTGCCGCCCACCTCGAAGAAGGTGTACGACAGCGTGATCGTGGTCACGTCCTTGGGCAGCTTGGGGTCGATCACGAAGACCACCGGCCATTCCTTGGCCTCACCTGCCTGCAGCGTGTACTCGTTGAAGCAGAAGCACTCGAGCTTGTTGAAGTGCGAGGTCGCCTGCTTCGGCGCATAGCTCGGGATGGCCTGGGCCGCCATCGTGCGGTTCTGCACGTTGCGGAACTCGTACATCACCGTGGCCAGTTCGCCCGGGTGCACCGTCATCGAACGCACGGCCGGCTTGAAGTCCCAGGGGCCGCGGGCATTGGCATCGAACTCGATCGTGATCGTGCGGGTGCGGTCGATCTGCGAGTTCGAGGCCGGACCCTTGGCCATGCCGGGAATCAGCCGCTCGCTGACCGACAGCACGTTGATGCCCAGCGCGTCGCAGATCGCGCGGTACATCGGCACCAGCGCGTAGCCGAAGCCGAACATCATCGCGGTGATGACCACGAGCTTGCCCACCATGCGACGGTTGTCGCTGCGGATGCGGTCGCGGGCGTCGGCGGGGCGGTTCATGGTCGGTTGCGGAACGGCAGACGGCGGGTCAGCCGCCGAAGTAGGTCATCCGGACGATGAACCCGATGAAGAACACGGCCACCACACTGGCCAGGATCAGGCCGGTGCGCAGGTTCTGCTTCTTCTGTTCGGGTGTCATCGTCAGGGCTCCTTCAGGCGGATTCGGGTGTGCTGCCAGTGTTCGCGTTCAACCCACCACGCGGGTGGCCGACGCGTTCAGCTTGGGCGGGTTCTCGTAGGTGTGGAAGGGCGCCGGCGAGGGCACTTCCCATTCCAGGCCTTCGGCGGCTTCCCAGGGACGCTGGGGAGCCTTCTCGCCCTTGCCCATCATGGCGGGCAGCACGATGAAGACGAAGAAGTACACCTGCATCAGGCCGAAGCCGAAGGCACCGATCGAGGCCAGCGCGTTGAAGTCGGCGAACTGCATCGGGTAGTCGGCATAACGACGGGGCATGCCGGCCAGGCCGAGGAAGTGCATCGGGAAGAAGGTGACGTTGAAGGTGATCAACGAACCCCAGAAGTGGATCTTGCCGCGCGTCTCGGAGTACATCACGCCGGTCCACTTGGGTGCCCAGTAGTAGTAGCCGGCGAACAGCGCATACAGCGAACCGGCCACCAGCACGTAGTGGAAGTGGGCCACGACGTAGTAGGTGTCCTGCACCTGGATGTCGATCGGGGCCACGGCCAGGATCAGGCCGGTGAAGCCGCCCATCGTGAACACGAAGATGAAGCCCACGGCAAACAGCATCGGGGTCTCGAAGGTCATCGAACCGCGCCACATCGTGGCGATCCAGTTGAAGATCTTCACGCCGGTGGGCACCGCGATCAGCATGGTCGCGTACATGAAGAACAGCTGGCCGGTCACGGGCATGCCGGTCGTGAACATGTGGTGCGCCCACACGATGAACGACAGGATGGCGATCGAGGCGGTCGCGTACACCATCGAGGTGTAGCCGAACAGGCGCTTGCGGGCGAACGCCGGCACGATCTGGCTGATGATGCCGAAGGCCGGCAGGATCATGATGTAGACCTCGGGGTGACCGAAGAACCAGAAGATGTGCTGGTACATCACCGGGTCACCGCCACCGGCCGGATTGAAGAAGCTGGTGCCGAAGTGGCGATCGGTCAGCGTCATCGTGATGGCGCCGGCCAGCACGGGCATCACCGCGATCAGCAGGTAGGCGGTGATCAGCCAGGTCCAG
>CAMLSD010000192.1 GCA_946482595.1 uncultured Comamonadaceae bacterium
CCCTCGGTGGCCTTGGCAAAGATCAGTTCACGCAGTTCGGTGAACAGCGAGGTGCACAGGCGCAGGGCGCCATAGGCCACCAGCAGTCCGATCGGCACGACCAGCAGCGCCCGCGGGTCGGTGGGCGAGATCGACAGCCGGTCCACGATCTCCTTGAGGAGCAGCGGCACGCTCACGTTCGCCACCTTGGCGCCCACCAGGAAGCTGAGCGCGATGATGACCCGCCAGCGGTATTCCCACAGATAGGGCAGCAGCCGGGTCAGCGTGGCCCAGTCGGATCGCGGTGTGGCAGTGGTGCCGGACGGTGACGGACCGTCCTCCGGCAGGGACATGGCAGCTCGGCGCATCGTGGAACAATCGTGTTGATTTCACTTCAGGAGTTGGAGCCCATGGCCGAACCATCAAGCCCCCCCGGCACCGAGGCGCCAGGCGTCAGTTTGCCCAAAGAGCTCGATCTCGTCCTGCGGGTCATGCCGATGCCCGCCGACGCGAACGCCAATGGCGACATCTTCGGTGGCTGGATCATGGCCCAGGTCGACCTGGCTGGCTCGGTGCTGCCGGCACGGCTGGCCAAGGGCCGCATCGCCACGGTGGCCGTCAACCAGTTCATCTTCAAGCAGGCGGTGTCCATCGGCGACCTGCTCTCGTTCTATGCCCGCATCGAACGGGTGGGGCGCACCTCGGTGACGGTGCATGTGGAGGTGTATGCCGAGCGCAATCCGGCCGATCTGCAGGTGGTCAAGGTGACCGAGGCCAACCTGACCTATGTGGCGATCGACGGCGAGGGTAAGCCCCGGCCACTGCCCACAGCGCCTGGCGCCATGTGACACCTTGCACCGGACTGGTGCTTTCACGGCCCAACCAAGGGTTGTTCCTGATTGTTGCTGAATCAGGAACGCACTCTCTCTGTGCGACGGCTTTTTCGGATCAGGGTTGACCCCTACAGTTCATGCACGGCCCAAAGGCACATGCCCCCGGGCGTCATGAACCAGGAATCCGTATGAACACCCTCCGTCACATCGCTTTCGGCGCCGCGCTGGCGCTGACCGGGCTGGCGGCTCACGCCGCCCCCGAACAAGATCAGGATCGCGCTCCGGTGCGCACCGCTTCCGGCCAGGCTGCACTGGTCGACGTGCTGAGCGCGTCCATCCTCCAGCAGGCCACGCTGCCGGCACTGCCGCAGCGCAGCGGCAGCCCGCGCCCGTCGCTGGGCCTGCAGCAGGTGGTGATGCCGGCTGGCGCCTCGCAGCCGGCCTGAGCACATGCCCGGTCTTCAGCTGAACTTGCTGAAGTCGGGCTTGCGCTTCTCGAAAAAGGCCTGGAAGGCCTCACGGGCTTCCGGGCTGCGCAGACGCTGACCGAAGATCTCGCCCTCGGTGGCGATGGTCTCCTGGACCAGCCGGGCCTGCGAGCGGCGCAGCAGCTTCTTGCTTTCGCGCACGGCCTCGGGCGGCAAGGCATTGAAGCGTTCGGCCATGCGCCGGGCGTGGTGAACGACCTCGCCGGCCGGCAGGATCGCGTTGACCAGGCGCATCTCCTGGGCTTCTTCGGCACCGAAGGGGTCGCCCAGCAGCAGTTTCTCGGCGGCCTTCAGATGGCCGGCATACAACGGCACCAGCAGGCTGGAGGCAAACTCCGGCACCAGCCCCAGGCTGGCAAACGGCAGCGCAAAACGCGCGTCATCGGCCGTGTAGACCAGGTCGCAATGCAGCAGCAGTGTCGTGCCGATGCCGATGGCCGCGCCCGTGACGGCGGCGATCACCGGCTTGTCGCAGGCGGTCAGGCGCTGCATGAACTGGAAGACCGGCGAGTCCAGACCCTGCGGCGGGCGCTGCATGAAGTCCTCGAGGTCATTGCCCGAGGTGAAGATGCCGGGCTGGCCGGTGATCAGCACGGCCCGCACGCTCGCATCGGCCTGGGCAGCGCTCAGCGCATCGGCCATCGCCTGGTACATCGCCGCAGTCAGCGCGTTCTTCTTTTCGGGCCGCGCAATCTCGATGCTGGCCACGCCGTTGAGCACGGCGGTCTTGATGGTCATGGTGTCTCCTTGGCAAAACTTGAGAATCCGTGCATGAGTTCGGTCGCCCGGCGCCACAGCGTGGGCTCGAACTGCTCGCGGAAGAAGCCGAAGTGTCCGATACGGCGCGCCTGCACGTCGGCCGGGGCGATGCGTTCGATGCGCCTTGGCGCATTGGCATAGCAGTCGACCAGCACGCGGGTGCCCCGCTCGGTCATCAGTTCGTCGTCGGTCATCGACAGGGCCACCACGGGAAAGCGCGCGCCCTCGAAGGCATCACGCACCGCCTGGCCTTCGGCACCGACGTGATAGCGCGGGTTCAGGCACCAGCGTCGCCACTGCAGGATCACGCCCTGCGGCAGGTCGCCGACCTTGCGCAGGCGCCGCCCCGGGAAGTAACCGCACAGCCGGGTGGCCACTGGCACGAGCACGTGCCAGAAGTACAGGATCATCCTGCGCGTGCGGGGGGCGTTGTCGCGCCAGTAGCCGCTGCCGGCCGCCACCGACACCAGCCCGTCGATGCGGTCACGGTGCCGCAGCAGGCCAGGCAGCTGGGCCCCCAGGCTGTGGCCAACGACGTACAGCGGCAGGCCGGGCGCCAGGCGCAGGGCCGCGTCGATCACCGTGTCGTAGTCATGCGCCCAGTCGAACAGGTCGGCCTTGAAGCCGCGCAGGCCGCGGCGCAGCTCGGCCGGGCGGGAGTCGCCCACACCCCGGTAGTCGAAGCTCACGGCGACGAAACCCTGCTCGGCCAGCCAGGCAGCAAAGGGCTCGTAGTAGGCCTGCCGCACCCCCATGGCCGCCCCGATGAGCACGACGGCCCGCGCTTCGGTGGTCTGGGCATCGGGTCGATACACACGCGCTGCGATGCGCACGCCGTCGCCCGTGACGAGCTGGACCGTTTCCATGGTGAGCCCTTTCAGAAAGGATGCGGGCCGCACGAGGCGGCCCGGTGCAGGCGTCAGACCCGCTCGAAGATCCCGGCCGCGCCCTGGCCGGTCCCCACGCACATGGTCACCATCCCGTATTTCAGGTTGTGGCGGCGCAGTGCATGCACGACGGTGGCCGAGCGGATCGCACCCGTGGCGCCCAGCGGGTGGCCCAGTGCAATGGCGCCGCCCATCGGGTTGACCTTGCTGCGATCAAGTTCCAGCGAGTTGAGGACCGCCAGCGACTGGGCCGCGAAGGCCTCGTTCAACTCGATCCAGTCGAGCTGCTCCTTGGTCAGTCCGGCGTACTTCAGCGCCGCCGGGATGGCCTCGATGGGGCCGATGCCCATGATCTCGGGCGGCACGCCCTTGATCGCGAAACTCACGAAACGCGCCAGCGGCTTCAGGTCATAGCGCTTGATGGCCGCTTCGCTGGCCAGGATCAGGCAGCCCGCCCCGTCGGACGTCTGCGAGCTGTTGCCGGCGGTCACGCTGCCCTTGGCGGCAAACACCGGCTTCAGGCGCGCCAGGCCCTCGGGCGAGGTGTCGGCACGCGGGCCTTCGTCGACCGACACGGTGCGCGTGCGGGTGATCGGCTCGCCGGTGGCCAGGTCGGGGAAGCGCTCGACGATCTCGAACGGCGTGATCTCGTCACGGAACTCGCCGGCCTCGATGGCCTTGAGTGCCTTCAGGTGCGAGTGCAGCGCGAATTCGTCCTGCGCCTCGCGCGACACCTTCCATTGCTGAGCGACCTTCTCGGCGGTCAGGCCCATGCCGTAGGCAATGCCGATGTTCTCGTCCCGCGTGAAGATGGACGGGTTGAACGATGGCTTGTTGCCGCCCATGGGCACCATGCTCATCGACTCGGCGCCGGCCGCGATCATCACCTCGGCCTCGCCCACGCGGATGCGGTCGGCCGCCATCTGCACGGCGGTCAGGCCGGCCGCGCAGAAGCGGTTCACCGTCACGCCGCCCACCGTGTTGGGCAGCCCGGCCAGCAGGGCCGCGATGCGGCCCACGTTCATGCCCTGCTCGGCCTCGGGCATGGCACAGCCGACGATGGCGTCCTCGATCGCCTTGGGATCGAGGTTGGGCACCTGCTTGAGCGCGCCCTGGATCGCGGCGACCAGCAGATCGTCGGGACGGGTGTTCTTGAAGTAGCCCCGGCCCGAGCGCCCGATCGGGGTGCGCGTTGCGGCAACGATGTAGGCTTCCTGGACTTGCTTGGTACTCATGTCTGTTCCTTCATGTAGGAAGGTTTGCTTCAGGCGGCAACCGCAGAGGTGGCAGCACCGGCCTGGCGGTCGCACCCCCGCGAGGGGGCGCGCGCAGCGGGTTGGGAGCGGGTCAGTTCCTCACCGGCTTGCCGGTCTGCAGCATGCCCATGATCCGCTCCTGGGTCTTGGGGTGGTCGAGCAGCGAGCAGAAGTGCTTGCGCTCCAGCGCCATCAGGTACTCCTCGTTGACCAGCGAACCGGCCTCGACCTCACCGCCACACACCACGTCGGCGATCAGCGACGAGATGTGGAAGTCGTGCTGGCTGATGAAGCCGCCGTCGCGCATGTTGGCCAGCTGGCCCATGATCGTGGCCTTGGCCGAGCGACCGGCCACCGGGAACAGGGCCTTGTGCGGTGCGCGGTAGCCGCTGTCGTACAGGGCACGCGCCTGCGTGATCGCCACATGCAGCAGTTCGTCCTTGTTGGGGACGACCACGTCGCCGTCGATCAGATAGCCCAGCTTGCGCGATTCGATCGCGCTGGTGCCCACCTTGGCCATGGCCGCACTGGTGAAGCCGTCCTTCACGAAGGCGAAGATGTCGGCCCCGGCATTGCCGGCGTTGGCCATCTCGGCGGCACGCCGCGCGATGTAGGTCAGGCCGCCGGCACCCGGCACCAGGCCCACGCCCACCTCGACCAGGCCCACATAACTCTCCATGGCCGCCACACGGCGCGCCGAGTGGATGGCCAGTTCACAGCCGCCACCCAGCGCCATGCCACGGATGGCCGACACCACCGGCACTGCGGCATAGCGGATGCGCAGCATCGCGTCCTGCAGCTTCTTTTCCTCCGGGGCGATCCCCTTGGAGCCCTTGGCCATGAACACCGGCATCAGCGCCTCGAGGTTGGCGCCGGCCGAGAACACGTCGT
>CAMLSD010000193.1 GCA_946482595.1 uncultured Comamonadaceae bacterium
GGATCATCGCGATCGGCTGGAACAGCTCGGCCTCGGTGTAGGCCAGGTTGCCCAGCCCGGGGCCAGGGCGAGGCCCTGCCGGACGGTCCGCTGAGCCGGCCGAGACATGGGCCAGCAGGACCAGCACGCTCGACAAGGCCAGCGCAGCCCGACGGGCCATCGATCTCGTTTTCTGCGCCAGCGGCAGGCCGGTGCGGTGCAGGCAGTTCATCGGGCAATCGGAATGGAGACAGGTGCCGCGCGAAGCGCGCGGCGAGCATGGTTTGGCAATAAATCCGGGCACGTCTACCCGGGTGAACGCGGGCATGGCCTTCAGGAAGGTCGGCTCGGTGGCTTCAAGGCTGAGACCGCGCACTGCGCGCGCGCAATGTGGCGGAGCCAGGCGCTGCCACCGCTTGCACCACAGCGCACACCATTCCGAGTGCGCCCCATCGGGCGAGCACCTGAGCAGCACCTGAGCCATCACGGCGCCTGCAGCAGCTCGGCACCCATGGGGGCCAGCTTCATCGTGCCGGTCCAGGTCTGGCCGCTGAGCAGGCCTTTCATGGTGCCTTTGATCGCCACCTCCGTGGCCTCACCCGTGGTGTTGACGTAATAGGCACGCCCCTGCACCTCGCGCGCGATCACCCCCTCGGGCGTGGCCGGGCCCGGCTTGATGCCCAGGCTGGGGTACAGGTGGCGCAGCAGCGCGCCCATCACCTCGGGCTGGGCGACGGTGCCCACGTAGTACGCACGGCCCTTGCCGAAGCGGTTGACGGTGACGGCGGGCACCTTGTCCTCGGTGTTGGTGAAGCGCGCCAGCACCTCGGCGGTGGAAGGCTCCAGCACCTCGATGAAGCCGTTGTCGCCCTTGGCCACCACGCCCGCGATGGCGGTCTCCACCTTGCCGGCGTTGTAGAACTCGGCAGTGCGCAAGCCGAACACGTCGGTCAGGCCGCCGGGCAGCGGCGTGCTGTGCCATTGGTTGTTGTCGTTCACCTTGGCCGACTGGGCGGTCATGATGACGGTGCCGCCTTCTTCCACGTACTTGCGCAGCTTGGCCGTGCTGGCCGAGTCCAGCAGGTACATGCCCGGCAGCACCACCAGCTTGTAGCGGTTCAGGTCCTCGTAACTGAGCTTGATGACGGCCGCATCGACGTTGTCGCGGAACAGCGGTGCATACACCCCATGGGCCTGCTTGTGGTAGCCCGGGTTGATGTAGGGCAGCACGCTGTTGGACATCCCCTTCGGCGGGTAATTCGCCATGTTGTTGTCAAAGGAGTAGGCGATGGCCACCTTCGGTTCGTGCATGCGCGGGAAACCCAGCTTCTCGAGCTGCGCAAACTCCCTGGCGATGGTGGCGAACTCGTCCACCTTCCACGAGGCGCGATCATCGTGGTCGATCAGGCCGAACAGCGCCTGCTCTTCACCGCCGTGGTGGCTGTGCCAGGTCCACGGCATCACTGCCGCCGCACCCAGGGCCAGGCCCACGTGGGCCCACATGCGCGAGCGTCCCTTGGTGCCGTAGTAGCCGGTGCCGCCAGCAGTGAATTCCACAAACCAGATCGGCGCCTTCAGGCCGCCGCGCATCATGGTGGCGTGGAAAGAAGCCGTCATGGCGTCGCCCGGATAGAAGCCCAGCCCACCGTAGCTCACGTAGTCGCGGTAGCTGCCCAGCATGTCGAAGCCCTTGCGCCAAGCCTCGTCCCACAGGTTGGAGATGGAGGGCTTGTCGGGCGTGTGCTTGCGGCGCAGGCTGTCCAGGTCGCGCAGCACATCGATGTTGGCGTCAGACCAGAAGCGCCGCATGTCCAGGTAGCGCTCATAAGGCGTGGGGCCATCCATGTAGGGCAGGCGCACTTCGTCCCAGGTGTTGATGCGGCGCGACCACCGCTGGGTGGCCCAGGCCTTGTTCAACGCCTCGATGCTGCCGTACTTCTTCTGCAGCCAGCCGATGAAGCGCTTGCGATCGGCCTCTGAGTACGAGACCATGCCGTTGCCGATCTCGTTGTTGTAGCCGATGGCAAACAGGGCCGGATGCTTGGCATAGCGCGACAGCATCTTGTCGGCCAGGCGGTGCAGCAGGCGGCGGTAGTCCGGGTCGGCCACGTTGTCCATGTAGCGCTCGGCCGGGTCCAGCCTGGTCCCGGCCTGGTTGACGATGGACACACCGGGGTACTTGTGGTGCATCCACACCGGGGCCGGCTGGCCAGGTATGTCCAGCAGCACCTTCAAGCCGGCCGCGTGCATGCGGTCCATGATCCAGTCGGTCAGGCGAAAGTCGAACTTGCCCTCCTGGGGTTCGAACGAATCCCAGGACAGGTCGCCGAAGCGCACGACCTTCATGCCGGCGGCATTCATGCGCGCGATGTCGTGCACGATTTGCTCGCGCGTGCGGTCATAGGGTTGGTAATTGGTGCCGACGAAGAGCTGGCCGGCGCCGGGCCAGTCGGGGCGGTTGTCGGCGATCTCGGCGTGCGCCGTCACAGGACCGAGCGCGGCCAGGGCCAGGCCGCAAGCGATGAGGGTGGTTCTCAATGTCATGGTCTTCGGGGATCGTTCGGCGGCCCGGGGGTCCGCACAGTCGTCAGTGGCGGGCCACCAGCCCAATCGCAGGGCGCGCGGTGAAATGCAGCGAGCACCTGCAGCCCATGGCATGCCGAGCAGGATGCGGTGCAGATGGGCCATGTCGCAGGCTCCGCTGCGATCAATCGGCTGGTGCGGGAATGACCGACAGCTCCGCCGCGCTCGCCCAGCCGCTGTTCCAGACCGATTGCAGGGCAGTGAAGCGGAAGTAGCGCGCCTTCGTTGGCGTGAAGCGCACCTGCTGCAGGTCTGGGTTGTTGTGGACGTTGTGGAACCGGCCACGCTCGACCGCCGTGACCCAGTTCGCGCCGTCCTCGCTGGCCTCGAAACTGAAGTGCTCCACGGTGCCGTTGACCACGCCGTCCTGCCGCGGCAGGTAGACCATGCCCGCGATGCGGTGCACCTGGCCCATGTCCACCGTGATGCTGTGCGGCATCTTCAGGTCAGCGCCCCAGCGGCTGTGCCAGTAGGTGCTGGAATCACCGTCGATGGCCAGGGCCGCGCCGTTGCGCCCTTGCACCGTTTCCTCGCTGTCCACGGCCAACACCTTCCAGCCGTGCGGCGACAGGCCGGCGAAGTTGCGGGTGCCGATCACGCCCAGCCGGCCGTCGGGCATCACGCGGGCGGCCTTGACGAGGCCACTTCCTTGAAGCGTTATCGGCCCGGCATAGGCCGGCGAATGGGGGGTGGGTGCCGTGCCGTCGGTGGTGTAGACGATGGTGCCGCCGGCCGGGTGGCTGATGCGCACGCTGCCGCTCGGCTCGCGGTCGGCAATGGCCGGCGGCAGCAGATCGACCGACTGTTTGTACAGCGCCACTTCCGCGATGGTGGGCTGCAGGCGCGCACCGGTGATGCGAAGGCGCACGCTGTCCGTGCTGACCGGCGCGGCCAGGCGGATGAGCCGGCGGTAGCCCACCGTCGTCCTGGCCTCGTTGGCGAGGGTCTGCGCCGCCACCCAGGCCTGGCCGTTCCAGGTGTCGATGGCGAAGGACTCGATGCGCTGGCCGCGGTGGTCCACCGCCTCCTGCAGCGAGACGACGTCGAAGGTCGTGCGCCGGAGCAGCGAGAGCACCAGGGTGCCGTCGGTGCGGCCGGGCGCGGCCTCCCACCAGCTGTCCAGGCTGCCATCGAGCGCCGCGGCAGCCCGGCGCTTAGGCGCCGCATGGTCGGCGCTCACCCGGGCGCCTGCCGCGAGATTGCGCTTGAAGGTCTCGCTCACGATCTCGGCCATCTGGCCCAGCGCCTGCATCTGGTCGTCGGGCACCAGTCCGCGGTTGTCGGGCGACAGGTTGAGGATGAGGTTGCCGTTGCGGCCGGTGGAGGCGTAGAAGATGTCGACCAGCTGCGTCACCGGGCGCGGCCGCTTGTCCCGGGCCCAGAACCAGGCGCCGTTGGCGAGCAGGGTGACGTTGGTCTCGGCCGGGTACCACCACAGGTGCGAGCCGGGCTTGAGCTGCGCCCGGCCGCCCAGGTCGCCGCCCTGCCAGTCTGGCCAGTCGAACTTCTCGGGCGCCTTGGGCAGCGGGATCACGCTCCATTCGGTGGTGCGGCCATAGCCGCTTTCCGAGCCCACCCACCGCACGTCCGGGCCCTTGCCCATGATCACCGCGTTCGGCTGCAGGCTGCGGATCAGGTGGTACCAGGCGGCGTAGTCGTAGGTCTCGGACACGCTGGGATCGGGGTTCGCGCCGTCGAACCACACCTCGTGCACCGGGCCGTACTCGGTGAGCAGTTCGTAGAGCTGGTTCAGGAAATAGCGGTTGTAGTCGTTGACCTCGTAGCTCAAGGACTTGAAGCCCGGTGTCGGCGCGCGGCCCTTCGACGGGTCGCTCTTGAAGTGAGCGGGGTCGGTGGGGATGGTGGACCTCCGCTTCGGGCTGCCATTGCCGTAGTAGCCCGCAGGGTTCTTCGGGTTGGTCTTGAGCTGATAGAGGTCCGCGGGCGAGAGGTAGATGCCCAGCTTGACGCCGCCGGCACGTGCGGCATCGGCCACCTCGCGCACGAGGTCGCCCTGGCCGCCGCGCCAGGGGCTGGCGGCCGCGGAGTGGCCGGAGTACCGCGTCGGCCACATCGAGAAGCCGTCGTGGTGCTTGGCCACCAGCACGAGCAACTTGCCATCGAGCTGCTTTACCGCACGCAACCATTGCCTGGCGTCCAGTGCGGTGGGGTTGAAGATGGCGGGATCCTCCTTGCCGCTGCCCCACTCCACCTCGTTGAAGGTGTTGACGCCGAAATGCAGGAAAAAGGTGCGCTCGAGCCGCATCCATGCGCTCTGGTTGGGCCGCGGCAGCACCTTGGCGGCCTTCTCGACGATGACGGCCTCGGAGTCGCCCGACTCGATGATGTGCTCGTGGGCGTACGGAATCGGCGTGGCGGCACGCGCGGAAGCGGCAATCACCAGGCCCACGGCCAGTGCGATGGATGCGGTTCTTCTCACGATTGACTCACTTCACGAACCGCGCCAGCAGCCGGATGTAGGCCGACTGGTAGCCGTTGGAG
>CAMLSD010000194.1 GCA_946482595.1 uncultured Comamonadaceae bacterium
CCGGGCGCTCCTTGGCGATGATGCGTTCCACCACCTGCCAGGTGATGGGCTCGATATAGGTGACGTCGGCCGTGGCCGGGTCGGTCATGATGGTCGCCGGGTTGCTGTTGACCAGGATGACCCGATAGCCTTCCTCGCGCAGCGCCTTGCAGGCCTGCGCCCCCGAGTAGTCGAACTCGCAGGCCTGGCCGATGATGATCGGGCCTGCGCCGATGATGAGGATGCTCTGGATGTCTGTCCGCTTAGGCATTGTTCTTCTCCATCAACGCCACGAAGCGGTCGAAGAGGTATCCGATGTCATGGGGCCCGGGCGATGCCTCGGGGTGCCCCTGGAAACAGAAAGCCGGCTGGTCGGTGCGCTGCAGGCCCTGCAACGTCCCGTCGAACAGGCTCACGTGCGTGGCACGCAGGTTCGCGGGCAGGCTGTCTGCGTCGACCGCAAAACCGTGGTTCTGGCTGGTGATGCTGACCCGGCCGCTGTCCAGGTCCTTGACCGGGTGATTGGCGCCGTGGTGGCCGAACTTCATCTTGAAGGTCCGCGCTCCCGAGGCCAGGGCCATGATCTGGTGACCCAGGCAGATGCCGAAAGTCGGGATGCCCTGGTCGATCAGCTCGCGCGCCGCGGTGATCGCGTAGTCGCACGGCTCGGGGTCGCCCGGGCCGTTGCTCAGGAAGATGCCGTCCGGACGGTGCGCAAGCACCTCGGCCGCGGGTGTGCGAGCCGGCACGACGGTGACCTTGCAGCCACGTGAGGCCAGCATGCGCAGGATGTTGCGCTTGACGCCGAAGTCATAGGCCACGACGTGGAACTTCGGGTCGGCGACATGGCCGTAGCCCTTGCCGAGCGTCCACTCGGATTCGGTCCACTCGTAGCTTGTGGTGGCCGACACGACCTGGGCCAGGTCCTGCCCGGCCATCGAAGCGGCCGCACGCGCGGCCTCGACGGCCTGGCGCTCCAGCTCCGGCGTGGGCTGCTGACCCACTGCCAGGCCCACGATGCAGCCGTTCTGGGCGCCGGTGGTGCGCAGGATGCGGGTGAGCTTGCGGGTGTCGAGATCGGCAATCGCCACGGTGCCTTGCGCCTGAAGATATTCAGGCAAGGTCTGGGTCATGCGGAAGTTCGATTCGAGGACAGGCAGATCCTTGATGATCAAGCCGGCGGCATGGACTTTCGAGGCCTCGACGTCTTCCTCGTTGACCCCCACGTTGCCAATGTGCGGATACGTGAGCGTCACGATCTGCCGGCAATAGCTGGGGTCGGTGAGGATTTCCTGGTAACCGGTGAGCGCGGTGTTGAACACCACTTCGCCCACGGTCTGACCGGTTGCGCCGATCGAGGTGCCATGAAAGACCGTGCCGTCTGCGAGAGCCAGGATGGCTCTGGCCTGTTGAGGGAGCAGTTGCGGCAGCACGGGATTCTCCGGTGTGTGCGCGCCCAGCTCTGCTCGTCCAGCAGCAGTCCGGTGAGGAAACAGCGGGGAGTTTCGCTAGGCGGGGGGTGGTTGCGGGTAAACCTGTAAATTATAGCCTGAGCCAGACGCTGCCAGCCCATGGCGTGGTGGCGATGCGGGCCTGCATGCCCTGCCCGCAACCTGCCCCGTCGGGTGCGTATGCGTTGCCCCCGACCCGCCCGGCTTGCACTGTCGGGCCGCGCACCTCTCGATGAAAACGCAGGAACGAGTGACTCTCACTCGCACACCGAGCGCGGCCGCAGGGGCTTTGCCATGTGCTTGAGGCGCACGGTCACAGCGACGAGAATCGCCGCTGAACCCCACAACAACAAGGATTCCCAATGAAAGGCGACCCGAAGGTCATCGAGCATCTGAACGCCCAGCTCAAGAACGAGCTCACGGCCACGAACCAGTACTTCCTGCACTACCGCATGCTCAAGCACTGGGGACTTGATCGTCTGGCGCGCAAGGAGTACGAGGAGTCGATCGGCGAGATGAAACACGCCGACAAGCTGATGGAGCGCATCTTCATGCTCGACGGCCTGCCCAATCTGCAGGACCTGGGCAAGCTGCTGATCGGCGAAGACACGGTCGAGATCCTGAAATGCGACCTGCAGCTTGAACAGGCCGCCCAGGGCACCATCAAGGACGGCATCGCCTACTGCGAATCGGTGCGCGACTACGTGTCGCGCGATCTCCTGCAAGGCATCCTGGACGATACCGAGGAGCACATCGACTTCCTGGAAACCCAGCTGGACCTGGTCGACAAGGTCGGCCTGCAGAACTACCTGCAGTCACAGATGGGCTCGGCGTCAGAGTCCTGAGGCCCCCCACCCGCGGGCCGCGCCCCGAGGGCGCCGGCCCGGCACGCTCAGCGCGGCCGCAATCAGCGCGGCCACAAGCGCCCCGAACGCAGGGCGTACGTGTCGTAGGCCTCCCCGAAGGTGTCGCGCATCAGCTGCTCTTCCTGCGGCACGCGCACGAGGTACAGGCAGGCGAACACAGGCAGCACGAGTGCGCCCCCGATCCAGTTGTGAATCAGGAATGGCTGGGCCAGCGCAAACAGCCAGATGGATGCATACATCGGGTGGCGAATGCGCCCGTAGATTCCGCGGGTGACGAGTTCATGCTCAGCGTGGACCTCCAGCGACGGCGACCAGTGGCGCCCCAGGTCCGCATGGGATCGGTAGAACAGCCACAGAGAAGCAGCCATCAGCGCGACACCGATCCAGGCCGCGCCCGTAGGCAGAGCGTACGCGAAGGGGTCGAACCAGCGTGTGGTCATGCTCAACGCGGGCAGGCACACGAACGCGAGGAACACGGCGAACATCAACCACTGTTCCGGGCGAGTCAGTCGACTCGTGACCACCTTGTTGGATCGATTGTTCTGCACATGCGGCCAGCGGATCGCCGTCTGCGCAAACGAGGATACAAGCCATGCGAGCTCGTGCCACAGCGATGCCGCCTGGTGCACCCAGAGGTAGGCGGCGGCAACAAACAGGTAGAGCCCCGCCGGCATCCAGAGCCCGGCGCGCGCGCCATAGACGCCTGCGGTCGCGTTGTGCCGATTGGTGTTCGATGATGCGTGCAACTCTGCCATGCCTGTCGTCCTCGTCGTGGGTTCGCTCGGGGCATCTGGCGTGCCCGCTGCGGCACGAAGTATCTGATCGAACGCGTTTCGTGCGTCCCCCCACGAAGGAGGTGTTGGCGCAACAGATTGCGCACGGATGCCACCCCCAGCGCGGCATGGGGTCATTGTCTTGTACTGCGAATCATTCCTATTTATACTGCGATCAAGATTGAGGTCAGGGTCAAACCCGCCTCACCCCTTCCGACGAGCCCCGATGCCGCGACGAGAGGTCAGCATGATCGTATGTGTATGCCGCCGTGTTTCCGACCGAGAGATCGAGCGCCTCGCTCGCTCGGGCTGCGGCAGCTTTGACGAATTGCAGATGGAATCGGGCGTGGGTACCTGCTGCGGGAGCTGCACCGACTGTGCACAAGCCGTCTTTCATCGTGCCCAGCGCCAGAACGACCGTGTCCCGGTGTCCGCACCGGTGACCTCCCCGGCCTTGGCGCTTGCCTGAACGAGCGTGGACATGCTCTGGCTGTCCACCCTTGCTGTCGTACTGGTCGGTGCATGGTGGGTACTGTCCCGCCCTTGAGGCCGGCAGCATTCAGTGCCTGCATTGCACCGCGCTCCGTGACACCGGCACGCTGCCCCAGCTGATCGATCACTCAGGACCTGAGGGAACACAATCCATGAAGATCGGCCAGGCCCCTCACCACACTGCCCGCACTTCCACGCCCGACGCTGACGCCCCCCACGGCCATCTGAGCGCCCCGGACTCGGCGTCGGCGGGTGAGGTGCCGGATACCCTCGAGAGTCACGCCATCCTGCAAGGCCGCAAGAGCGTGCAGATCGAGCACAACGGCGCCTTCTACCAGCTGCGGACCACCAAGCTCGGCAAGCTCATCCTTACCAAGTGACACGCACCCTTCTGCGTGCGCGTCGGGGCCTCGACATGCCTTGCGGAGGCCGAATTCACGCGATGGACCGCCCGACAGGTGCCAGGAGCGCTCTCACACCGGGTCACGCTCTTCCAAGCGCCAATGACGCTGCCGTGCCGGCCCTGTACCCATGGCATGCGCGGCTTCGCAACTCATGGGTTCAAGCAGATTCGCCTGGTTGCCAGAGCGTCACCCCTCGGGAAGCCGACTGAATGCCAGCGGCCGGACCGCCCGCACGTGCAGGCCGAACTTTGCCCTGCCGTTGTCTGGCCAGAGCCGGCGGTGCACGAGCACGTTCACCCGGCGGCGCATCGGAGGGTTGCGGTGCGCCCCTCTTGTCCATGCGTCGCCGTGTTGCCGTCCAGGCTCAGACCGTGCCGAGCAGCGCGGCAATGCCGGCCTTGGCGATCTGGGCGTCCTCAACCGACTTGACACCACTGACGCCGACGGCGCCGATACAGTGGCCGTCCACGAGCACCGGAACACCACCCTCGAGCAGGCCCTCGATCGTTGGCGCGCTGAGGAAAGAGGTTCGGCCCTGGTTCACGATGTCCTCGTACACCTTCGTCTCACGGCGACCCAGTGCAGCCGTATGAGCCTTGGCGGGCGCGATGTGTGCAGAGATCGGTGCGGCCCCGTCGAGTCGCTGCAGCCACAGCAGATGCCCACCATCGTCGACGATGGCGATGGTCACAGCCCAGTGATTGCGAAGCGCCTCAGCTTCGGCGGCCTGCGCGATGGTTCGGACGTCTTCCAGCGTCAGCACGGCTTTCTGTTTCATGGAGATCCTTTCTGTATTCATCGGGTGCACAAATCGGAACTATCGCATGCGCAGCGCGCTGCAGTGCAAACCCAAATCACAACGGTGTTTTACCGCAGTCTTGCCTTAGGACAGGCCCAGCGTTTCATGCGGCCGGTGGCCGGTCTCGATATAGGGCTTGCGGGCGTATGGTCAGGTCGCTTGGTGCTTTCTGGAACCGAGCACCAGGACTTCGAGCCCCCCAAAGCCAAACACCCCAGGGCATTTTGCCGCTGGGGTGTTGTGGGGGGGTG
>CAMLSD010000195.1 GCA_946482595.1 uncultured Comamonadaceae bacterium
CCGGCCCGGTGTTGGACACCTTCCCGCCTTCGAGCCGGATGGCCGCGCCCGCCGCGAACAGCTGCACGTGCTTCGGCGCCGCGATCGTGATCTTTCCGTGGGTGGAAACCACGTGAATGCGCTTCTGCGCCGCGATATTGGTCGCGCCGGTCTGGCTTTGCGTCTGCACATTGCCGGTGGCCGCGTGCAGCTTGATGCCCGTCTCCTTGTTCGGCTTGGTCGGGTTCTGCGCCTTGCCGTAGGTGTAGAGGACGGCGGCGTCCTTCACCGCCGTGGCGTGGTTGGCCTGGGCCAGTTGCTGGATGTCCTGGCCGGCGGAGATGGTGACGGTCTGATTGGCCGTTAGGATGGTGTTGGCCGGCGTGAAGGTGCCGATGCCCGCGGGCGCGGCGGTCAGCAGGTCGGCGCGGCCCCAGGCGGGCACGGTGCCGTTGCCGCCGCCGATGTGTTCCTCGTCGCCTTCCTGGCCGTCGTGCGTGGCAGTGGTCTCGATGCTGTCCAGCGTGGCGTACATGCCCTTCTCGGCGGGCAGCTGCTTGGCCGTATCTGGCCGCTTGGCCCCGATCACGTTGGGCTCGTCCGGCGTCTTGGCCTTGTGCTGCTGCGCGCTCTCGGCCAGCGTGTGGATCAGCTGCTGGCCCAGGTCGATCTGCGTGATGGGCTCGCGCACGTCGATCTGCTTGCTGGCCTGGATGCTCGCCGGGCGCTTGTGGGCGCTGATGAGCTGGCCCTGGCCTGCCCGCACGGCGCCCCAGGCGGCCGTGGCCAGGTCGGCGCCGTGGCCGCGGTGCTGCTGGCGCTTGTTGTCGATCTGGTGGCGCAGGTGGCCCAGTTGCAGGCGGGTCTGGTCGGTGCTGCTGTACAGCTCGATGCGGCCTTCGGCCGGCGTGTCGTCGAACACCAGCTGGTTGTAGCCGCCGAAGCCGCTCTGGCTGGCCGACAGCTCCTGGCTCTTGTAGCCCGCATGCACCTGCGTGTGCTGGTGCGCCTGCAGCTTGCCTTCGTTCTTCGATCCCGGAAACCACGCATCGGCCGAACCCACCGCGCCGGCCGCGCCGCCGCCCACCTGGTTGCCCTGCGCGTCCTGCTGGCCCTGCCCGTTGTAGACCACGCCAATGACGATGGGCCGGTCGATGTCGCCGGCCTCGAAGGCCACCAGCACCTCCTGGCCCAGGCGCGGGATGAAGTTGCTGCCCCAGTTCTGGCCGGCCACTGATTCGCCCACGCGCACCCAGGTGTAGGACGCGTCGCTGGCCGGGGCGTTGTCGCCGTCCGGGTGGTCCAGGCGGTGGCTGGCGTTGCCGCCGCGCTGCCAGTGGAATTGCACCTTGATGCGGTGGTCTCTATCGGTGTGGACGGGTTCGCCCAGGCCCACCACCAGCGCGGTCTGCACGCCGACGATCGTGGGCCGCGGGTGCAGCCGCGGGTCGGGCAGGCCGTGCTCGTCCACGTTGGGCATGCGCAGCACCAGGCGGCTGGGTTGTGCCTGCAGCTCGCACTGGTACAGCGGCTCGTCGCTGTCGTTGGCCAGCTGGTTGATGCCGTCCACCGGGTCGCGTGCCAGTGCGTCGGTGGCGCCCAGGCGGGTCTTGGCATCCGCCGTCACGTTGCTTCGCGCGCGGTGCACCACGCGGGTGATGATGAATTCGTCGCGGCTGGTGTCGCTGCCGTCGTGCACCGGGTGGTCCAGCAGCGTGAAGCGGGTGCCGGGCTCGGCGGTGCGCCAGCTGCCGCGGCCCCGCACCTGCTCGCGCTGGGCGTCGATGGCTTCCATCTGCCGCAGCGCCAGGCGTTCGCCCTGGGCGTTGTCTTCGTAGGCGTAGCCGCCGGGCACGTCGTGCAGGCGCAGCTCCGGCAGGTGCACTTCCACCCCTTCTCGGGCCTGCGGGCGCAGGCTGACGGAGCGGTAGTCGCGGCTGGCCAGGGTCATGCTGGACGTGTGCACGCGGCGCGAACGGTTCCAGCGGATCAGGCTGTCTTCGGTCAGCGCGACGTGGCTCTGCGTGAAGCGCACGCGCGGCTGCTTGTTCGGCTTCACCGCACCGTTGTGGTCGGCGATGACCAGCGTGTGATTGCCTTCTTCGTGCTCCCACCAGTACACCAGGCCTTCCTCGCGCATCAGGCGCTGCACGAAGGCCAGGTCGGTCTCCTGGTACTGCACGCACAGCGAGCGCTGTGGGTACACCGACGGGTCGGCCAGGTCCCAGCGCCAGGCGGGCATCAGGCGGCCTTCGCCCTGGTAGTCGCCGAAGACCTCTTCGATGATCTCGATCACCGTCTTCGACTGGAAGACCCAGCTGTCGCGGCGGTGGCCCAGCAGCGCGAACCAGGGCTCGATGACGAGCAGGTAGCGGGCGAAGCCGCCGTCGCTGCCCAGCAACGACATGGCGGTGACGTGGCCGTGCCAGGGGCGCAGCTTCGTGCGGCTTTGCTGCGTCAGCAGTTCCAGCAGCACCGGCTGGCCTTGCAGCGACTTCAGTTCCAGGTGCGTGTCGGACGACAGCGCCTGCAGCTCGATGCGGTAGCCGGCGGGGGCTTCACCGTCGGCGGCCGGGCCCACGCCTTCGGCGATGCGCACGCGCTCGGCCAGCAGTTTGTCGGGGCCGAGTGGCGTGTGCAGGCGAAGCAGGCGCTCGTTCTGCTTGTGGGGGCCCAAGCTGCCACCGACGTGGCTGAGGGCCGAGATTGCGCTGTCGATCAGGTCCATCAAACTAGGGGGTGGTGATGGGCCACAGACTAGCCCTCAAAGTGCGCGGGAACTTTAGCGGTGGGCCCTGGGTGGCCGAGGGGGTCGGCTGTAACTCTTGGCAACCTAGGGGTGACAGGGCGAGCGATCGACGTTAGGGGCCAGGTCTTCGAAAGCGCCGGGGGCGCCCGCCGTGGCAAGGGCGCGCGAGGCTAACACCCGAGATGGATGGAGTACCGCAGGACATCACCTCTCGGACGGAGGATGCGCCGCGGGCAAGCCGGGGTGCCCTGCCGGCCCGCCAATAAGAAAGGCAGGACGCGCCTTGCAGCGCGTCCTGCCTTCCCGATGGGGGCTGATGGCGCCGCTGGTTCAGCGGCGCATCGCCGTCAACGCCGCGGCCGCGTCGTGATCAGCTCCATCGACAGCGCGCCATGCGCCACCGGCGCCACCTTCTTGATGCCGCCGCAGATCCAGATGCCGCGCTCGGTCATGCGTTCGAACAGCAGGATGGAATAGAACTCGCCGGCGGAGGTGACCAGGCTGAGCACCTGGCCGCTGGGCGTGCCGCGCATCGTGCGCATCACCGGCAGGATGTCGTTGGCATCGAAGGCACGGGCCGGGTTGTAGGCCGTCACGGTCATCGGCATGGCCTGCGCGAAGGTGTTCTTGATCGTGGAGTTGGGCGGCTCGGTCTTGGCCACCGATTCGATGGTGCCCAGGTGGCCCACGTGGCGGCCGGTGCCGTCGGTCCACAGCGCAATCCAGCAGCCACTCATGAAACCGGTCAGCACGTCGCCGGTGGCGCTGACCTGGGCGGTGCGGCCGTGGATGTAGTTCAGCCACGTGTAGGGGATGCCCATGTCCTTGCGCAGGCCCAGGGTGGAGACGTTCGGCAGGCTGTGGTCGACCACCTGGTCGTCCAGGCCCACATAGAACATCGGCGCGATCACGCGGGGACTGTCGACGATGGCCCCATCCTTGGGCTGGGTGGTGATGGCGGCGGGGGCGGCCCAGTTGAAGCGGGCGCCCTTCACGAAATATCGCTCGATCATGCGGTCTCTCCGGTGTTTGGTCCGCGGAGCCAGCGCCCACGGTGGCGGGATTTGACGCCACTGAAACCCGTGCAACAAGGTGACGATAGGCACACCGGCCGTGCCCGTTCGTGCACAAGGTCGCGAACCGGCGGCCCCGGAAACCGGGGCAGGCACGCCACAGCGCGTGCCCGTGGGCCGTGCCCGCGGTGCGGGAACGGTCCGCGCGCAAGACCTGCCAGGCCCACTCGTACCGCGGGGTCATGGCGCCTGCCCCGGTCGGCGCAGGCGGCGCCATCCAAAGACCGAGCCGGCGAGCGAAACCACCATGATCGCCAGCAGCCCGGCGGCGTCGCCCGGCGCCCTCCTCCGCAGCGTCGGGTGGCTGGCGCCAGCGAACCCGTTCGCGCGTGGCGGCCGCGAACTTCAGCGCGCCCGCGTCGCCAGCCGGATCAGTTCCGCCAGGTTGCGCACGCCCAGCTTGGCCATCAGGCGCGACTTGTGCACTTCCACCGTGCGCGGGCTGATGCCCAGCTGCGAGCCGATCGTGGCGTTGTCAGCCCCGGCCACCACCAGCTCCTGCACCTGGCGTTCGCGGGCCGACAGGGTGCCCGGGCGCACGCCCGGTGCGGCAGGCCGCGGCTCGGCGTCGGCCAGGCCGCTCAGTGCACGCTGGATGGCCGCCAGCAACTGGTCCTCGTCGAAGGGCTTCTCGAAGAAGTCCACCGCCTGCGACTTGAAGGCCTCGCGCGCGGCGGCGATGTCGCCATGGGCCGTGATGATGATCACCGGCAGCGCCGAGCCCTGCCGCTGCAAGACCTGCTGCATCGCCAGCCCGCTCATGCCGGGCATGCGGATGTCGGCCACCACGCAGCCGCGCCACGCCGGCTGCAGCACGCCCAGGAAGGCCTCGGCACTGGCGAACACCGCCGTCGGGTGGCCGTGCAGGCTGAGCAGCAGCGACAGCGCGTCGCGCACCGAGGCATCGTCGTCGACGATGAACACGGTGCGGCGGTGCAGGGGCTCGGCGGAATCGGCGCCGGCGGGCGGTGGGGCGCGGTGAACGGGCTCAGACATGGTCGGGTTCGAGCAAGGGGATGCTGAAGGAGAACTTGCCGCCCGGACCGGCCTCGGCCCACAGGCGGCCCTCGTGGGCTTCGATGATCGAGCGGCTGATGACCAGGCCGATGCCCATGCCGCCGGGCTTGGCCG
>CAMLSD010000196.1 GCA_946482595.1 uncultured Comamonadaceae bacterium
GCCGAGCCGGCCCACTTGTTGCAGACCTTCTTGGCCGGGCAGCCCATGTTGATGTCGATGATCTGCGCGCCGCGCTCGATGTTGTAGGCGGCGGCCTCGGCCATCATGATCGGTTCGGTGCCGGCGATCTGGACGGCGATGGGTTCGACCTCGCCGTCGTGGTTGGCCCGGCGCGAGGTCTTCAGGCTGTTCCAGAGCTCCTTGCGCGAGGTCACCATCTCGCTGACCGCGTAGCCTGCACCCAGGCGTTTGCACAGCTGCCGGAACGGGCGGTCGGTCACACCGGCCATCGGGGCGACAAACAGCGAATTCGGCAGTTCGTACGGGCCGATGTGCATGGAAGACCTGGGTGGGGAGTGCTGAAAAAGGAGGCAGGAGTATAGCCCCTGGCCCTTTCAGGAAATGAAATGCGCGGCGCGGCGCGCTGCCGCGGCGCACAACCATAATCGGCGCCCATGGAAGTCTGGCTCCACACCTTGCTCACCTGGCTGGCTCTGCCGCAATTCGGTCTGAGCACGGTCTTTGTCGTCGCGTTCGTGTCGGCCACCTTCCTGCCCATGGGCTCGGAGCCCGCGGTGTTCGGGCTGGTCAAGCTCAACCCCGAACTCTTCTGGCCGGCGGTGCTGGTGGCCACGGCCGGCAACACCGCCGGCGGCGCGCTGAACTGGTGGATGGGGCTGGGCGCCCACCATGCCTATGAACATCTGACCCACCGGCATGACGAGCCCCGCGCGCTGCAGTGGCTGCGGCGCTTCGGCCCTCGGGCCTGCCTGCTGTCGTGGCTGCCGATCGTGGGTGATCCGCTGTGCGGCGTGGCCGGCTGGATGCGCCTGCCGTTCTGGCCCTGTGTTTTCTACATGGCGATCGGCAAGTTCTGCCGCTATGTGCTGATGACCGCGGCGCTCCTCTGGGTCTTTCCCGGTGGCCTGAAGTTCTGACCGCCCCCAGGGCCGGGCTGCGCCCAGCCCGTCCCCCGCGGGGGTCAAGGCAACTTGGGGCGGCCCGCCGGTCTGCGCGGGCCGGGCTCAGTCGAGCATCGTGTGGCCGGGCGAAAACCGGTCGACCGCATCGGTGATCAGGCCGTCGATGCCGCAGCGCAGCAGGCGGTCGGCTTCGCTCGGGTCGTTGACCGTGTAGCTCGATGCGCGCAGACCGGCCGCGTGGATCTGCTCGATCGACGCGGCATCGAACATGCTGAAGTGGGCCACCACCGCCACGCAGCCGAGGTCGCGGGCCTCGTCGAGCCAGCCGTCGCGCCAGCGATCGAGCAGCAGCCCGCGCGGCAGTTCGGGGCGTGCCGCGCGCGCCGCCCGCAGCGCCTCAGGACGGAACGAGGTGAGCAGGGGCGGCGCCACGGCAGGCCAGCGGCTGTCGGCCCACAGCCGGGCGCAGGCATGCGCCACGGCATCGCCGGTCGCTGCATCGCTGCCGGGGGTGGGCTTGATCTCGACGTTCAGTGCAAAGCCGTTGCGCAGCACATACCGCGCAATGGCCTGCAGCGTGGGCAGCGGCTCGCCGGCGTAGGCGCGGCTGTGCCAGCCGCCCGCATCGAGCCGGCACAGCGCGGACCACGGCAGCTCGCCGGCCACACCATGGCCATCGGTCGTGCGATCGAGCGTGGCATCGTGCAGCAGGAAGATCTGCCCATCGGCGCTCAGCTTGGCGTCGCATTCGAACATGCGGTAGCCGTGGCGCGCGCCTTCCCTGAAGGCCGCCAGCGTGTTCTCCGGGGCCAGCCGACCGGCACCCCGGTGGGCCACCCACAGCGGATAGGGCCAGGGTGCGGGCGAACTCATGACAGCCTCGCCTGTGTGGTGGCGTCGAACCAGTGCAGCTTGCCGGCCTGGGGCTGCACATGCAGCGTCTCGCCGGGGCGCGGGTGGTGCTGCGAATCATCGGTGCGCACCACCAGGGCGGTGCTGCCCAGGCGGGCATAGACCAGGCGTTCGGCGCCCAGCACTTCCACCATGTCGACCAGGATCGGCCAGCCGGTGCTGGCCAGGCTGAGGTGTTCGGGCCGCACGCCCAGGATCACCGCGCCCTGCACAGGCACCGGGCCGACGTCCACCGCCGTGCCGCCGGTCTGGAACACGCCGCCGGAGCCGGCCTGGCCTTCGAGCAGGTTCATCGGCGGGGAGCCGATGAAGCTGGCCACGAAGGTCGTGGCCGGGCGGGCATAGACCTCTTCCGGCGTGCCGATCTGCTCCATGCGCCCGGCGTTCATCACGATCATGCGCTGGGCCAGCGTCATGGCCTCGACCTGGTCGTGAGTGACGAACAGGGAGGTGATGCCGAGTTCGCGGTGCAGCTTCTGGATCTCCAGCCGGGTCTGCACGCGCAGCTTCGCGTCCAGGTTGGACAGCGGCTCGTCGAACAGGAAGACCTGCGGCTCGCGCACGATGGCGCGCCCCATGGCCACGCGCTGGCGCTGGCCACCCGACAGTTCGCGCGGCTTGCGCGCCAGCAGGTGCGACAGCTCCAGGATGCCGGCCGCCTTGTCCACCCGCTGGCGGATCGCGTCCTTCGACAGGCCCTTGATCTTCAGGCCATAGGCCATGTTGTCGTAGACCGTCATGTGCGGGTAGAGCGCATAGTTCTGGAACACCATCGCGATGTCCCGCTCGGAGGGTTCGAGGTCGTTCACCACCCGCGGGCCGATCGCGATCTCGCCACCCGAGATCTCCTCCAGGCCGGCCACCATGCGCAGCAGCGTGGACTTGCCGCAGCCCGAGGGGCCGACGATGACGATGAACTCTCCGTCGGTGATCTCGGCATTGACGCCGTGGATCACCTGGTTGGCCTTGGGGCCGTGACCGTAACGCTTGATGACGTTGCGAATGGAAATGGATGCCATGTGAGAGTGCTTATTTTTCGGTGTCGACCAGGCCCTTGACGAACCACTTCTGCATCAGGATCACCACGATGGCCGGCGGCAGCATGGCCAGCAGCGCGGTGGCCATGACCACGTTCCATTCCGTGTAGGACTCGCCGGCGATCAGGCGCTTGATGCCCATCACGATCGGGTACATGTCCTCATTGGTGGTGACCAGCAGCGGCCACAGGTACTGGTTCCAGCCGTAGATGAACTGGATCACGAACAGTGCCGCGATCGAGGTGGTGGACATCGGCACCAGGATGTCCTTGAAAAAGCGCATCGGGCCGGCACCGTCCACCCGCGCCGCCTCGACCAGTTCATCCGGCACGGTCAGGAAGAACTGCCGGAACAGGAAGGTCGCGGTGGCCGATGCGATCAGCGGTACCGTGAGGCCGGCATAGGTGTTGAGCATGCCCAGGTCGGACACCACCTCGTAGGTCGGCCCGATGCGCACCTCCACCGGCAGCATCAGCGTGATGAAGATCATCCAGAAGCACAGGCCGCGCAGCGGGAAGCGGAAGTACACCACCGCAAATGCCGACAGCAGCGAGATGGCGATCTTGCCGATGGCGATCACCAGTGCGCTGACCAGGCTGACCCACAGCATGGGCAGGGCCGCGGGCAGCTTGCTGCCCATGCTGGTCTCGCCGCCGAACAGCGCCACCCGGTAGGTGGCGATCAGGTCGTCGCCCGGCAGCAGCGGCATGGGCACGCTCTGGGCGATCTCGCGCGAGGTGTGGGTGGATGCCACGAAGGTCAGGTAGACCGGAAAGGCCACCACGATCACGCCCAGCACCAGGATGAGGTGCGAGATGAAGGTGATGCCCGGGCGTCGTTCAATCATGAGAGGGCTCCATCAGTACTGCACCTTCTTCTCGACGAAGCGGAACTGCACCACGGTGAGTGCGATGACGATGGCCATCAGCACCACCGACTGCGCGGCCGAGCCGCCCATGTCCAGCGCCTTGAAGCCGTCGTAGTAGACCTTGTAGACCAGGATGGCCGTCGACTTGCCCGGCCCGCCGTGCGTGGCCGCATCGACGATGGCAAAGGTGTCGAAAAAGGCGTAGACGATGTTGATGACCAGCAGGAAAAAGGTCGTCGGCGACAGCAACGGGAAGACGATGGTCCAGAAGCGTCGCCACGGCGAGGCACCGTCGATCGCCGCCGCCTCGATCAGCGAACGCGGGATGGACTGCAGCCCGGCCAGGAAAAACAGGAAGTTGTAGGAGATCTGCTTCCACACCGCGGCCATGACGATCAGCGCCATCGCGTGGTCGGGATCCAGCAGGTGGTTCCACTGGATGCCCACGAACTGCAGCCAGTACGACACCACCCCCATCGGCGAGGCGAACAGGAACAGCCACAACACGCCGGCCACGGCCGGTGCCACGGCATAGGGCCAGATCAGCAGCGTCTTGTAGACCGCAGCGCCTCGCATCACCCGGTCGGCCATCACCGCCAGCAGCAGGGCGATCGACAGCCCGCTTGCGGCCACCAGCACCGAAAACACGGCCGTGGTGCGGAACGAGGCCAGGTAGGACTCGTCGGCAAACAGCCGCTCGAAGTTCTCCATGCCGACGAATTCGACGGACGTGCCGAAGGCGTCCTGCTGCAGCACGCTCTGGTACAGCGCCTGCGTGGCAGGCCAGAAGAAGAAGACCAGGATCACTGCCATCTGCGGTGCGATCAGCACCCAGGGCAGCCAGGTCGATTTGAACCGGACGCGCTTTTCCATGAACTTCAGGGTTCCCTAAAACGGCAGACGGGTTGCCAACCTCGGGGTCGGCAACCCGCTGCTCACACCAGGCCGATCAGAGCTTGGCCGACTTCTCGAAACGCTCCAGCTGCTCGTTGCCGCGCTTGATCGCGGCCTCCAGCCCTTCGGTGGCGCTCTTGCGACCCGCCCAGACCTGCTCGAGCTCCTCGTCGATGATGGTGCGGATCTGCACGAAGTTGCCCAGGCGGATGCCGCGCGACTTGTCGGTGG
>CAMLSD010000197.1 GCA_946482595.1 uncultured Comamonadaceae bacterium
CGACCACTTCTTCGGCCTGTACGTGCATGCCAACAGCTTCACGCAACTGCGTGTCTTGTCGGCCCGCAGCCAGGAGACCCTGATCCTATGCCCCCCACGAAACGGCAGCAGCCCGCTGGTGTGATCGAGCGTCTGCTCGACAACCCGCACCGCTTCGGCTTCTTCGAGGCGGTTCATGCGCTCGAGCGCTGGTTTGCGCTGCGCGAGGCCGAGCGTGCCGAGTCCGGCCACGGCCAGGGTGCCGATGCTGCCAGCCCTCAGGGCAGCATCTTCTTTCGCAACTCACTGAGCCTGTCGTTCCCGCCCAGCGAGGTGGCGGCCATGCGCGTTCGCACGTCTGACGGCCGCTCGGTGGCCTGCAGCGACCAGCGCGACGCGTTCGACGAGGCCTTGCCCGACCTGTCCGACGTCGATGAGGTCGAACTGGTGCCGGCATTCACCGGGCTGCTGGGCGCGGGCGGCACCTTGCCCGCCGTCTACACCGAACAGCTGTCGCAGCACGAACAACGCACCCGCGACGCTGCGGCCCGCGTGTTCCTCGACCTCTTCACGCACCGCAACGTCGAACTCTTCTATCGCGCCTGGAAGAAGCACCGGCTGGCGCTGCAGTACGAGTCCGACCGGCGCAATCGCTTCCTGCCGCTCGTGCTTTCGGTGGCCGGCCTGGGCCTGCCCAGCCTGCGTGACCGCCTGCGCGCGATGGCTCTCAGCGGCCGGGAACAAGCCCGTGTCGACGACGAGACTCTTGCCTATTACAGCGGCCTGCTGCAGCAGCGCCCCGTGTCCGCCGGGCGCATCGGCGCCGTGCTCGCCGAGCATTTCGGCGTGCCGGTCACCGTCGAGCAGTTCATCGGCCGGTGGTTCCGCGTGCCGCCCGGCGCCACCAACGCGCTCGGCGTATCGCACTGCAACCTCGACACCGGCGTGTTGCTGGGCGAGCGCATCTGGCAGCGCGACCTGCGCGTACGGCTCGTGTTCGGCCCGCTGACACGCGAGCAGTACCGCAGCCTGCTGCCACACGGCACGGCAGCGCAGGCCATGCGGCAGTTGCTCACCCTCGTCACCGGCGTGAGCCTCGAATACGAGGTGCGCCTGAGCCTGCGCGCCGATGCCGTGCAAGGCATGACCCTGGGCGATCCCGACGGCGGCGTGCTGCTGGGCTGGGACACCTTCCTCTTGACGCAACCCAGCGACACCGATCGCCAGGACGCCGTGTACGAAATCCATGCCGCGGCGTGAGACCCCCATGACCACACCTCTGAAGACCCTGATCACCAAGCTCAACGACACCACACGCCGCTGCGCCGAGCGTGCCGCCAGCCTGTGCATGGCCCGCGGACACCACGAGGTCGACGTCGAGCACATGTTGCTGGCCCTGCTCGAAGACGAGCGCAGCGACCTCAGCCTGCTGTGCCGACACTTCGATGTGCCGACGTCCACGCTGCACCGCGAGCTGGAGCAGGCGCTCAGCGAGCTCAAGACCGGCAACACCCGCACCCCGGTGTTTTCGGTGCGTCTGCCCGTGCTGTTCGAGCATGCGTGGCTCATCGCCTCGCTCGACTCCGGCAGCGCACGCATCCGCAGCGGCCACCTGCTGCTGGCCCTGCTGACCGAACCCTCGCTCAGCCAGTTGCTGCAGCGCAGTGCCCCGCACCTGGCCGGCCTGCCGCTGGCCGAGCTGAAGCATCGCCTGCCCGAACTGACGGCCACGTCGGCCGAGGCACCGCCCCGACACGGCGGGGCCCGCGACGCGCATGACGGCTCCGAGGCCGACGCAAGCGACAACACCCCACCCGAATCGAGCCGTGCCGCCGGCGGCGCCACACCGGCCCTCGACCAGTTCACGACCAACCTGACCCAGCGGGCCCGTGACGGTGCCCTCGATCCGGTGATCGGCCGCGACGCCGAGATCCGTCAGGTCGTCGACATCCTGATGCGCCGGCGCCAGAACAACCCCATCCTCACCGGCGAAGCCGGCGTGGGCAAGACCGCCGTGGTCGAAGGCCTGGCCCTGCGCATCGCCGCGGGCGACGTGCCTGCGCCGCTGCAGCCTGTTGCGCTGCACACGCTCGACATGGGCTTGCTGCAGGCCGGTGCCAGCGTCAAGGGCGAGTTCGAGAACCGCCTCAAGACCGTGATCGACGAGGTCAAGCGCAGCCCTCACCCCATCATCCTGTTCATCGACGAAGCCCACATGATGATCGGCGCCGGCGGCGCGGCCGGTCAGGCCGATGCGGCCAACCTGCTCAAGCCCGCCCTGGCACGCGGTGAGCTGCGCACCATCGCCGCCACCACCTGGAGCGAGTACAAGAAGTACTTCGAGAAAGACGCCGCACTGGCCCGCCGCTTCCAGGTCGTCAAGGTCGACGAACCCAGCGAAGACATCGCAGCGGCCATGCTGCGCGGCATGAGCGGCCTGATGGAGCGCCACTTCCAGGTCCGCATTCACGACGACGCCATCACCGAGGCCGTGCGCCTGTCGGCCCGCTACATCACCGGCCGCCAGTTGCCCGACAAGGCGGTGGCCGTGCTCGACACCGCCTGCGCCAAGGTGGCGCTCGGCCAGAAGGCCGTGCCCGCGGTGATCGAATCGCTGCGCAACGCGCTGGAGCGCAATGCCACCGAAACCGCCGCCCTCCAGCGTGAAGTGCAGGCGGGTGCCGACCACACCGCCCGGCTCGACACCCTGCAGCAGCACCGCCAGTCCCTGACTGACGAGCTGCAGGCCCACGAGGCGCGCTGGCGCGACGAACAAGGCCTGGTCCAGCAGATCCATGCGCTGCGCACCCGCCTGGAAGCCCAGCCCGACGACGCCCAGGCCGACGAAGCCCAGACCGTTCGCCAGGAGCTGTCCGAGCGCCTGGCCGACCTCGAGCGGCTGCAGGGGGACGTGCCCCTGATGCCCATGCAGGTCGACGGCCACGTCGTCGCCGGCATCGTGTCCGCATGGACCGGCATCCCGCTGGGCAAGATGGTCAAGGACGAGATCCGCACCGTGCTGGCCCTGCAGTCACTGCTGGGCGAACGCATCATCGGCCAGGACCACGCCGTTGCCGCCGTCTCGCAGCGGGTGCGCACCGCCCGCGCCCGACTCGAAGACCCGAACAAGCCCAAGGGGGTGTTCCTGTTTGTCGGCCCCAGCGGGGTGGGCAAGACCGAAACCGCCGCGGCCCTGGCCGACATCCTTTACGGCGGCGAGCGCAACATGGTCACGATCAACATGAGCGAGTACCAGGAGGCCCACAGCGTGTCCGGCCTGAAGGGCTCGCCCCCCGGCTATGTCGGGTATGGCGAGGGCGGTGTGCTCACCGAGGCGGTGCGCCGCAAGCCCTACAGCGTCGTGCTGCTTGACGAGGTCGAGAAAGCCCATCCCGACGTGCTCGAACTTTTCTTCCAGGTGTTCGACAAGGGCGTGCTCGATGATGCCGAAGGCCGCGAGGTCGACTTCCGCAACACGCTCATCATCCTCACGTCCAACGTCGGGTCGTCGCAGATCATGCAGGCCTGCCTGAACAAGGCGGTCGAAGAGCGCCCCACCCCGGACGAACTCGACGCGCTCATCCGTCCCGCGTTGTTCAAGAGCTTCAAGCCGGCCTTCCTGGGCCGCCTGAAGGTCGTGCCCTACTACCCGCTGGGCGACGATGCCCTTGAACGCATCATCCGCCTCAAGCTCGAACGCATTGCCGAGCGCGTGCGAGACAACCACCAGGCCCAGTTCGACCACGACAAGGCGTTGGTCGACGCCGTCCTGGCGCGCTGCACCGAGGTCGACAGCGGCGCCCGCAACGTCGACCACATCCTCAACGGCAGCCTGTTGCCCGACATCTCCGAGGCGGTGCTCTCACGCATGGCGCAGGGCGAACCCGTCACCCGCATCAAGGCAGGCGCCCACAAGGACGGCCGCTTCAAATGTTCGGTGCGATGACATCCTTCAGCCAGACGGTTCCCCAGGGCACGGCCTCCGCCTGGCGCATGCGCCCGGGCGAGGTGCTGGCCATCGACATCGAGGCCGTCTACCCGACGGCCGCATCGGTGCCGGGCACCTCGCGCGAGCATTACGCCGTCGAGCTCACGACACACAGTCGTGCGCCGGCGCTGCTGCAGCTGCAGACCTGGGCCCATGGCCAGCGCTCGACGATGACGATCGACCGGGCCACCTTCATGCCGCCTTCTTCGCGCCGGGACTGGTGCCACACCGCGCTCGACGCCGCACTGCTGGCGCTGTACGGTGAGCTGCACCCCACGCCGCGACTGGTGGGCACGCCGGAATGGTCGGACGTGCGACTGAGCGTGCACCACACCTTCGAAGGCATGCGTGAACCGATGCGCTCGTACGAGCTGCGGCTCATCACCACGAGTACGGCCTGGTGGCGGGTCCACGAAGGCGCGTGGTGCCATGGCCAGCACACCGTGGCGCTGTGCCGCGAGGATGCCGACCCCGCCTATGCCGTCACCCGCCTGGCGCGCCAGGCCGAGTACGACATCGCCGAAGAAGAGGCCCGCAGCCAGGCCGAAGGCAACGCCAGCCTGTCGCAGGACGACCTCGCCGGCGGCGATGCCAACGCCCTGACTCGCCACGACCTGGCTCGGCAGGCCGGCCCGCGGCCCGAGCCATGACCCACCCTGCCGGCCCCCGCCCTGCCCGCCTCCACGCTGCCCCCAAGCCCGGCCCATCCACACGCCTGACGATTGAACGCTCATGACCAACCTCTATGACGCCCGCCAGATCCTCAAGAGCGCACTGGACCGGCAGCACCACCGCA
>CAMLSD010000198.1 GCA_946482595.1 uncultured Comamonadaceae bacterium
CAGCGCGATGCCGTTGTAGCCCTGCTGGCAGGCGCGGAATTCCTCCAGGTCGTCCGGCGTGGCCATGCCGGTGGCGTTGAAGAAGTCCTCGTACTGCCGGATGCGGCGGGCGCGCGCCTCGGGGGCCTCGCCCTTGGGGGCGATGCAGTAGATCGTCACCTCGGTCTTGTTCACCGCGATGGGCCGCAGCACGCGGATCTGCGAGCTGAACTGGTCCATCAGGTAGACGTTCGGGTACAGGCACAGGTTGCGCGAGTGGCCGATCATCCAGTCGGCCCGGGCCTGTCCGTACCGGGCCGCGAGCTGGTCGCGGATCGGGAAGGCCGGCCGGTCCTCGGGGTTGGCCCACTTGGTCCACAGCAGCATGTGGCCGTGCTCGAACGAGTAGAAGCCGCCGCCCTGCTTGGCCCAGCTGCCGGCGTCCATGGCCTTGATGGTGTCGCCGGCCGCGGCCTGCTTGCGCTGGTTGGTGGTGGCCGCGTAGTTCCAGTGCACCGAGCTGACGTGGTAGCCGTCTGCGCCGTTCTCGGTCTGCAGCTTCCAGTTGCCGTCGAAGGTGTAGGTCGACGAACCGCGAAGCACCTCCAGGCCCTCGGGCGACTGGTCGACGATCATGTCGATGATCTTCGTCGACTCGCCGAGGAACTCCACCAGCGGCGGCACGTCGGGGTTGAGGCTGCCGAACAGGAAGCCGCGATAACTCTCGAAGCGAGCGACCTTCTTCAGGTCGTGGCTGCCGTCCTTGTTGAAGCTGTCGGGGTAGCCGGCGCCGCTGGCGTCCTTCACCTTCAGCAGCTTGCCGCTGTTGTTGAAGGTCCAGCCGTGGAAGGTGCAGGTGAAGCTGGCCTTGTTGCCTTTCTTGTGGCGGCAGAGCGTGGCACCGCGGTGCGAGCAGGCGTTGATGATTGCGTTGAGCTCGCCCGCCTTGTTGCGCGTGATGACGATCGGCTGGCGGCCGATCCAGGTGGTGAGGTAGTCGTTCGGGTTCGGAATCTGGCTTTCGTGGGCCAGGTAGATCCAGTTGCCCTCGAAGATGTGCTTCATCTCCAGGTCGAACAGGGCCTCGTCGGTGAAGGCGCTGCGGTGCAGGCGCCAGACCTGGCGGTCGGCGTCCTCCACCAGCATGCCGGCCAGGCGCTGCCGAATGTGGTCCAGGGCGTCCAGGGATGCGGAAGTGCTCATGCGTGTCTCCATGCCCGGTGGGTCGGGCCTTGTGAGAGGTCGGGTCGGCAAGGCTCCGCCTGCACCGGTCGCATGGGCGGCCCGGACGGAAGGGCTTGCTTCAGGGGTCGGGCGCCGCAGCCCGCGGCGCCGGGTTCAGGTCATCAGCAGGCGCAGGGCCTGCGGCGATGAGGCGGCGGCGATAACGCGGTCGTTACGCGGCGTCGCTCAGGCCGCGGCGCGCGGACGGTCGAAGTCGGTGGCCGGCGCGTTGGCCCGCTCGGCATGCAGCGTGAAGTCGAAGGTGATCTCGTAGAACGGCTTGTCGACGTTCAGCGCGTTCATCGCGGCACGGTCGTTGTTGGTGTAGACCTTGGGCACCAGGCCTTCACGCGTGCCGAAGGCGAAGTCGTCCCACAGGTGGGGATCGTTCTCGATGTTGATCTGCGTCGTCAGCTTGCGGTGGCCCGGCGCGCTGACGAAGAAGTGGATGTGCGCCGGGCGGTGGCCGTGGCGGCCCAGCTGCTGCAGCAGGCGGTCGGTGGCGCCCCCCGGGGGGCAGCTGTAGCCCACCGGCATCACGCTACGGAACTTGTAGCGGCCCTGGTCGTCGGTGACGATGGTGCGGCGCAGGTTGAAGGCGCTCTGCGTGGTGTCGAAGTACGAGTAGTTGCCCTTGTCGTTGGCATGCCAGACCTCGACCTTGGCACCGGCCACCGGCTTGCCGTCGGTGCCCCGCACCACGCCCTGCATCACCACCACCTCGCCGGGGGTGTGGCCGTCGTCCAGGCGGGCCTCGCCCTGGGCCACCGGGGCGCCGGCCACGTACAGCGGGCCCTCGATGGTGCGCGGCGTGCCGCCCTGCAGGCCGGCCTTGGCCTCGGCCTCGTCCAGGCGCAGGTCCAGGAAGTGCTCCAGGCCGATGCCCGGGGCGATCAGGCCCAGCTCGCCGTTGCGGCCGGCTTCGGCGAAGTAGTTCAGGCCGGACCAGAACTCCTCGGACGTGATGTCCAGGTCCTCGATCGCGATCATCAGGTCGCGCACCAGGCGGCGGGTGACGGCCTTGATGCGCGGGTTGCCTTCGCCGACGACGCCGGTGGTCTCGAAGCGGTCCAGCAGTTGGTCGATGGTCTTGGTGTCCATGGCTTGTCTCTCTCGGTGGTGGGTTGAATGGGGGTGGGACGGGGATCAGCGATCGTCGTCGTGGATCGACGAGGGGTGGCGGCACAGGGCCGTCACCTCGATCTGCATGTAGGGAAACAGCGGCAGGGCCGACAGGATCTGGTGCAGCTCGTCGGTGCTCTTCACATCGAAGATGCTGACGTTGGCGTAGCGCCCGGCCACGCGCCACAGGTGGCGCCAGGTGCCGCTGCGCTGCAATTCCTGCGCGCGCTCGCGCTCGGTCTTCTTGAGGGCCTCGGCGCGCTCGGCGGGCATGTCGTGCGGCAGGCGCACGTCCATCTGGACCTGGAACAGCATGGTCATTTCCTTTGTGCGTTAGGTGCGGGGCATCAACGGTCGCGGCGCAGCCGGGCGACCTTGTCTTCGTCGATGTCGATCCCCAGGCCGGGATTGACCGGCAGCTGCAGCGAGAAGTCGCGGTAGTACAGCGGCTCGCGCAGGATCTCCTCGGTCAGCAGCAGGGGGCCGAACAGTTCGGTGCCCCAGGCCAGGTCGTGGAAGGTGCTGAACAACTGGGCCGAAGCCATCGTGCCCACGGCCCCTTCGAGCATGGTGCCGCCGTACAACTCGATGTTGGCGGCCTTGGCAATGGCGGCCACCTGGGCCGCGCCATGCAGGCCGCCGGACTGGTTGATCTTCACCGCGAAGATGTCGGCGGCGCTTAAGGTGGCCAGCTCGAACGCATCGCGCGGCCCATGCAGCGCCTCGTCGGCCATCACGGGGACGATGTTGGCCTGGGTCAGCCGCTGCAGCCCCTGCTTGTCGTGCGCGACGATGGGCTGCTCGACCATGTCGATGCCCGCGTCCGCGAGCCGCTGCATGCCGTCGAGCGCCTGCGCCACGGACCAGGCCTGGTTGGCGTCGATGCGCACGCTGGCCGCATCGCCCAGCGCGCGCTTGATGGCGGCCACGTGGGCGACGTCGTCCTTCACCGGGCGCAGGCCGATCTTCAGCTTGAAGATGTTGTGGCGGCGGGACTCGAGCACGCGCTGCGCTTCGGTGATGTCGCGCTGCGTGTCGCCGCTGGCCAGCGTCCAGGCCACCGGCAGGCTGTCCCGCACACGGCCGCCGAACAGCTCGCTCAGCGGCACGCCCAGGCGCCGGGCCTGGGCGTCGTACAGCGCGGTTTCGAGCGCGCACTTGGCGAAGCGGTTGCCCTGCACCTGGCCATGGATGGCCGCCATCAGCCGAGCCACGCCGCCCGGGTCCTGGCCCACGAGCATCGGCGCGAGGTAGCGGTCGATGTTGGTCTTGATGCTCTCGGGACTTTCCTCGCCGTAGGCCAGGCCACCGATGGTGGTGCCCTCGCCCCAGCCGACGATGCCGTCGCTGGCCGCGATGCGCACCAGCACCAGCGTCTGGTGCTTCATCGTCGCGACCGACAGCTTGTGCGGCCGGATGGTCGGCACGTCCACCAGCAGGGTTTCGACGGAGACGATTTCGAGTTTGGAGGGCATGGGTGCCAGGGGTTGGTGGTGGGGCAGTGGTGGGGGCCGGGTCGTGAATGCGAGCGCGGGGCCTCGGGGATTCGGGAGTTCCGGAAACCGGATTTCCGAACGGCTTGGAATGCTGTGAATCGTAGAAACTCGCTGGCGCCGCGTCCAAGACGCTTTTAGACTGATTGCATGCTCTGAAGGTATGCAATGGAACTGCGACATCTCCGCTACTTCGTGGCCGTTGCCGACGAGCAGAGCTTCACCCGGGCCGCCGAGCGGCTGCACATCTCGCAGCCGCCGCTGAGCCGGCAGATCCAGGACCTGGAGGAGGAACTGGGCACGCCGCTGTTCGAGCGCGGATCACGCCCCTTGAAGCTGAACGAGCCGGGGCGCTTCTTCTACAGCCACGCCACGCGCCTGCTGGAACAGGCCGCCCAGGCCGCGCGGGCCACCCGGCGCGTGGCGCGCATGGAGCGCAGGATGGTGATCGGCTTCGTCGCGTCGACGATGTACGGCGCGCTGCCGCGGCTGGTGCGGCTGTTCCGCGCCGAGCTGCCCCAGGTGGAAATCGCGCTCGAGGAGATGTCGACGCTGGACCAGATCGAGGCCCTGAAGGCCGGGCGCATCGACGTCGGTTTCGGACGCGTGCGGCTGGACGATCCGAGCATCCGGCGCGAGGTGCTGCGCGAGGAACGCCTGGTGGCGGCGATACCCGTCGAGCATAGCCTTGCGATTCCAGGACAACCCATCGTGCTGGCGGCACTGGAGAACCAGGACCTCCTGGTCTACCCGCGCA
>CAMLSD010000199.1 GCA_946482595.1 uncultured Comamonadaceae bacterium
GGACGAACCGATGGCCGGCATGAACGTCGAGGAGAAGCAGGACATGTGCCGCTTCATCCTCGACGTGAACGACGAGTTCGGCACCACCATCGTGCTGATCGAGCACGACATGGGCGTGGTGATGGACATCAGCGACCGCGTGGTGGTGCTGGACTACGGCAAGAAGATCGGCGACGGCACGCCCGACGAGGTGCGCAACAACCCCGATGTGATCCGCGCCTACCTGGGCACCAGCCACTGAGGACCGGCCATGGCATTTTTCATCGAAACCCTGTTCGGCGGCCTGATGGCAGGCATGCTGTATTCGCTGATCGCCCTCGGCTTCGTGCTGATCTTCAAGGCCAGCGGCGTGTTCAACTTTGCCCAGGGCGCGATGGTGCTGTTCGCCGCGCTGGCGATGGCGCGCTTCTCGGAGTGGATCCCGCAATGGACCGGCATCGAGAGCCGCCTGTTCGCCAACGTGGTCGCCTTCGGGCTGGCCATGCTGGTGATGGTGGCCTGCGCCTGGCTGATCGAGCGCCTGGTGCTGGGCAAGCTGGTCAACCAGGAAGGCATCACGCTCTTGATGGCCACGCTGGGCATCACCTACTTCCTCGACGGCTTCGGCCAGACGCTGTTCGGCTCGGACATCTACAAGATCGACGTGGGCATGCCCAAGGAGCCGCTGTTCCTGTTCGAGTCGGTGTTCGAGGGTGGTGTGCTGCTCAGCCAGGAGGACATGCTCGCCGCGGTCGTGGCCGCAGCCCTGGTGGGGGCGCTGGCACTGTTCTTCCAGAAGACCTCGACCGGCCGGGCCCTGCGGGCGGTGGCCGACGACCACCAGGCCGCGCAGTCGATCGGCATTCCGCTCAACCGCATCTGGGTGATCGTGTGGTCGGTGGCCGGGTTCGTCGCACTGGTGGCCGGCGTGATCTGGGGCTCCAAGCTGGGCGTGCAGTTCTCGCTGTCGCTGGTGGCCCTGAAGGCCCTGCCGGTGGTGATCCTGGGCGGGCTGACCTCGGTGCCGGGCGCCATCATCGGCGGGCTGATCATCGGTGTGGGCGAGAAGCTGTCCGAGATCTACATCGGCCCGATGCTCGGTGGCGGCATCGAGATCTGGTTTGCCTATGCACTCGCGCTGGTCTTCCTGCTGATCCGGCCGCAGGGCCTGTTCGGCGAAAAGATCATCGATCGCGTCTGAGCGCACAAGAAGGAGTACGACATGCTCTACCGCGAAAACGGCCAGTTCAAGACGGCCTATCGCTCCGACCAGCAGATCTTCCCGATCCTGCAGGACCGCATCGCCATCGGCCTGATCCTGCTGGTGGCCTTTGTCGGCGTGCCGCTGGTGGCTGACGAATATGTGTTCCGCGCCATCCTGATCCCCTTCCTGATCCTGGCGCTGGCCGCACTCGGCCTGAACGTGCTGGTGGGCTACTGCGGGCAGATCTCGCTGGGCACCGGCGCCTTCATGGCCGTGGGCGCCTATGCGGCCTACAACTGCTTCGTGCGCTTCGACGGCATGCCGCTGGTGGTGGCCCTGCTGGTGGGCGGCGCCTGCGCCACCGTCGTGGGGGTGTTCTTCGGCATCCCCTCGCTGCGCATCAAGGGCCTGTACCTGGCGGTGGCCACACTGGCAGCGCAGTTTTTCGTCGACTGGGCCACGCTGCGCATCAAGTGGATCACCAACGACTCGGCCTCCGGTTCGGTTTCGGTGGGCAATCTCAAGGCCTTCGGCATCCCGCTGGACTCGCCGATGGCCAAGTACCTGTTCTGCCTGTCGGTGGTGGTGCTGTTCGCGCTGCTGGTGAAGAACCTGGTGCGCAGTGCGATCGGGCGCGAATGGATGGCCATCCGCGACATGGACGTGGCCGCCGCGGTGATCGGCATCCGCCCGGTCTATGCCAAGCTCACCGCGTTTGCGGTCAGCTCCTTCATCGTCGGTGTGGCCGGTGCGCTGTGGGGTTTCATCTACCTCGGGTCCTGGGAGCCGGCGGCCTTCAACATCAACCGCTCGTTCGACCTGCTGTTCATGGTCATCATCGGCGGACTCGGGTCGGTGATGGGCAGCTTTTTCGGCGCGGCCTTCATCGTGCTGCTGCCCATCTTCCTGGACCAGGCCCTGCCGGCCCTGGGCAGCGCGGTGGGCGTGCCGATCGACACGGCCACCGTCTCGCACATCGTGTTCATGATCTTCGGCGCGCTGATCGTGTTCTTCCTGATCGTCGAACCGCACGGGCTGGCCCGGCTGTGGTCGATCGGCAAGGAAAAGCTGCGTCTGTGGCCCTTCCCGCACTGAGCACCAGGCCATGACACCCCGGTTCGCGCAGGCCATTGCTGCGTTTCCCCCGCACCGCAGAGTGCATCCTTTCCACCTCTGGAGGCAGACATGAAACTGAAGTCTCTCGCTCTCGCCGCATGCCTCATGGCTGCCGGCCTGGGTACCACGCTGACTGCACACGCGCAGGCCAAGGAACAGTTCTTTCCCGGACTGCCCTATCGCACCGGCGCCTACGGCCCCAATGGTGCACCCTGGGCCAACGGCTATGCCGACTACCTGAAGCTCGTCAATGCCAAGGGCGGCATCAACGGCGTGAAGATCCTGTACGAAGAGTGTGAAACCGGCTACGACACCGCCCGCGGCGTCGAATGCTACGAGCGTCTGAAGGGCAAGCACGGCGGCGCCACGGTGTTCCACCCCTTGTCCACCGGCATCACCTTTGCGCTGACCGACAAGGCACCGGTCGACAAGATCCCAATCATCACTGCCGGCTATGGCCGCAGCGAATCGCAGGACGGCACCGTGTTCGGCTGGAACTTCCCGCTGGCCGGCACCTACTGGGTGGCGGCCGACGTGCTGGTGCAGCACGTGGCCAAGGTCAACGGCGGCTACGACAAGCTGCGTGGCAAGAAGATCGCCCTGGTCTATCACGACAGCCCCTACGGCAAGGAGCCCATCCCGCTGCTGCAGGAGCGCGCCAAGATGCATGGTTTCGACCTGCAGTTGCTGCCGGTGACCCACCCCGGCGTGGAACAGAAGGCCACCTGGCTGCAGGTGCGCCAGAGCCGTCCGGACTACGTCTTCCTGTGGGGCTGGGGCGTGATGAACTCGGTCGCGCTGAAGGAAGCCATCGCCACCGGCTACCCGCGCGACAAGATGTACGGCGTGTGGTGGTCGGCCGCCGAACCCGACGTCAAGGACGTGGGCGACGGCGCCAAGGGCTATCACGGCCTGGCCATGCAGCACGGTGTGCACCCCGATGCCAAGGTCACCAAGGACATCCTCGAGCTGGTGCATGCCAAGGGCCAGGGCACCGGGCCGAAGGAAGAGGTTGGCAGCGTGCTCTACATGCGTGGCGCGATGAGCGCGATGCTGGGTGTCGAAGGGGTGCGCCGTGCCCAGGAGCGTTTCGGCAAGGGCAAGGTCATGACCGGCGAGCAGACCCGCTGGGGCCTGGAAAACCTGTCGCTCGACCAGAAGAAGCTCGATGCACTCGGCTTTGCCGGGGTGATGCGCCCGGTGTCCACCAGCTGCACCGACCACATGGGCCCGGCCTGGGCACGCATCCACACCTGGGACGGCAGCAAGTGGGCCTTCAGCTCCGACTGGTACCAGGCTGACGACACCATCATCAAGCCGATGGTGAAGGCGGCCGCCGCCAAGTACGCGGCCGAGAAGAAGATCACGCCGCGCACGCCCGAGCAGTGCCAGAGCTGATCGTCTGAGACTTAGGCGGCGGGGCGGCACGAGCGCCCCGCCGGGCTCCTTCACGGAGCCCTCGCCCCAGCGTCGCGTGCGGCGTTGCGGCGAGCACAAGGTGGAACCATGACGACACAGAACATCCTCCTCAACGTCAACGGCATCGAGGTGATCTACAACCACGTGATCCTCGTGCTCAAGGGCGTGTCCCTGCAGGTACCCGAGCGCAGCATCGTGGCGCTGCTTGGCGGCAACGGCGCAGGCAAGACCACCACCCTGCGGGCGGTGAGCAACCTGCTGGCCGGCGAGCGCGGCGAGGTCACCAAGGGCAGCATCGAGCTGCGCGGCGAGCGCATCGAGGCCCTGTCGACGGCGCAGATGGTCGATCGCGGCGTGATCCAGGTGATGGAAGGCCGGCACTGCTTCGGCCACCTGAGCATCGAGGACAACCTGATGACCGGCGCCTACACCCGGCGCGACGGCAAGGCCGCGATCCAGGCCACGCTGGAGAAGGTCTACAACTACTTCCCGCGGCTCAAGACCCGCCGCACCTCCCAGGCCGCCTACACCTCGGGCGGTGAACAGCAGATGTGCGCGATCGGCCGGGCGCTGATGGCCAATCCGAAGATGGTGCTGCTCGACGAGCCTTCGATGGGTCTTGCGCCGCAGATCGTCGAAGAGGTGTTCGAGATCGTGCGTGACCTCAACAGCAAGGAAGGCGTGACCTTCCTGCTGGCCGAGCAGAACACCAACATGGCGCTGCGCTATGCCGACTACGGCTACATCCTCGAGAACGGCCGCATCGTGATGG
>CAMLSD010000200.1 GCA_946482595.1 uncultured Comamonadaceae bacterium
CGCTGACCACCGGTGCCATCGCCGGGCTGACCACGGCCCAGGTGCCGGGCCTGACCACGGCGCATGTCAAGGCGCTGACGACCGCACAGGTTGCCGCGATGGAAACCGCCGATATTGCCGCGCTGACCACGGCACAGGTGGTGGCCCTGACGACCACGCAGATCAAGGCCTTCACCACGACCCAGATTCCAGGGCTGGAAACGGCCGACCTGGCGGCGATGACGTCCACCCAGATCAATGCCTTCACCTCGGCTCAGATCCAGGCCATGTCGTCCGCGCAGCTCAACGCCATGCTCGAGCCTCCGCTCGTGCTTGACCTGGGCGGAGACGGCATCGACACCATCGGCATGAGTGCAGGCGTGACCTTCGACGTGCACGGCACCGGTGAGCGCGTGGCGGTCGGCTGGGTGAGCGCGTCCGACGGCATCCTCGCCATTGACGCCAACCGGAACGGAACGATCGACAGTGCGCGTGAATGGTTCGGCAATCTCACCGAGCTGCCTGAAGGCGCGGGTGCCGCGGACGGGTTTGCCGCGCTGAGCATGCTGGACAGCAATGGCGACCACAAGATCAACGCCGCTGACCCACGGTACGCGGAACTGCTGGTCTGGCGCGACCTGAACCAGGATGGTGTCAGCCAGGCCGGTGAACTGGCAAGCCTGGAAGCACACGATATCGTCGAGATATCGCTGTGGGTGACGCGCACGGCTGTACAGGACGATGGCAACTGGGTGCTGGCCCAGGCTGAGTACACGCTGGCCGACGGCAGCACTCAGACGATCGGCGACGTGTGGCTTCAGTCCGACCGTAGCGGCACCGTCGAGGACGTGCCGCTGATCGGTGCCGCGGATGACCCCTTGATCGGCTGAGGTGGCTCTGCAGCTGTTCCTGGCTGACTGACTGCGGTTGCGGTCGGCCGGAACCACCGAACACCGGGCCTGCGCCCGGTGTTTTCCCATGCGTGGGGGCCTTGGCATGGCGCCAGAATATGCGCCATGCCAAAGAAGCAAAAAAACGTCGCCAGCCGTCCCGTGCAGCGCACCGAGCAGGACTCGGTGATCGAGCTTTTCAACGCCACTGCGCGTCAGATGCAGGCGGGAGACCGGCAGTCCGCCATCCAGACGTACCAAGCCTGGCTTGAAGGGCGCAGTTCGCCGTGGATGCATGCCGTGCTCTTCAATCTTGGCGTACTGCAGATGGGCGGCAACGACCTTCTCGCAGCCGAGCGCAGCTTCCGAACGGCGCTGGAGCATCAGCCCGACTTCCTTCAGGCCGCTTTCAACCTGGGAACCTGCCTGGAGAAGCAGGGCCGCCTTCCTGAAGCGCTGGACGCCTGGGCGCGATTGACGAGCTTGCCGGACGACACCCCTGGCGAGTCGCGCAAGCTGCTTGTGCTGGCGCTCAACAACAGCGGCCGTCTGCTCGAGACACGCAAGGTCTACGCACGCGCCGAGGCCCTCATGGTGCGCAGCCTGCATCTGGACCCGGACCAGCCCCAGGTGATCCACCACCTGGTTCACCTGCGCCAGAAGCAGTGCGCATGGCCCGTGCTCCAGACCCTGCCAGGGCTCGACGCGCAGCGCATGATCGAGTGCACGTCGGCCCTGGCCATGCTCGATCTGACCGACGACCCGGCACCGCAGCTTGCGGCAGCCAGGCGTTTTGTCGAGGAGAAGGTCGACAAGGGCCTGGTCTCGCTGTCGCCGGCCCAAGGCTATGCGCATCGGCGCGTGCGCGTCGGCTACCTGTCGTCCGACTTTTGCCTGCACCCGGTGTCCATGCTGATCGTGGAACTGTTCGAGCAGCACGACCGCGAGAACTTCGAGGTCTACGGCTTCTCGTGGAGCCGCGACGATGGTTCGGACCTGCGCCGCCGGGTGGTCGCGGCACTCGATCACTACGTTGCGATCGCCGACATGAGCGACGAGCAGGCGGCGGCCTGCATCCGCGAACACGAGATCGACATCCTGGTGGACCTGCAGGGCCTGACCTCGGGCGCACGCCCCAATGTGCTCGCGCGCCGGCCTGCGCCGCATCAGGTCGCCTATCTCGGCTTCCCGGGCACCTCGGGCATGCCGTTTGTCGATCACGTGCTGTGTGACGCCTACGTGCTGCCGCCCGAGGCCGAGGCGGGTTTCACCGAACGGCCGCTGCGCCTGCCGCATGTGTTTCAGGTCTGCGACACGAAACGCGTGGTGGGGCCCACGCCGACGCGTGCCTCGTGCGGTCTGCCCGAAGAAGGCTTTGTGTTCTGTGCCTTCAACAACAACCACAAGATCACGTCCGAGATGTTCGCCACCTGGATGCGCATCCTGCACCAGGTGCCCGGCAGCGTGCTGTGGCTGCTGGCCGACAACGAATCGGTGCCGGTGAACCTCAGGCGGGCAGCCGAGGCGCTGGGTGTTGCGCCGGATCGACTGGTCTTCGCCCAGCGCGTGCTCCCGGCGGAGTACCTGGCCCGCTACCGCCTGGCCGATCTTTTTCTCGACGCCTTCCCGTTCAACGGCGGCACCACCGCGAACGATGCCTTGTGGATGGGCGTGCCGGTGATCACCCGCAGCGGGCGCAGCTTCGCCTCCCGCATGGCGGGCAGCCTGCTGCACAGTCTGGGGCTGCCGCAGCTTGTGGTCGGGTCTCAGGATGACTACGAACGGCGAGCAGTTGAGCTGGCGCGCTCGGCCCCGGGAGGCGAGATGCAGCAGGTGCGTGCATGCCTGCAGGCCGCACGCACGGACTCACGCCTGTTCGACACCCGTGCCCAGACCCGCGACATCGAGGATCTGTTCCTGGGCCTGCTGGGCCGCCAGCGGACAGTGGCTCCGCCCGCTGCCGACGCCCCGGCACCGCCCGTCTTCAACTACCGCGGCCGTGCGCATGCCGTGGCGGGCGACCCACAGGCCTTCGACGCGGCGCTGGACGAGGTCGCCCGGCGTGCACCGGCGGGCACCTGCGTCGATGGCCAGATGATGAGCTGGGGGCTGCAGAACTCGCTGTTCGACGATGCGGCCTTCCGGCAGGCCTGGGGTCGTCATATGCCCCGGCTGCAGGCCCACACCTCGGCCTGGGCCTGCCATGTGCTGGTGGGTACCGCCTTCCATGCGGCGCAGCTCGACGGTGAGCTGCTGGAGTGCGCCGGCGACCGGGCCCCGTGCACGCCGCTGGTGATCGAGGCCCTGGGCTCGGCGCTGCTGCCCGAACGTGTGCTGGCCACGGTGTATCAGCCCAATGCGCTGGTGGGGGCGAACACATTGCGTCTGCTTGCCGGGCGTGTACCCGAGCTGAGCGAGGCGGCCTTGCCCCGGCGACTGGCCTGGCTGCACCTGAACCTGCCGCTGGGCGACGAGTTGCTGGCCACGCTGGAGCGTCTGTTCGAGCGGGTCGTGCCAGGCGGCCAGATCGTGATCAGCGACCTGGAGCGCTCGCCCGCTCAGCACCGTGCGCGCAGGGAACTTGACCTGTGGCTGGCCAGCCGCGGCTATCGCGCGCTGTCGCTGCCCACAGGGCAGGGGCTGCTGACCCGGCGCTGACCTCCCGCCGCGCGGATCAGGGCCGGGAAATCCCGGCACTTCTGCCCGCGGGGCACCGGCCAGCCGGCTATGCTCCCATCCGGATCACGCTGCGGCAGCACTGCGCACTCTTCAACGCCACCCTGGACGGCCCCATGCACACCTTTCTTCACGTCGGCTGCGGACCCAAGCACAAGGATCGGACCACCCCTGGCTTCAACACGGCCGAGTGGAAGGAACTGCGCCTGGACATCGACGAAAGCGTTGCCCCCGACATCGTGGGCACCATGACCGACATGTCGGCGGTGGACACGGCCTCGGTCGACGCCGTGTTCTCGAGCCACAACATCGAGCACCTGTACCCGCACGAGGTGCCCCAGGCCCTGGGCGAGTTCAAGCGCGTGCTGCGCCCAGGCGGGTTTGTCGTGATCACCTGCCCCGACCTGCAGTCCGTGTGCGCACTGGTGGCCGAAGACAAGCTGACCGACACCGCCTACGTCTCGCCGGCCGGCCCGATCGCACCGATCGACATCCTCTACGGCCACCGCGCCCCGATGGCACGCGGCAACCTCTACATGGCGCACCGCTGCGGCTTCACCGAAAAGGTGCTGCGCGGTTCGCTGTTCAATGCCGGTTTCAAGCGTGCCGCCACGCTGCGCCGGGCCTCGTCGTTCGACCTGTGGGCGCTGGCCACGCTGGACGAGCTCGACGGCGACACCCTCACCGCACTGGCGCGCAAGCACTTCCCCGGCTGAGCGCTGCAGCGCATACCGGCGCCACGAAAAGGCTTCCTTCGGGAAGCCTTTTTTGTTGTCCGGCAGCCATTTCGGCGCCTGCGCACACCGGCAGAAAAGCGGGGTGTTCCGGACGGTCGTGTAGGAAGTTGCCTGACAAGGGCGGT
>CAMLSD010000201.1 GCA_946482595.1 uncultured Comamonadaceae bacterium
GCATCGGCTCCATGTAGCCGAAGGTGGTGCCGAAGATCAGCTTGTTGCCCTGGCCGACCATGTCGCGGATCACGCGCTCGGCGTCCGCCCCTTCGGGCACGCTCTCGACGAAGGAGGTCTGCACCTTGTCGCCGAATTCGGCCTCGATGGCCTTGCGGCCGTTGTCGTGCGCAAACGTCCAGCCTGCATCACCCACCGGCCCGACGTAGGCGAAGGCGATCTTCAGCGGCTCGGGCTTGGGTGCGGGGGCCGGTGCCGAGGCCTCGGCCACCGGTGCCGGCGCCGGGGCGGGCGCTGGCTCTTCTTTCTTGCCGCAGCCCACCAGGGCAGCGGTGGCCACCAGCGAGCTCAGCCCGGCGAGCTTGAGCAGGGAACGTTTGGTCTGATCCGTCATGTTGGAGGTCTCCGAGGAAGGACGTAAGCGATGATTATGTAACCAAAGTTCGTGTCAGCGTGGTGCCACTCAGCCGCCCGGATGGAAGGGCTTGCCGAGCGATGCAGGCATGTTGACGCGGATGAAGGTCGGGTTGCGCGAGATCAGCACCAGCACCACGATCGTGGCCAGGTAGGGCAGCATCGTGAGCAGCTGGCTGGCCACCTCCACCCCCTGCCCCTGCAGGTGGAACTGCAGCATGGTCACGCCACCGAACAGATACGCCCCAAGCAACACCCGTGCCGGACGCCAGGTGGCGAAGGTGGTGAGCGCCAGCGCGATCCAGCCCTTGCCGGCGATCATGCCCTCGACCCACAGGGGCGTGTAGATCACCGAGATGTAGGCACCGGCCACGCCGCACAGCGCCCCGCCCACCACCACCGCCAGCAGACGCAGCCGGCGCACCGGGTAGCCCAGCGCATGGGCCGACTCAGGCGACTCGCCCACAGCACGCAGCACCAGACCGGCACGCGAGCGATACAGGAACCACGCCAGTGCCACGGTCAACGCAATGGCCAGGTAGACCATGGGATGGTGCTTGAACAGTGCCGGCCCGACGAGCGGAATGTCGGCCAGGCCCGGGATCTCGAAGCGGGGCCGCTCGCCCAGGCTTTCCTGGGTGTAGCGGATGCCCACGAAGGCCGAGAAGCCGGTGCCGAACAGGCTGAGTGCCAGCCCCGTGGCGTACTGGTTGGTGTTGAGCCAGATCACCAGCAGGCCGAAGACAGCAGCCAGCAGCGCCCCGGCGCCGGCACCGGCGGCAAAGGCGAGCCAGTCATTGCCGGTGTGCACGGCCGTGGCAAAACCGGCGATGGCGGCCACCAGCATCATGCCTTCGGCCCCCAGGTTCACGATGCCGGCGCGCTCGTTGATGAGCAGGCCCAGCGCGGCGATCGCCAGCACGGTGCCGGCGTTCATCGTCGAGGCGATGAGCAGAGGCAGGGAGTCCATCATGCTGCCTTCCCCTTCAGGTCGACCTTCGCGGCAGCATCAGCGCGCACGCGCCCCTGCCAGCGCAGCCGGTAGTGGATCAAGGTGTCGCAGGCCAGCAGCGCAAACAGCAGCAGCCCCTGGAACACACCGGTGATGGACTTGGGCAGGCCCAGGCGCGACTGCGCGAGTTCACCGCCGATGTAGAACATGCTCATCAGGATGGCCGAGAACACGATGCCCACCGGGTGCAGCCGCCCGACAAAGGCCACGATGATGGCGGCAAACCCGTAACCTGCCGGCACATGCGGCGTGAGCTGCCCCAGCGGCCCGGCAGCCTCCAGTGCGCCGGCCAGGCCCGCCATGCCGCCCGACCCCAGCAGCGCCATCCACAGCGCCTTGCGCGACGAAAAGCCTGCATAACGCGCGGCCATCGGCGCCAGCCCGCCCACCTGGAGCTGAAGCCCGCGGTAGGTGCGGAACAGGAACACCCAGAACACCACCACCATGGCCAGCGCGATGATCACGCCGATGTTGACGCGCCAGCCGGTGAACAGCCGCGGGATCTTGGTCGGGTCGAGGAAGCTGATGGTCTGCGGGAAGTTGTAGCCGGCCGGGTCCTTCCAGGGGCCGTAGACCAGATAGCTCAGCACCATGTCGGCCACGTAGACCAGCATCAGGCTCACGAGAATCTCGTTGGCGTTGAAGCGGTCGCGCAACAACGCCGTGATGCCGGCCCAGACCATGCCGCCGATCACGCCGGCCAGCAGGATGGCCAGCACGATCCAGCGGCTGGTGTCCGGCCCGGCCTGCATGGCCATGCCACCGGCAAACACCGCACCCAGGATGTACTGCCCTTCAGCGCCGATGTTCCAGACATTGGAGCGGAAGCACACGGCCAGGCCCAGCGCGATGAGGATCAGCGGCGTGGCCTTGACCGCCAGTTCGCTGAGCGCATACCCGCTGCGCAGCGGCTCGACAAAAAACACCTGCAGGCCACGCACCGGGTCCTTGCCCAGAGCCACGAACAGGATCACGCCGATCACCACGGTGAGTGCCAGCGCCAGCAGCGGCGAGGCCAGCGACATCGCCCGCGATGCCTCCGGGCGGGCTTCAAGCTTGAGCATGGGCAACCTCCTTGGCCTGGGCCGGGCCGGACTGCGGCCACAGGCCGCTCATCCATTCCCCGATCTGCACGACCGAGGCGTCGGCCGTCGCGATGGGCGGGGACACGCGCCCCTGGGCGATCACCACCAGGCGGTCGCTGATCTCGAACAGCTCGTCGAGTTCTTCGCTGACGATCAGCAGCGCACAGCCGGCATCGCGCAGCTTGAGCAGCTCGCCTCGGATCTGCGCGGCGGCGCCGACGTCGACGCCCCAGGTGGGTTGCGAGACGATCAGCAGCCGCGGTTGCGCGTCGATCTCGCGTCCGACGATGAACTTCTGCAGGTTGCCGCCTGACAGGCTTTTTGCCGCAGCGTACGGGCCACCGGCCTTGACGTTGAAGCGGCGGATCAGGTCTTCGGTCATCGTCTTGACGGCCGACACGTCGATCAGCCCGGTGCGCCGGCTCACCGCTTCGGTGCGCGTGAGCAGCGTGTTCAGCGCCAGCGACAGCGTGGGCACGGCACCGCGACCCAGGCGCTCCTCCGGCACGAAGTGCAGGCCGGCATGGCGACGGCGGCGCGGGTCCTGGCGGGAGATGTCGCGCCCGAACAGCGCGATGCTGCCGGCAGGGGCGCGGGTGTCTTCACCCGACAGCGCCGCCAGCAGCTCCTGCTGGCCATTGCCCGACACCCCGGCCACACCGACGATCTCGCCGGCACGCACCTGCAGGGCGATGTCACGCAAGTCGGTGCCGAAGGGGTTCTGCCGCGCGAGCGACAGGCCCTGGACCGACAGCACCACCTCACCGGCCTGGGCCTGACGGTGCACGAGTTCGGGCGGGTCGGCGCCGATCATCAGGCGCGACAGGCTGGCGTTGGTCTCTTTCGTGGGGTCGACCGTGCCGGTCACCTTGCCGCCGCGCAGCACCGTGCAGTTGTGGCACAGCGCGCGGATCTCGTCGAGCTTGTGGCTGATGTAGAGGATGGAGCAGCCGGTGGCCGACAGCTGGCGCAGCGTCACGAAGAGCTTCTCGACCGCCTGCGGCGTGAGCACGGAGGTCGGTTCGTCCAGGATCAGGAGTTGCGGCTTCGTCAGCAGCGCACGCACGATCTCCACGCGCTGGCGCTCGCCGACCGACAGGGTGTGCACCGGGCGATCGGGTTCGACGTCCAGCCCGTACTGGCTGGAGATGTCGCGGATGCGGGCACTGACCTCGGCCAGGGTTTTGCTGCGGCCCAGGCCGAGCCAGACGTTCTCGGCCGCGCTGAGGGTATCGAACAGCGAGAAATGCTGGAACACCATGCTGATGCCCAGCTCGCGCGCCTCGTGCGGATTGCGCACCTCGACCGGCTGCCCGTTCCAGCGCACCACGCCCTCGTCCGGCCGCACCGAGCCGTAGATGATCTTCATCAAGGTGGACTTGCCGGCGCCGTTTTCGCCCAGCACGGCGTGGATCTCGCCCGGTTCGACCCGCAGGTCGATCCGGTCATTGGCCTTGACGGCCGGGTACTGCTTGCTGATGCCCTGTAGTTCGAGGCGCAGTGGCATGAAAGTCTCCTGCGGGTAGTCGCCCGGATTGTGCCTTCCCGGCTGACGCAAGGTCTGCGCCAGCCCGAAGACTCAGTCCCACGTTGACAGATCCAGAAGCGCAATGCCTGCCCGGCAGGCGCCGAAACCTCCGGCGCCCAGGGGCGAGGCCATCAATGCCCTGCGATGTAGATGAACTTGAACAGGAACACGCCACCGATCAGCCACACCATCGGATGCACCTCGCGCGCCTTGCCGGTGAACAGCTTGAGCACCGCATAGGTGATGAAACCGAAGGCCAGGCCGTTGGC
>CAMLSD010000202.1 GCA_946482595.1 uncultured Comamonadaceae bacterium
ATGGTGCGGATCTGCACGAAGTTGCCCAGGCGGATGCCGCGCGACTTGTCGGTGGTCTTGCGGATCATCTGCGTGACCGACACGTCGGTGCCCGGGTTCTGCTTGTAGAAGCCGGACTTCTCGGTCAGCTCGTAGGAGGCGATCGTGACGGGCAGGTAGCCGGTGCGCTGGTGGCTCTTGGCGGCTTCATCGGCACGCGACAGGAAGGCGAAGAACGAGGCCACGCCCTTGTACTCCTCGGCCTTCTTGCCCGACATGACCCACAGGCTTGCGCCACCGATCACGGTGTTCTGCGGTGCGCCTGCGACGTCAGGGTAGTAGGGCAGGGGGGCGATGCCGGCAGCGAACTTGGCGTTGCGCTTGATGTTGCCGTACAGCGCCGACGAGCCGGTGGTCATCGCGCATTCGCCCGAGACGAAGGTCGCGTCGGCCGCATTGCCCCGGCCCTTGTAGATGAACAGGCCCTGCTTGGCCATGTTGGCCAGGTTCTCGATGTGGCGCACATGCAGCGGCGTGTTGAACGCCAGGCGGGCCTTGGTGCCGCCAAAGCCATTGTTCAGCGTGGCGAACAGCGTGTTGTGCCAGGCCGAGAAGCTCTCGAGCTGGGTCCAGCTCACCCAGCTGGTCGTGAACGGGCACTTGTGGCCGGCGGCCTTGAGCTTGGCGGCGGCCAGGGCCACTTCGGGCCAGGTCGACGGTGCCTTTTCGGGGTCGAGGCCGGCGGCCTTGAAGGCATCCTTGTTGTAGTGGAAGACGGTGGTCGAGCTGTTGAACGGGAAGCTCAGCATCTGCCCGTTCGGTGCGGTGTAGTAACCGGCCACGGCGGGCACGTAGGCGTTCTGGTCGAACTTCAGGCCGGCGTTTTTCATGACCTCGGCCACCGGGCGGATGGCACCCTTGGAGGCCATCATCGTGGCGGTGCCGACTTCGAACACCTGCAGGATGTGGGGTGCGTTGCCGGCGCGGAAGGCGGCAATGGCGGCCGTCATCGATTCGTCATAACTGCCCTTGAAGGTGGGCACGATCTTGTAGTCCTTCTGGCTGGCGTTGAAGTCGCGGGCCAGGTCGTTGACCCACTCACCCAGGGCGCCACCCATGGAATGCCACCATTGAACTTCCACCTGCGCCTGGGCAGGCGAGGACAGGGCAAAGGCCAGGGCTGCGCACGACAGTGCGGAAAATTTCGATTTCATGACGACTCCGTGAAAGGTCTGCGGTTGTTGAAACCCGCGAAGGCTAGTGCCGTTTTGTGACAGGGCTGTTTCTGTCATGAACGGTACGCCCGGGCAACCGGGTATTTCCTATTGTTTGCCCGCCGTCAACGACACACGTCGCACCAATGAGGTGCCCGTACACCGAGACCGGGGCGCGACTGTAACCGCAAGTTGCGAGTCTTGCCGCGTGCGCCCGGATGCCCGCGCACAGCCCTTGCCGCCGTCCGGTCTGCTGCACTGCGGTACGATTCGCCTTCAAGCGCACACCCTGTCGCCCCACGCGCCTGGAGCCCATGAACGCACCGCTCCCCCTGAAAGACCTTGCCACTGCAGCAGGCCACGAGACCGCCGCCCCCCGGCTGCGGGAGATCCCTTACAACTACACCTCGTTCTCCGACCGCGAGATCGTGATCCGCATCCTCGGCTCCCGGGCCTGGGAATTGCTGAATCGCCTGCGCGAGGAGCGCCAGACCGGCCGCTCCGCCCGCATGCTCTATGAAGTGCTGGGCGACATCTGGGTCGTGCAGCGCAATCCCTACCTGCAGGACGACCTGCTGGACAACCCCAAGCGGCGCCGCCTGCTGATCGACGCGCTGGACCACCGGTTGCGCGAGATCGAGCGCCGGCGTTCTGCGCCGGGCGAGCCGGGCGACAGCTCGGCATCGCGGGACGCCATGGTGGGCGAGCTGCTGAGCGCGGCGCGCGCCGCGGTCGAGTCCTTCGCACGCCAGTTCGACCTGATGGGCGAGCTGCGCCGGCGCACCGTGCGTGTGCTGGGCCGTGTCACCGCCCGCGATAACATCAAGTTCGACGGCCTCAGCCGCGTCTCGCACGTGACCGATGCCACCGACTGGCGTGTCGAATACCCGTTTGTCGTGCTGACGCCCGACACCGAAGCCGAGATGGCGGCCCTGGTCAAGGGCTGCATCGAGCTGGGCCTGACCATCATTCCGCGCGGCGGCGGCACCGGTTACACCGGCGGCGCCGTCCCGCTGACCTGGCAGTCGGCGGTGATCAACACCGAAAAGCTCGAATCGATGACCGAAGTCGAGCTGGTGTCGCTGCCCGGCCTGGACGACCCGGTGCCGACCATCTGGACCGAAGCCGGCGTGGTCACCCAGCGTGTGGCCGACGCCGCCGAGCGCGCCGGCTACGTCTTTGCCGTCGACCCGACCTCGGCCGAGGCCTCCTGCGTGGGCGGCAACGTTGCGATGAACGCCGGCGGCAAGAAGGCGGTGTTGTGGGGCACGGCGCTGGACAACCTCGCCTCCTGGCGCATGGTCACCCCCGATGCGCAGTGGCTCGAGGTCGTGCGGCTCAACCACAACCGCGGCAAGATCCATGACGTCGAGGTGGCCAGCTTCGAGCTGCGCTACTTCGATGCGCAGGCCGGCAAGGTCGACTGGTCGCGCCCGGTTCGCACCGAACGGCTGGACATCCCCGGGCGCACCTTCCGCAAGGAAGGCCTGGGCAAGGATGTCACCGACAAGTTCCTGGCCGGGCTGCCGGGCATCCAGAAGGAAGGCTGCGACGGCCTGATCACCTCGTGCCGCTGGGTGGTGCACCGCATGCCCGCGCACACCCGCACCGTGTGCCTGGAGTTTTTCGGCAACGCGAAAGACGCCGTGCCCAGCATCGTCGAAATCAAGGACTTCATGTTCGAGGAGCAGCGCCGCGGCGGCGCCATCCTGGCCGGCCTGGAGCACCTGGACGACCGCTACCTGAAGGCGGTGGGGTATGCCACCAAGTCCAAGCGGCATGGTGGCGGCAACGGCGTGCCGAAGATGGTGCTGATCGGCGACATCGTCGGAGACGACCCGGACGTTGTCGCGCGGGCGGCCTCCGAGGTCGTGCGCCTGGCCAACAGCCGCTCGGGCGAGGGCTTCACCGCCGTGTCGGCCGATGCGCGCAAGAAGTTCTGGCTCGACCGCAAGCGCACTGCAGCGATCTCCAAGCACACCAACGCCTTCAAGATCAATGAAGACGTGGTGATCCCGCTGCCGCGCATGGGCGAGTACACCGAAGGCATCGAGCGCATCAACATCGAGCTCAGCCTGCGCAACAAGATCGCGCTGGCCGACGCGCTGGAGGCGTTTTTTGCCGAGGGCAACCTGCCGCTGGGCAAGACCGACGATGCCAGCGAGATCCCGAGCGCCGAACTCCTCGAGGACCGCGTGGCCCAGGCGCTGGCGCTGATCCGCGACGTGCGTGCCCAGTGGCAGCACTGGATGACCCACCTCGACCGGGTCCAGACCGAAGACGGCCCCGGCCAGGGACGCAGCTGGTTCGCGCAGCTCCAGGATCACTCCCTGCGCGCATCCTGGAAGGCGCAGATCCTCAAGCCGCTGCAGATGCTGTTTGCCGGCGCGGCCTTCCTGCCCATCATCGACCAGTGCAAGCGCATCCACAAGGAGGTGCTGCGCGGACGGGTGTGGGTGGCGCTGCACATGCATGCCGGCGACGGCAACGTGCACACCAACATCCCGGTCAACTCCGACAACTACGAGATGCTGCAGACGGCCCACGAGGCCGTGGGCCGCATCATGAAGCTGGCGCGCAGCCTGGACGGCGTGATCTCGGGCGAACACGGCATCGGCATCACCAAGCTCGAGTTCCTGAGCGATGACGAGATCCGCGACTTCACCGAATACAAGCGGCGGGTCGACCCGGAAGGGCGCTTCAACAAGGGCAAGCTGATGCGCGAGGCCGGCCTGTTCGCCGACCTCACCAATGCCTACACGCCCAGCTTCGGGCTGATGGGGCACGAGTCGATCATCATGCAGCAGTCCGACATCGGCGCCATCTCGGCCTCGATCAAGGACTGCCTGCGCTGCGGCAAGTGCAAGCCGGTGTGCGCGACCCATGTGCCGCGAGCCAACCTGCTGTACAGCCCGCGCAACAAGATCCTGGCCACCTCGCTGCTGATCGAGGCCTTCCTGTACGAGGAGCAGACACGCCGCGGCGTGTCGATCAAGCACTGGGGCGAGTTCGAGGACGTGGCCGACCACTGCACGGTGTGCCACAAGTGCGTCACGCCCTGCCCGGTGAAGATCGACTTCGGCGACGTGTCGATGAACATGCGCAACCT
>CAMLSD010000203.1 GCA_946482595.1 uncultured Comamonadaceae bacterium
CACGATGGCGCGGCCCACATGGCCCGCACCATAGAGCTGGAGATGAAAGCGCAGGGGCGGCTCCGGCCAGGCGGCCAGGCCGGGTTCGTCCAGCGGTGCAAAGCCCAGGGTGACGGCACCGCCGCAGCATTGACCCAGCGTGGGGCCAAGCGCGTAGCGTTTTTCGAAGGGTTCGCACCGTTCGGCGTTCGGCGTGGCCTGCAGCGAGGCCCGGGCGGTGCGGATGGCATCGAGTTCGAGGTGTCCGCCGCCGATGGTTCCCACACACCGCTGGCTCGACACGAGCATGCGGGTGCCGGCCTCACGCGGTGCGGAGCCCTGGGTGCCCAGCACCTCGATGATCACCGCCCGCTCGCCACGGGCCAGCCATTCGCTTGCGGTGCCCTTGAGCATGACCCGTCCTTCAGTGGCCTGCGGCGGCCTGCACCGCGTCGATCGCGCGCAGGATGGCTTCGCTCGTGGCCGGGGCCGACAGCGGCGGGTCCACGCGGTGCCCGCCCACGGCCGAGACGGCGTCGCGGATCGCAAAGAACACCGAGAATGGCAACAGCAGCGGCGGCTCGCCGGTGGCCTTGGACCGGTGGATCGTGTCCTCCGGGTTGTCCGCGCCGAACAGCTTGACGTTGAACACCGGGGGCACGTCATTGGCGGTCGGGATCTTGTAGGTGCTCGGCGCGTGGGTCATCAGCTTGCCCGACTTCGGGTGCCACCACAGCTCTTCGGTCGTCAGCCAGCCCATGCCCTGGATGAAGGCCCCCTCGACCTGGCCGATGTCGACAGCCGGGTTCAGCGAACGGCCGGCGTCGTACAGCACGTCGGCCCGCACCGCACGCCATTCGCCGGTCAGCGTGTCCACCACCACCTCGCTCACGGCCGCGCCGTACGAGTAGTAGTAGAACGGCCGCCCGCTCAGGGTCTTGGGGTCCCAGTGGATCTTGGGGGTGGCATAGAAGCCGTCGCTCCACAACTGCACCCGGGCCAGGTAGGCGGCCAGCACCAGGTCGGCAAAGGCCACCTGCTGCCCGGCCACGTGGACCAGGTCATTCGCAAAACGCACCTCGGTGGCCGTGCCGCCGTACTTGCCGGCGGCAAACGCGGCCAGCCGATCGCGCACCTGGCGGGCGGCATCCTGGGCGGCCTTGCCGTTGAGGTCGCTGCCGGTCGAGGCTGCGGTGGCCGAGGTGTTGGCCACCTTGTCGGTGTCGGTGGCGCTGCAGCGCACCCGCTCGAACGACACGCCGAGTTCATGGGCGACCACCTGGGCCACCTTGGTGTTGAGGCCCTGGCCCATCTCGGTGCCACCGTGATTCACGAGAATGGACCCGTCGTTGTAGACATGCACCAGCGCACCGGCCTGGTTGAAGTGCGGCACGTTGAACGAGATGCCGAACTTCACCGGCGTGAGCGCCAGGCCCTTCTTCAGCACCGGGCTGGTGGCGTTGAACGCGTCGATGGCCTGGCGGCGGGCGCGGTAGTCGCTGCCCACCTCCAGTTCGGCCACCAGCTCATGGATGACGTTGTCCTCGATCGGCTGGCCGTAAGGGGTGGACTGCCCTTCGCGGGCGTAGAAGTTCAGCCGCCGCACGTCCAGCGAGTCGCGGCCGACATCGCGAGCGATCGAGTCGAGGATCTGCTCGATCGCGATGGCACCTTGCGGGCCACCGAAACCCCGGAAGGCCGTGTTGCTCTGCGTGTTCGTCTTGCCCGAATAGCCGTGGATGGCCACCTCGGGCAGCCAGTAGGCGTTGTCGAAGTGGCACAGCGCCCGTGTCATCACCGGGCCGGACAGGTCGGCAGAAAACCCGGCCCGCGACACCATGGTGACCTCGGCGCCCAGCACACGGCCGTCGTTGTCGTAGCCGACCTCGTACTCGTAGTGGAAGCAATGGCGCCGCCCGGTGATCAGGAAGTCGTCGTCGCGGTCCACCCTCAGCTTGACGGCCCGACCGGCGCGTCGCGCTGCGATGGCGGCCACGCAGGCGAACAGGGCCGACTGGGACTCCTTGCCGCCGAACCCTCCGCCCATGCGCCGGCACTCGACGCGCACGTGATGCGCGTGCAGGCCCAGCGCATGCGCCACGAGGTGCTGCATCTCGGTGGGGTGCTGCGTCGAACATTGCACCAGCATGCCGTCGTCCTCGGTGGCCCGCGCATAGGCGATCTGGCCTTCGAGGTAGAACTGCTCCTGGCCGCCCACGTCGAAGTGGCCCTTGAGGCGGCGCGGCGCGTTGGCGATGGCCTGCTGCAGGGCACCGTCGGACGATTCGCGCTTCATGTGCATCGGCGGCAGCACATAACTGCCGGCGGCGTGCGCGGCCTCGGGCGTCAGCAGGGCCGGCAGGCTCTCATAGCGCACCACCTCGGGCTGGCGAGCCAGGGCCGCAGCCCGGCGCGCGGCCTCGACCGACGTGGCGATGACCGCAAACACCGGCTGGCCGACATACTGGACCAGTCCGTCGGCCAGGATCGGGTCGTCGCCATGCACGATGGGGCCCACGTCGTTCTTGCCGGGGATGTCGCGGGCGGTGAACACATCGACCACCCCGGGCACCGCGCGCACACGCGCCAGGTCGAGGCCGACGATGCGCGCATGCGGCTCGCGCGACAGGCCGAGGGCGGCATACAGCGTGCCGGCCACCTCGGGGATGTCATCGGTGTAGGTGGCCTCGCCCGCCACATGCAGGTGGGCCGACTCATGCGGCCGGCTCACACCGACCCGTTCGCCGCGGGCCTGGCGCTGTGACTCGGCCGGCGCATCGACCCGGAAGGCCGTGTTGCGCTGGTAGGGCGTGAAGGGTTCGCTCGGATGGAGCGCGCTGATCTCGACGATGTCGGCACGTTTGTTCATGGCGGGTCCTCAGGCGGCGGCCGGGTGGGGCGTGGCGGGGGCGGGCAGCACGTGGGGCATGTCACTCCACACCAGGGTCTGCTGCGGCGCCAGCGGCGCATCGGCACGGGTTTCCATCCAGGCCCGCAGCAGCAGGTTCTGCGCGACCTTCATGCGGTAGCCGGCGCTGGCACGCATGTCGCTGAGCGGCTGGAAGTCTTCGGCCAGCGCGGCCATGGCGGCACGGGCGCGCGCCTCGTCCCACGGCTGGCCGCGCAGTTGCGCTTCGGCCAGCGTGGCCCGGCGCACCGTGGCGGCCATGCCGCCCAGGGCGATGCGCAGCTCGTCGACCACGCCGTCGTGCAGGCGGATCGAGAAGCCCATGCACACCGCCGAGATGTCGCTGTCGAAGCGCTTGGAGATCTTGTAGCCGCGCACCTGCTGATCCGGCGCGGGCAGCGGCACTTCCAGGCCCTGCACGAACTCGCCCGGCTCGAGCGCGTTTTTCATGTAGTCGAGGTAGAACTCGGCCAGCGGCATCGTGCGCACACGCTCGGCGCGGCGCAGCACGATGCGGGCGTCGAGTGCGATCAACGCGGGCGGGGCATCCCCGATGGGTGAACCGTTGGCCACGTTGCCGCCCATCGTGCCGGCATGGCGGATCGGCGGCGAGGCAAAACGCAGCCACAGCTCCGACAGCGTCGGGTAGTGGCGCACCAGTTCGCTCCAGGCGGCCTCCAGCGTCGCGCCGGCACCGATGTGCAGCACACCGTCGCGCACCTCGACGCGCTGCAGTTCGGCCACGTCGCCCAGGTACAGGATGTCGCCCAGATCGCGCATCTGCTTGGTGACCCACAGCCCCACGTCGGTCGAACCGGCCAGCACACGCGCGGTGGGGTGGGACGCGCGCAGCGTGGCGAGTTCGTCGAGTGTGCGCGGTGCCATGAAACGACCCGCGCGGGTGCTCAGCTCGGCGCCTTCGGTCGGGTTGATCTCGCGCAAGGCCTGCACCACCGGTGTGGTGTCGAACGCGACGGGCGGCAGGTCGAACATGCGCTGGCCCGCATCAAGGATAGGGCGATAGCCGGTGCAGCGGCACAGATTGCCTGCGAGCTCGTCGGCCAGTTGCTGGCGTGTCGGCACGCTGCCTTCGGCGCGGTGCTGCTCGTAGCTGTGCCACAGCGACATCACGAACCCCGGCGTGCAGAAACCGCACTGGGAACCGTGGCATTCGACCATCGCTTCCTGGGCCGGGTGCAGGCGGCAGCCGGCCTGGCGGGCGATCGGCTTGAGGTCTTCGACGGTGAACAAGGCCTTGCCGTCCAGCGTGGGCAGGAACTGGATGCAGGCATTGACGTTGCGCAGCGCCAGCTGGCCCTGGTCGTCGAGTTCACCCACCACCACGGTGCAGGCGCCGCAGTCGCCTTCGGCGCAGCCTTCCTTGGTGCCGGTGCAGTGC
>CAMLSD010000204.1 GCA_946482595.1 uncultured Comamonadaceae bacterium
GTGCAGGTGCAGGTGCAGGTGCAGGTGCAGGTGCAGGTGCAGGTGCAGGTGCGGGGCCTCCGCCGCCACCGCAGCCGGCCATCGTGGTGATGGCGCTCGCCCACAAGCCATTCAGCACGGCGCGTCGGTGCAGGTCGGCGGTGGGCTGCGCGACAGGGGTGGGGGCGGCTGGCGAATCAGAACGCGTGGTCATGGGACACCTCCGAAGAAGCAGGTTAGTCCGACGCGTGTCTGCCACCCGCTACGAGTGGTAACCGGTGCGCCTGGGCCTGCGCGCTGGTTCGGCCTCGTGTCCGGGGGCGGGGCGGCCGGCGTCACGCCCCAACTGTGCCACGGGCCCGCCCAGGGGCATCGACGGCGTGGGTGATGCCCGACGAACCGGGCGTTCGGGCGACTCAGTCGGCTGCGGCCTCGACCACCATCTGCACCCGCTGCCGGCCATTGAACTCGTCGAGCGACAGACGGTAGGCCAGCACCGCCCGGGTCGGCAGGGGCTCGCTGTGGCCGAACCAGATCGCGTCGCGCAGACTGCCGCCATGGCGCACGGTGAGCTTCAGGTGGCGCTCGCCGACAATGCGTTGCGAGACCACCTCGACCTCGTCGCGGAACACCGGGGCTTCGAATGCCTGGCCCCAGACTTCACGCTCCAGCGTCTGCACCACCTCGGGCTGGAACCATTGCGCGTCCAGCGGGCCATCGGTGGCCACGGTGCGTGCCAGCAGGGCCGGGTCGAGCCACTGCTCTGCGACTTCGGCGAGCGCGCCAGCGAAGGTCGGAAAGTCCTCGACGGCCAGGGTGCAACCAGCCGCCATGGCGTGTCCGCCAAAGCGGCGCAGCACGCCCGGGTGGCGCTTGGTGACCAGGTCGAGCGCGTCACGCAGGTGGAAGCCGGGGATCGATCGGCCCGAGCCCTTGAGCAGGCCGTCCTGGCCAAGCGCGAACACGAAGGTCGGCCGGTGCAGCTTGTCCTTGAGTCGTGAGGCGACGATGCCCACCACCCCTTCGTGGAACGCGGGGTCGTACAGCACGATGGCGGCCGGTGGCGTGCCGTCGGGCAGCAGTTGTTCGAGCAGCGCCTCGGCCTGCTCGCGCATGCCGGCCTCGACATCGCGACGTTCCCGGTTGATGCCGTCCAGCGTGCGGGCCAGTTCGACGGCCCGCGCGCGGTCTTCGGTGAGCAGGCATTCGATGCCCAGCGTCATCTCGGCCAGCCGGCCCGCGGCATTGATGCGCGGCCCGAGCGCAAAGCCGAAGTCGAAGGTGCTGGCCTGCTCGATCTTGCGGCCGGCCGCCTCGAACAGCGCGGCCACGCCAGGGCAGGTCCGGCCCGAGCGGATCCGCTTGAGCCCTTGCGCCACCAGACGCCGGTTGTTGGCGTCGAGCCGCACGACGTCGGCCACCGTGCCGAGCGCGACCAGGTCGAGCAGGGCGTCCAGCCGCGGCTGCGCCTGGGCCGCAAACGCGCCGCGCTCACGCAACTCGGCCCGCAGGGCCAGCAGCACGTAGAACATCACGCCCACCCCGGCCAGGTGCTTGCTTTCGAAGGCGCAGTCCGGCTGATTCGGGTTCACGATGACGTTGGCCTCGGGCAGCACGACCTGATCGCCCTCGCGCGCGGGCAGGTGATGGTCAGTCACCAGCACGTCCAGGCCACGGGCCCGAGCATGGGCCACACCCTGCAGGCTGGCGATGCCGTTGTCCACGGTGATCAGCAGGTCGGGCCGGTGGGCCAGGGCCAGGTCGACGATGGCCGGCGTGAGCCCGTAGCCGTGCACGGCACGGTCGGGCACCACGTAGCTCAGGCGCGAGGCATCGACACCGAGCATGGCCAGGCCGCGCAGCGCCACGGCACAGGCGGTGGCCCCGTCGCAGTCGTAGTCCGCCACCACACACATGCGCTTGCCGGCGGCCATCGCGTCGGCCAGCAGTCGGGCGGCGTCCGTCGCGCCCTTCAGGCTCGACGGGGGGAGCAGCCGGGCCAGGGTGTCGTCCAGTTCGTCCGCACTGCGGATGCCGCGGGCGGCAAACAGCCGGGCGAGCAGCGGATGGACACCGGCCTGTTCGAGGCTCCAGGCCGTGCGGGGCGGAATGTCGCGTTGGGTGATCTTCATGGTGTCGTGGGCGGGTTCGTTCACACCTTCTCAGAGGTCGAGCAGGGTGGTCGCCGGCGCGCTGGCCTGGAAGCGCAGCCGCAGGCGGGCCCACAGGCCGCGGGGACGATTTGCCAGGCTCACGGCCGAGCGTTCACCGCACAGGGTGATGGTGACGTCCTGGCCGGCCTGGGAGGCGGCCAGGGCCTGGCGCAGCGGCCCGGCGTCGAGGGCCTTCCAGGCCTCGGCCCAGGCAGCCCAGTCCTCGCGCAGCAGCCCCTCGCGCAGTCGGCGATCGACCTGCAGCCCGGCGGGCTCGCGGGTGGCCTGGCGCGGGCCGCAGCCGCTGAGCCAGAAGGTGTTCACCGGGGTGAGGCCGGCAGCGATGCGCCGGTCGGTGGATGGATGGGTGTACAGCAGCATCTGCACTTCCTGCTGCAGGCGGCGAACAAGGCGGGCCTGGGGGTGGTCGGGCATCCACAGGTCGACATTGCGCCCGATCACACGGTCGGGCGATGCGGTCGGCAGCTCGCCCAGGCTTTCATGGGCCACGTACCAGCGGGTCGGTGCGCCATACACCAGGGCCCAGCCTTCGGACTCGAACAAGGGGTGCACCGCGTCGAGCAGTTCGCGCGAATAGGCCTCGTCGATGTCCAGGCTGTCGGGGTCGAGCATGCTGACCTGGTCGCTGCCGACATGCCAGTGGGTGGGGCTCAGCAGGCCCCAGTGCAGGTCGGCGGTATCGATGCCGTCGGCGGCGGCCAGGTGCGCGCCCCAGGGCAGGCCGCCGTCCGGCCCGGCCAGGCCGAGGGCCAGCGCCAGCGCGCGTTCGTGGGGTGGTGTGAGTGAGTACTCGTCCGCATCGCTGCGCCACACGGGCTCGAGCCGGCTCAGCAGTTGCGCCAGCTGGGGCAGGGGCAGGTCGTGCAGGGTGTGCCGGCAGGCTTCGCTCAGCGCCGAGGCATACGGGATCAGCAGGTGCATGGGGGCGGATTATCCCCGCCGGCCGGCCTCGGTTAGCATCTGGCGCTCGTTCCACCGTCCCCACAGGTCACCGCCCCGCGCATCATGGACTGGCCCTACGAACTGCAGATCGGCTGGCGCTACACCCGCGCAGGCCGCGGCACGCGCCGCAACGGTTTCATCTCCTTCATCTCCGGCGTGTCGATGCTGGGCATCACGCTGGGCGTGGCCGCACTGATCATCGTGCTGTCGGTGATGAACGGCTTTCAGAAAGAGGTGCGCGAGCGCATGCTCTCGGTGATCTCCCATGTCGAGGTCTATGCGGCTGGCGGCGAACCGCTGGCCGACTGGCGCCAGCTCGCCGATGCGGCGCGCGCCAACCCCGAGGTGACCGGTGCCGCCCCCTTCGTGGCCGCACAGGCACTGGTGGCGCGCGGTGATGACATGCGTGCCGCCCTGGTGCGTGGCATCTCGCCGGACGACGAGCCGCAGGTCACACCCATCGCCGCACAACTCAAGGACACCGTGCTCAAGCGCCTGGTGGCGGGCGAGTGGGGCGTGGTGCTCGGCGGCGAGATGGCACGCTCGCTTGGCCTGCGCGAGGGCGACAAGGTCACCATCGTCTCTCCGGGCGGGCAGATGACACCGGCCGGTGTCGTGCCGCGCCTGAAGCAGGTCACGGTGGTGGGCACGTTCGAGGCCGGCCACTACGAGTACGACAGCGGCCTTGTGCTGATGCACATCGACGATGCAGCCACGCTGTTTCGCACCGGCGGGCCGGTGGGGGTGCAGTTGCGGCTGAAGGACGCGCAGTCGGCGCGCGACGTGGCCGACCAGCTCAGCGTCGACCTGGGCAACAGCGTGCGCGTGCGCGACTGGACCCGCACCAACCGCAACTGGTTCGATGCCGTGCAGATCGAAAAGCGCATGATGTTCATCATCCTCACGCTGATCGTCGCGGTGGCGGCCTTCAACCTGGTGTCGACGCTGGTGATGACGGTGACCGACAAGCGCGCCGACATCGCCATCCTGCGCACCCTGGGCGCGAGCCCCTCGTCCATCATGGGGATCTTCATGGTGCAGGGGGCGACCAGTGGCGTGATCGGCACGCTGGGCGGGCTGCTGCTGGGCCTGCTGGTGGCCTTCAACATCGACGTGATCGTGCCGGCCATCGAGAACCTGTTCAACGCCAGCTTCCTGCCC
>CAMLSD010000205.1 GCA_946482595.1 uncultured Comamonadaceae bacterium
CCAGCTCGTAGCCCTCGCGGCGCATGTTTTCCAGCAGGATGGTCAGGTGCAGTTCACCGCGGCCCGACACTTCGAAGACACCGTCTTCATCGGTGTCCTTGACACGCAGCGCCACGTTCGACTGCAGTTCCAGGTCGAGGCGGTCGCGAATCTGGCGGCTGGTGACGAACTTGCCTTCGCGCCCGGCCAGCGGCGAGCTGTTGACGCAGAAGTTCATCGTCAGGGTCGGTTCGTCGACCTTCAGCATCGGCAGCGGACGCGGGTCATCGAGCGAGGTGATCGTCACACCCACGCCGACCTGCTCGATACCGTTGATCAGCACGATGTCGCCGGGGCCGGCTTCGGTCGCCTGGCGACGCTCCAGCCCTTCGAACTTCAGCACCTGGTTGACACGGCACTTGATGGGCGTGCTGTCGGGGCCGTTGTAGAGCGCCACGTCCTGCAGCGGCTTGAGCGTGCCACTGTTGATGCGGCCGATGCCGATGCGCCCGACATAGCTGGAGTAGTCGAGCGAACAGATCTGCAACTGCAGCGGGTCGGTCTCGCTGCCTTCGTGCGGGGGCACATGCTTGAGCACGGCCTCGAACAGCGGTGCGAGGTTCGTGCCGACCTCACCTTCCTTCAGGCTGGCCCAGCCGTTCAGGCCGGAGGCATAGATGACGGGGAAGTCGAGCTGGTCTTCCGTGGCGCCAAGCTTGTCGAACAGGTCGAAGGTGGCATTGATGACGTAGTCGGGGCGCGCGCCGGGGCGGTCCACCTTGTTCACCACCACGATGGGCTTGAGGCCAAGCGCCAGCGCCTTCTTGGTCACGAAACGGGTCTGCGGCATCGGGCCCTCGACGGCATCGACGAGCAGCAGCACACCGTCGACCATCGACAGCACGCGCTCGACCTCACCGCCGAAATCGGCGTGCCCGGGGGTGTCGACGATGTTGATGTGGGTGCCCTGCCAGCTCACTGCGCAGTTCTTGGCCAGGATGGTGATGCCGCGCTCGCGTTCGAGGTCATTGCTGTCCATCACCCGTTCGGCGATCTTCTCGTTCTCACGGAAGGTGCCGCTCTGGCGCAGGAGCTGGTCCACCAGCGTGGTCTTGCCATGGTCGACGTGCGCGATGATGGCGATGTTGCGGATTTGCTTGTTCATGACACTCTCGGAAGGATCGCAGCTGCGGCGCCGCGGGAAGATGAAGAATCGTTCAGCAGACCCTCGACTTCCAGCGGGCTGAGCAGCCGGGAGGGAATCAGTTCACCGGCGCGCACCGTGGCGCTGCCGAGGAAGGCCGCCGGTTCGGGTCCGTAGACCCGCACCAGCGGGTTGTCGACCAGGTCGACGCGGCGTCGCAGCCCCGTCATGAAGCGTGCGGCGTCCTCCGGCCCCAGGCGCACCACGGGCCGGTCGTCCAGCAGCACGTCGGCGGGCATCAGGGCGGCGTCGCGCTCGTCTTCGGACAGGGCCTCCAGGGCGGGCAGCGTCAGCGCCTGCGTCACCTGGAGAGGGCCGGAGCCGGTGCGTCGCAGCGCGCTCAGGTGCGCACCGCAACCCAGCGCCTCGCCGATGTCCTCGGCCAGGGTGCGGATGTAGGTGCCCTTGGAGCAGCTCACGTCGATCACGAGCTGTTCATGCTCCCAGCTCACGATGTCGATGCGATGAATCGTGACCCGACGCGGCTCGCGCTCAATCTCGATGCCGTCGCGGGCGTATTCATACAGTGCCCGGCCGTCGCGCTTGAGTGCCGAGTGCATCGGCGGCACCTGGTCGATCGGCCCGACGAACCGGGCGCAGGCGACCTCAAGGCCCTCACGCGTGACCGCCACGCTGCGCTCGCGCAGCACCTCGCCTTCGGCATCACCGGTGCGGGTGGTCTGGCCCAGCCGGACGGTGGCACGATAGGCCTTGTCGGCGTCGAGGCTGACCTGCGAGAACTTCGTCGCCGCACCGAAGCACAGCGGAAGCAGCCCGGTGGCCAGCGGGTCCAGCGTGCCGGTGTGGCCGGCTTTCTCGGCCCGGTACAGGCGCTTGACCTTCTGCAAGGCGTCGTTGCTCGACAGGCCCAGGGGTTTGTCGAGCAGCACCACCCCGTGCACGGGGCGCCGCGGGACGCGAGGTCGGCTGTTCGGGGTGGTCATGATGGTCGAGTGCCAGGCGGTGTGCCCGGTCAGTCCTTGGCGCGGCTGGCGTTGGCCTGGTTGATCAATGCGCTCAGGTCGGCCGCCCGTTCGGTGGTCCGGTCGAACACGAAATGCAGGGTCGGCACGGTATGGATCTGCAGGCGCTTGAACAGGCCGTTGCGCAGGAACCCGGCGGCCTCGTTCAACGCCAGTTCACTCTCCTGCGCATCACCGACCAGCAGCGAAAAGAAGATCTTGGCATGCGCGTAGTCGGGTGTGACCTCGACCGCATTGATCGTGACCATGCCCACACGCGGGTCCTTCAGGTCGCGGATCAGCTCGGCCACGTCGCGCTGGATCTGGTCGGCCACGCGGAAGCTGCGGTTGGGTAGGGATCGCTTGTGTCGCATCGTTCGCTCCTCGTGAGGCATGCCGATGGCCGGTCAGCCTGAATGCGAAGACCCCGCCATCCATCGGAAGGCGGGGTCTGTGCACACAGGACAGGCTCCGCCTTACAGCGTTCGGGCCACTTCCTTGATCTCGAAGAACTCGAGGTGATCGCCTTCGGTGATGTCGTTGTAGTTGCGGATGTTGAGACCGCACTCGAAGCCTTCCTTGACTTCCTTGACATCGTCCTTGAAGCGCTTGAGCGACTCGAGTTCACCGGTGAAGATGACCACGTTGTCGCGCAGCACACGCAGGCGAGCATTGCGGCGGATGACCCCGTTGAGAACCATGCAGCCGCCGATGGTGCCGATCTTCGAGGCGCGGAACACCTGACGAACCTCGGCCATCCCGATGACTTCTTCCTTCTGCTCCGGCGCCAGCATCCCCGACATCGCCGCGCGAATCTCGTCGACCGCGTCGTAGATGATGTTGTAGTAGCGCAGGTCGACGCCGTTGTTCTCGGACAGCTTGCGCGCGCCGGCATCGGCCCGCACGTTGAAGCCGATGATCACGGCCTTCGAGGCGATGGCCAGGTTGACGTCGCTTTCGCTGATGCCACCCACCGCAGCGTGCACGATCTGCACCTTGATCTCGTCGGTCGACAGCTTGAGCAGGGAGGCCGCGAGGGCTTCCTGCGAACCCTGCACGTCGGCCTTGATGACCAGCGGCAGCGTCTGCACGGCGCCGGCGCCCATCTGCTCGAACATGTTCTCGAGCTTGGCGGCCTGCTGACGGGCCAGCTTGACGTCACGGTACTTGCCCTGACGGAAGGTGGCGATTTCGCGGGCACGACGCTCGTCGGCCAGCACCATGAACTCGTCACCGGCCTGCGGCACTTCGGTCAGGCCCTGGATCTCGACCGGAATCGACGGGCCGGCTTCCTGCGTGGGCTTGCCGTTCTCGTCGAGCATCGCCCGCACGCGGCCGTAGCTGGATCCTGCCAGCACCACGTCGCCACGCTTGAGCGTGCCCGACTGCACCAGCACGGTGGCCACCGGGCCGCGGCCCTTGTCGAGCTGGGCCTCGATCACCAGGCCCTTGGCCAGCGAATCCTTCGAGGCCGTCAGCTCCAGCACTTCGGCCTGCAGCAGCACGTTTTCCAGCAGCGCATCGATGCCTTCGCCGGTCTTGGCCGACACCGGGCAGAACGGCGAATCGCCACCGTACTCTTCCGGCACGACCTGTTCGCCGACCAGCTCCTGCTTGACGCGTTCGATGTTGGAATCGGGCTTGTCGATCTTGTTGACCGCCACGACGATGGGCACCCCCGCCGCCTTGGCGTGGTGGATGGCTTCCTTCGTCTGGGGCATCACACCGTCGTCGGCCGCCACCACCAGGATGACGATGTCGGTCGCCTTGGCACCGCGAGCACGCATGGCCGTGAAGGCCTCGTGACCCGGGGTGTCGAGGAAGGTGATCATGCCGCGCGGCGTGTCGACGTGATAGGCGCCGATGTGCTGCGTAATGCCACCGGCCTCGCCCGCGGCAACGCGCGAACGGCGGATGTAATCCAGCAGCGAGGTCTTGCCGTGGTCGACGTGACCCATCACCGTGACCACCGGCGCACGCGGCATCATCTCGGCGGTCGATGCGGCGGCATCTTCCTCCAGGAAGGCTTCCGGATCGTCCAGCTTGGCGGCAAAGGCCTTGTGGCCCATTTCCTCGACCACGATCATCGCGGTCTCCTGGTC
>CAMLSD010000206.1 GCA_946482595.1 uncultured Comamonadaceae bacterium
GCCGTGGCCGATCTGTCCGGCCTGGACATCGCCTGGCGCATGCGCCAGGCCCAGGCCACAACACGCCACCCGGATGCCCGCTATGTGCACATTGCGGACAGACTGTGTGAAGCAGGGCGCCTGGGCCGCAAGACCGGCGCCGGCTACTACCGCTATCCGACCGGCCCGGGCCATGCCGCCGGCCCGCTGGTGGACCCTGCCGTGCACGCGCTGATCGACCAATGCCGCGCCGAACGGGGCATCACCCCCCGCACGGTCGGCGACGACGAGATCGTGCGCCGCGCGATGCTGGCGATCGTCAACGAAGCCGCGCTGCTGCTCGGCGAAGGCGTGGCCGAACGCGCGACCGATGTCGACGTCGTGCTGGTCCATGGGTTCGGCTTTCCGCGACGCGAAGGCGGCCCGGTCTTCTGGGCACGGTCGCACGAGCACGCATGGCTGGCCCGTGGCCTGGACGAGCTGGCACGCGCCGACCCGGCCGGTTTCGTACGTGGCGATCTGCATCACCTGCTGGCAAGGAGCACCTGACGATGACCGCATTGCAGATCCTGGCGCGCCATGTCGCCGGACGTTCGGCCGAGCCGCTGCCGACCGAGGTCCTGCATGCCGCCCAGCGTGCCGTGCTCGACTGGTTCGCCGCGGTCCACCCTGGCCTTGCCACCGACGCGGTCCGGCGACTCGAAAAGGTGCTGGCCGACGATCTGGACCACGGCCGTTCACGACTGGTGGGACCGGACGGCGGCCGTGCCGCCACACCGCGTGCCGCCGCGCTCTACAACGGCACCGCAGCCCACGCCGCGGAGCTGGACGACAGCTTCCGCGACGCGATGTACCACCCCGGGGCGGCCACCATCGCGGCGGCCCTTGCCATGGCGCAGGCGGTTGGCGCCAGCGGCCCCGCGTTCCTGCGCGCCGTGGTGATGGGCTATGAGGTGTCCACCCGCATCGGTGTGGTGATGGGCCGGCCGCACTACCGCTACTGGCACAACACCGGCACGATGGGCAGTTTCGGTGCCGCAGCGGCCGCAGCCTGCGTGCTGGGCCTGGACGAGCCGACCACCGCACAGGCCCTGGCCCTGGCGGCCACCTTCACCGCAGGTCTGCAGCAGGCCTTTCGCCACGACAGCATGGCCAAGCCGCTGCATGCGGGGCGGGCCGCCGAGGCCGGCGTGATGGCAGCCCAGCTCGCAGCACAGGGCCTGCGCAGTTCACTGGACATGCTCGAAGGCGAGGCCGGGCTCGGACGGGCGATGAGCGACAACCCGGACTGGTCCACGATCGGCGCCACGCTGGGGCGCGACTTCCACATCACCCGCCTCACCTTCAAGAACCACGTCGGCTGCGGTCACACCTTCGCCGCCATCGACGGTGCGCTGGCGCTGCAGCAGGCGCATGGCTTCGGGCATCCCGACATCGACCACGTCCACCTCGGCGTGTACCAGCCCACGCTGGACATCGCCCCCCATGTCGACCCCTGCGATGCCGACCAGGCCCGGTTCAGCCTGCACTACATGGTGGCCACGGCCCTGGTGCACGGCAGCGTGCGTCTGGCGGCCTTTGCGCCCTCGCGGCTGTTTGACCCGGCCACGCGCTCGCTGATGACCCGCATCACCCGCTCGCTCGACCCGGACGTCGATGCCGCCTTTCCGGCCCGCCGCGGTGCACGCGTGCTCATCCGGCTGCGCGACGGCCGCGAGTTCGAGCATCTCCAGACCGACCGCAAGGGCGACCCCGAGCTGCCGCTGTCGGACGCCGACCTGGAGCACAAGCTCCTCGAGCTGTCCGCATCCACCCTGTCGCCGCACGCCGCGCAGGCGCTCATCCGGCGCATCTGGGCGCTGCACGAGGAGCATCCGCTGCCCTGACCCCGGCCGCCCCCACTGCCGCCCCGGCCACCCCTGCTTCGATACACTGGCCGCATGGAAGATCGTTGGAAACCCAGTGTCACGGTGGCGGCCATCATCGAGCGCGAAGTCGATGGTGAGCGACGCTTCCTGCTGGTCGAGGAAGAAACCCCCGAAGGGCTGCGGCTGAACAATCCCGCCGGGCATCTGGACCCGGGCGAGTCGCCCACGCAGGGCGTGATCCGCGAGGCGCTCGAAGAGACAGGCTGCATCTTCACGCCGGATGCCCTGGTGGGCGTGTACCTGTCGCGCTTTCACCGCCCGGCCACGCGCGAGGACGTGACCTATGTGCGTTTTGCCTTTGCCGGCCGGGTGAGCGATCCCCAGCCCGGCTGGGTGCTCGACCACGGCATCGTGCGCACCCTGTGGCTGTCGCCCGACGAAATCCGCAGCAGCGCGGCCCGGCACCGCAGCCCGCTGGTGCTGCGCTGCATGGAAGACCATCTGGCCGGCCGGCGCTACCCGCTGGACCTGCTGACCGTGGACCCCACGGTGTACGCGCCCGAGATCAAGACGCCCTCGGCGCCTGCGTCATGAGCCGGGTGGTCGTGGGCCTCAGCGGAGGCGTGGATTCGGCGGTGAGTGCCTGGCTGCTCAAGCAGCAGGGGCATGAGGTCGTCGGCATCTTCATGAAAAACTGGGAAGACGATGACGACAGCGAGTACTGCTCGTCGAACATCGACTTCGTTGACGCCGCGGCCGTGGCCGACGTGATCGGCATCGAGATCGAACACGTCAATTTCGCGGCCGACTACAAGGATCGCGTGTTCTCCGAGTTCCTGCGCGAGTACCAGGCGGGGCGCACCCCCAACCCCGACATCCTGTGCAACGCCGAGATCAAGTTCAAGGCCTTCCTCGACCATGCGATGCGCCTGGGCGCCGAGAAGATCGCCACCGGGCACTACGCCCGCGTTCGCGAGCGCGATGGCCGCTTCGAGCTGCTCAAGGGGCTCGACCCGTCCAAGGACCAGAGCTACTTCCTGCACCGCCTGAACCAGGCACAGCTCAGCCGCACGCTCTTTCCGGTCGGTGAACTGCACAAGACCGAGGTGCGCCGCATCGCGGCCGAGATCGGCCTGCCGAACGCAAAAAAGAAGGACTCCACCGGCATCTGTTTCATCGGTGAGCGGCCGTTTCGCGAGTTCCTGAACCGCTACCTGTCGAACAAGCCGGGCCCGATCCAGGACGACCGCGGCCGCACGATCGGTGAACACGTGGGGCTGAGCTTCTACACGCTGGGGCAACGCAAAGGCATCGGCATCGGCGGGCTCAAGGACAAGGGCGCCCCGCGCGGCGGAGGCGACCACGAGCCCTGGTTCGTGGCACGCAAGGACATGGCGAACAACATCCTGTACGTCGTGCAGGGGCACGACCACCCCTGGCTGCTGTCGCACACCCTGCAGGCCGACGACGCCAGCTGGTGCGCAGGTGAAGCACCCGCTCCCGGGCGCCTGGCCGCCAAGACCCGCTACCGCCAGGCCGATGCCGGCTGTTCGCTGGTGAGCGTGCACGCCGGTCAGTTCGAACTGCAGTTCGACGACGCCCAGTGGGCCGTCACGCCGGGCCAGTCGGCCGTGCTGTACGACGGCGACGTCTGCCTGGGCGGCGGCGTGATCGCCGCCACGCAGGCCGATGCGCCCCAGGTGCACGGCCTGCGTTCTGCCATGGCGGGCGGCTGAGGCGGGCGCGCGGCGTCATTCGCTGCTGCGCGGGCACGCGTCGCCACGGCAGGGCAAGCGCGGGGAGGATCTCTCCCTCTCCCGCTTGCGGGAGAGGGTTGGGCAGAGGGCATGCTTCGAGTCGCTGCCGAGGTGTCGTGTGGCGCCGAGTTTCGCCGCTGCCGGGACGAGCCCGGGGGTCACTCCCCCTCCCGCCAGCGTGAGAGGGTTGGGGAGAGGGTGCTTCGAGTCGCTCCTGCGGTGCCGTGTGGATCGCACCCTTGGCGCCGTGTTTCGCCCCTGGCGTGGCGAGCCGGAGGGGTTACTCCCTCGCCCGCTTGCGGGAGAGGGTCGGGGAGAGGGTGCTTCGAGTCGCTGCTGCGGTGGTGTGTGGCGCCGAGTGTCGCCCCTGACGGGGCGAGCCGGGTCTCGGCCCGGCGGCCGAGTTCCCTTTCTTGCCTCCCCAAGAAAGGGAACCCAAAGAAGGGGACCCCGACTGTGGCGCCCCGCTGCGCGGGGTTCCCTGCGGTGCTCGCGGCTGCAAGGTGGCTGCGGAACTCGCCCTTTTTGGCCCTGCGGGCCAAACGGAGCTCGAACAGTCCTCGCCAGCCCCGCGCTGG
>CAMLSD010000207.1 GCA_946482595.1 uncultured Comamonadaceae bacterium
AGGATGCGCAGCGGGTTGCTGTGCAGGCGGCGGCGCGCCTCCTCGTCCAGCTGGTCGGCATGGGCCTCGAGGTAGGCGATCAGGGCATCCCGGTGCGCCCGCCGCTCAGCAGGCTGGCCCAGGCTGTTGATCTCCAGCCGCACATGCTGGCCCTCGATCAGGCCGAGTTCCCGCCACAGGCGCCGCACCAGCAGGATCAGCTCGGCATCCACGTCCGGGCCGGCGAAGCCCAGCGCCTCGACGTCGAGCTGGTGGAACTGGCGGTAGCGGCCTTTCTGCGGCTTCTCGTGGCGGAACATCGGCCCCAGCGTCCACAGCCGCAGCGGACCGTTGTACAGCGCGTTGTGCTCCACCATCGCCCGCACGATGCCGGCAGTGGCTTCGGGGCGCAGCGTCAACTGGTCGCCGTTCATCTCGTCGCGCCAGGAGTACATCTCCTTCTCGACGATGTCGGTCACCTCGCCGAGGCCCCGCACGAAGAGGGCGGTGGGCTCGACCAGGGGCGTCAGCAGGTACTGGTAACCGTAGCGCGAGAGCACCGAGCGAACGGTGGTCTCGAACCACTGCCACAGGCCCGAGTCGGGCAGCTTGTCCTTGCGCGGCACGCTGCCCGGCAGGATGTCGTTCATGCCCTTGATGGCTTGGAGAACGGAACTCATGGATTCAGGTCGCTGAAGGCCGGGCTGCAGGCCACGGCCGGAAGGAAGGAATGCCATGCAGCGCATGACAGACAAGCGCCGGGCACGCGGGCACCCGGGGATGAGGCAACGGCGTCAATGCGCTGCGGTGGCGGCGCCGAACCTGCGTTCGATGTAGTCCTCGACGATGCGGTGGAACTCCTGCGCGATGCCTTCGCCGCGCAGCGTCATCGCCTTCGTGCCGTCAATGAAGACCGGTGCCGCTGGCGCTTCGCCGGTGCCGGGCAGGCTGATGCCGATGTCGGCATGCTTGCTTTCGCCGGGGCCGTTGACGATGCAGCCCATCACGGCGACCTTCAGGTTCTCGACGCCGGGATAACGCGCTTTCCACACGGGCATCATCGAGCGCAGGTGGTCGTCGATCTGCTTGGCCAGCTCCTGGAAAGTGGTGCTGGTGGTGCGGCCGCAGCCGGGGCAGGCGGTCACGCTGGGGTTGAAGTGCCGCAGGCCCAGCGCCTGCAGAATCTCGAGCGCGACGACGACCTCCTGCGTGCGCGCCTCACCCGGCTGCGGGGTGAGCGAGACACGGATCGTGTCGCCGATGCCCTGCTGCAGCAATGCGCCCAGCGCCACGGCCGAGGCGACCGTGCCCTTGGTGCCCATGCCGGCCTCGGTGAGGCCCAGGTGCAAGGCGTAGTCGCAGCGCTGTGCCAGCGCCTGGTAGACCGTGATCAGGTCCTGCACGCCGCTGACCTTGCAGCTGATGATGATCTGGTTCGGATCCAGGCCGAGCTCACCCGCCCAGGCGGCCGACTGCAGCGCCGACTGCACCAGCGCCTGGTACATCACCTGCTTCGCAGCCCAGGGCCGCGCCCTTTTGGCGTTATCGTCCATCAGTGAGGCCAGCAGTTCCTGGTCCAGGCTGCCCCAGTTCACGCCGATGCGCACCGCCTTGTCGTGGCGGATGGCGGCCTCGATCATCTGGGCGAATTGGCGGTCACGCTTCGCGCCCTTGCCGACGTTGCCCGGGTTGATGCGGTACTTCGACAGCGCGGCCGCGCAGTCCGGATACTCGGTCAGCAGCGTGTGGCCGTTGTAGTGGAAGTCGCCGATCAGTGGCACGTCGATGCCCATGCGATCCAGTTGCTCGCGGATCGCAGGGACGGCCTTGGCAGCTTCCGGCGTGTTGACCGTGATGCGCACCATCTCGGAGCCAGCCATGGCCAGTTCCTTCACCTGGATCGCCGTCTCGATGACGTCCACCGTATCGGTGTTGGTCATGGACTGCACGCGCACCGGCGCGTCGCCGCCAATGGTCACCACGCGGCTGCCCCAGGCGACACGCGCCTGGCGGCTGCGGCGTGACAGCGGCAGCACCGGCTCGATGGGGTCCTGGCCGTCGTCGGCGCTGTCGCTTGAAGGGCTGGCGGATGTCATGGCAATTCGAGATTCAGCACGTTGTCGCGGGTGCGCGAAGCCAGGTCGATCGCCTGGCCGTGATCCACCAGTTCGGTGCCCCGGACGTTGCCGATGCGCAGCCGCAGGGGCCGAGGGCCCGTCAGCTCGACCACTTCGCCGGCTTGCACGATGCGGGACAGCAGCACCTGGCCTCGCGCGTCGCTGGCCTGGACCCAAGTGGCCTGGCGCGCCGTCAACTGGGCACCGGCGGCAGAGGGGGCAGCCACAGGAGCGGCAGCGGTGGCCACCGGGCTGGCCGGCATCGGCGACGCAGCCGCCACCGGCACCGAGGCGGCCGGCGCATCCAGTGGGGCCGCGGACGGAAGAGTCGCCGTGGTGGGCGCGGTGGTCACCGTGGGCGCGGCAACGGAGGCGGCGGTGTCCGTGGCGACGGGTGGCGTGATGGTCGTTTCGACGCGCGCCTCGGTCGTCGCCGATTCACCTGACGAAGGCGTCCAGCGGCCGACCCAGCTGCCCGGCATCAGCGCGACGGCCGCCGCGGCCCCGACCAGCAGCAGGGCCACCCACAACGCCGGCTGGCGTGGCAGCAGCCAGTCGGCCGGTGCCGCACGGCCCTGGCGCTCGCGGAACGGGGTGTTCAGGCCCGCATCGACCTTTTCCAACGCCGCCGCTGCACCGGTGGGCAGCAGCGCGAGCACGGGCTGCGCATCGATCTTCAGGACACGGCAAACGCTCTGGGCGAGCGCGCGAGCGAAAGTGGCATCAGGCAGTTCGTCGAAGCGGCCAGCCTCCAGTGCCTCGAGCTTCGCGGGCGCCACCTTGATCGACGCCGCAAGCGCGGCGATGTGCAGGTTCTGCTTCAGCCGGGCGTCGCGCAGCAAGGCACCCGCCTCCTGGGCGGAACGGCTTGACTCACTCATCGAACCGCCCCTGGTCGAAACGCAGCAGCTCGGGCGCCTGCGGGAAACGCGTGCGGATGCGCTCGCCCAGCTCGCGCGCCGCGATGGTGTTGCCCAGCTTGTGTTCGATGCGGGCGGCAAGCCACAGCGTTTGCGCATTGCTGGTGGCCGGCAGCGCATTCACCCGGCCGATGTAAAAGCGCGCGCGCGTCAGCTCGCCACGGCGCAGCAGCACGTCGCTCAGGTTCAGTGCCGTGCCTGCGTTCGACGGGTCGAGCTCGTACGAACGCATCAACGAAGCCTCGGCGTCCGCCCACTGGTTGGCCCGAGCCTGGCACAGCCCCTTGGCGGCCAGCGTGCGCGCCGCATCGCGGTACTGCGGCTGGGACAGCGCCTGGTTGAACTGCGCCACCGCTTCGGGCAGGCGCTGCCGCTGGCACAGGAACCAGCCGTAGTTGTGCATCGCGTCCGGATCGCGCGCGTTGAGCTGCAGCGCGCGCCGGAAGCTCTCGTCGGCCTGCGCGTCTTCACCGAGGCTCGCGTAGATGAGGCCGCGCAGGTTGTACGCCGGGCCGAAATTCGGATTGATCGCGAGCGCGCGCTTGATCTCTTCCAGGGCGGTCGCGAACTGGCTTTGGGCGTAGTAGGCGTTGGCCAGCTCGAAGCGGACCATCCAGCGCCGCTCCGGATCGGACGGCTCGGACGGAGCCGGTGCCGGCTGTTCCCGCTCCTGCGGCGCAGGGGGCGGCGAGCTGCAGCCGGTGGCCACCAGCGCGAACAAGCCCGCCAGGGCCCATGCACCGGCGAACCGCACCGGGTGCGAAGCCAGGGCGTTCATCGCGGCCCTCCCGCTTCGGGAGCGATGCGGATCGTGGGCCGCGTCATTCGCTCGTTGGCACGGGTGCGGTCCTGCACCTCGCCCGCGAGCTGGCCGCAGGCCGCATCGATGTCGTCACCTCGGGTCTTGCGAATCGTCGTCACCACGCCAGCATCCTGCAGCACCTTCGCAAACGCCTGCACACGGTCGCGCGGCGAGCGCTTCAGACCGGACGCAGGAAACGGGTTGAACGGGATCAGGTTGAACTTGCAGGGTACGCGATGCGC
>CAMLSD010000208.1 GCA_946482595.1 uncultured Comamonadaceae bacterium
GCCGCGAGTTCGTCAGGCAGGTGGCAGCGCTCGATGAGCGTCTCGTGAGGGTCGAGCAAGGCACAGGCCGTGCGCAGCACGTTCGACAACTGCCGCAGGTTGCCGGGCCAGCGGTATGCCGCAAAGGCGGCCGCCACTTCGGGTGCCAGCGCCAGACGGCGCTGCGGTTCCAGCGTGTGCAGCAGGGCCGCCACCAGCGCCGGCTGGTCGCTGCGGTCGCGCAACGCGGGCAGGGTCAGGGCCAGGCCGTTGACGCGGTAGTACAGGTCCTGCCTGAACCGGCCGGCCTCCACCTCGCCGAGCAGGTTGCGGTGGCTGGCGCACACGAGCTGGAAGTCGACATCGATGGCCTTGCCGCCCCCCAGCGGCGTGACCTGCCGCTCCTGCAGCACCCGCAGCAGGCGTGCCTGCAGGGCCAGCGGCATGTCGCCGATCTCGTCGAGAAACAGCGTGCCACCGTGGGCCTCGCGGATGCGCCCCGGCGCCCCGTCGCGGCTCGCGCCGGTGAAGGCCCCGGCACGGTAGCCGAACAGCTCGGCTTCGATCAGCGTCTCGGGCAGTGCCGCGCAGTTGACCGCCACGAAGGCCTGCTCACGACGCGGCCCGCTGCGATGCACGGCGCGGGCAAACACCTCCTTGCCCACACCCGATTCGCCTTGCAGCAACAGGGCAATCGGCTTGTCCAGCACCCGGCGGGCGCGGCCGATGGCCACCTGCAGGGCGGCGTCGCCAGTGTCCAGCTCGCTCAGGGCATCGGCAGCCCGGGGCCGCGCCGCAGGCAGTGGTGCCGCGCCGCCCTGTGATGGCCGGGCCCCACCTGGCCCGGCCACCGTGCGGCCGGGTTCCAGGCGCACCCACAGCGTCTGACCATCAGGGCGGCGCAGCGGCTGGGGCGCGCGGCTGGCAGCCCCGGTGCGGCCCATGAGGGTCGCCAGCTCGATGCCCAGCACACGCTCCAGCGTGCACGCGCCGATGGCCGTGCGATGCAGCCCCAGCAACTCGAGTGCCGCGGTGGTGGCGGCAATGATCCAGCCGTCCTCGGACAGGGCGATGCGGCCCTCGGTCACCGTGCCCAGCCCTTCGACCTGGGCATGCAGCCGCAGGCTCAGCCCGCCGGCATGCCGGGCTTCGAACAGCTGGTGCTCGATCATGCGGGCGCCCGAGCGCACGAGGCCCAGCGTGTGGCGGTGATAACCGCGCCGGTCGCCCGAGATGTCCAGCACGCCCAGCAACTGGCCATCGGCATCGGCGATCGGTGCGGCCGCGCAGGTGAGAAAACCGTTGCGCTCGAGGTAGTGCTCCGCGCCGTGCACGACCACCGCACGGTCCTCGGCCAGCGCGGTGCCGATGGCATTGGTGCCGCGCCATTGTTCGCTCCAGATCGCACCGGGGCGCAGCGCCACACGGGCGGCACGGTCGGCAAAGGCCAGGTCGCCCAGCGAATGCAGCAGCATGCCCTGAGGATCGGCCAGCACGACGATGCTGTCGCTGTCGCGGATCTGTTCGTTCAGAAACGCCATGACCGGCCGTGCATGCGAGACCAGCGTGCGCCGGTGGTCCAGCGCGCGGGCCAGCGCCGCGGCCGAGGCATGTGGCGCCCCCGGCGTGCGTGAGTCGGGCAACAGGCCGTGGGCCTGGCTGCGCTGCCAGCGCTCGGCCAGCAGCGGCGGCAGCAGCGCGCCCGGCACGGCACCCTGTTCCAGCCACAGGCGGCGGGCAGCGCGCACGCGCTCGGCCGGCACAGGTGGGGCCGGGGCAAAACCGCCAGGGTCCGGACGGGCGGCCGGGGGGTGCACAAGGGCTGTCATCGGGTCGTCTCCTCGGGGGGCCGTGGCCGGCTCTGCAGCCTGCAGGGGCAGGCATCCCGCTGCCCAGACTATCGGGGGCAAGGGCCTTGTCCAGCCATTGCGCACAAACCCGCGCCTGAGTGTTCCGTTCTGACACACCGTTCCGGCACAGCGTACCGGCCTGGCGCGCATCGGCACAGTGTCACCCCTGCCTGGATGCCGCGGTTTGCGCAGGATCAGCCCGTTCCTGCGGGAAGGCCGGCCTGGCACGTCCTGTGCAATCGCCCCCCTCGGAAGGTGTGAACGATCCGGACTGCCCGGCCGGTGCACACCCTCGCGGCCCAGCGCACCGTCCGGCCTGCGCGGCCATTCACCCGAGGAGACACACGATGCAATACGCTGCCCCCGGCGCCGCCGGCGCCCCCCTGAGCTTCAAGGCCCGCTACGACAACTTCATCAATGGCGAGTTCGTCCCGCCGGTCGAAGGACGTTACTTCGACGTCGTCACGCCCATCAGCGGCAAGGTCTACACGCAGGCCGCCCGCTCGGGCGAGGTCGACATCGAGCGTGCGCTCGACGCCGCACACGCCGCCAGTGCCCGCTGGGCCGCCACGGCCCCGGCCGAGCGGGCCAATGTGCTGCTCAGGATCGCCGACCGCATGGAGCAGCACCTGGAAAAGCTCGCCTATGCCGAAACCGTCGACAACGGCAAGCCGATCCGCGAGACGCTGAACGCCGACATCCCGCTGGCAATCGACCACTTCCGGTACTTCGCAGGCTGCGTGCGTGCGCAGGAAGGCGCGCTGTCCGAGATCGACCCGCACACCATCGCCTACCACTTTCATGAACCGCTGGGGGTGGTCGGCCAGATCATCCCGTGGAACTTCCCGATCCTGATGGCCGCCTGGAAGATCGCACCCGCCCTGGGCGCAGGCAACTGCGTGGTGCTCAAGCCTGCGGAGTCGACGCCGGTCAGCCTCATGGTGCTGGTGGAGCTGATTGCCGACCTGCTGCCTGCCGGGGTGCTCAACATCGTCAACGGCCTGGGCCGCGAGGCCGGCATGCCGCTGGCCACCAGCAAGCGCATTGCCAAGATCGCGTTCACCGGCTCGACCGCCACCGGCAAGATCATTGCCCAGGCGGCGGCGGCCAACCTCATTCCGGCCACGCTGGAGCTGGGCGGCAAGAGCCCCAACGTGTTCTTCGACGACGTGATGGCCGAGGACGACGCCTTTCTCGACAAGGCCATCGAGGGCCTCGTGCTGTTTGCCTTCAACCAGGGTGAGGTCTGCACCTGCCCGAGCCGGGCACTGATCCAGGAATCGATCTACGAGCGCTTCATCGACCGCGCACTCAAGCGGGTGGCGGCCATCCGGCAGGGCAATCCGCTGGACACCGACACCATGATGGGCGCCCAGGCCTCGTCGATGCAGATGGACAAGATCATGACCTACCTCGACCTGGGCAAGCAGGAGGGCGCCAAGGTGCTGTGCGGCGGCGAGCGCGCCCAGTTGGGAGGCGACCTGGCCGGCGGCTACTACATCCAGCCCACGCTGTTCCAGGGCCACAACCAGATGCGCATCTTCCGCGAGGAGATCTTCGGGCCGGTACTGGCCGTCACGACCTTCAAGGACGAAGCCGAGGCGCTGCAGATCGCCAACGACACGCCCTACGGCCTGGGTGCCGGCGTCTGGACCCGCGACGGCAGCCGGGCCTACCGCATGGGCCGCGCGATCCAGGCCGGTCGGGTGTGGACCAACTGCTACCACGCCTATCCGGCCCACGCCGCCTTTGGCGGCTACAAGGAGTCCGGCATCGGGCGCGAGACCCACAAGGCCATGCTCGACCACTACCAGCAGACGAAAAACCTGCTGGTGAGCTACTCGCCCAACGCGCTCGGATTTTTCTGACAGCCCCCAGGGCCGGGCTACGCCCAGCCCGCCCCCCGAGGGGGTCAAGGAAACTTGGGGCGGCCCGGCGTTTCCTTGAGACAGCCCCCAGGGCCGAGCTGCGCCCAGCCCGCCCCCCAAAGCTTAGGGGTGGGCTGCGCTGGAAGGCTCCCGCCGTTCGCACTATGCTGGCCTGCATGAAAAAGCGGGAGCCGGCCGGTCCTTGATCCGTCCAGCGGCTCACCGCCTCGCCGCACAGGGGGGCGTCCACATGCCGGCTCGACCTGCCAGCGTCTGTCCATCGATACGCGCTTCACGCTTCGGCTTGCG
>CAMLSD010000209.1 GCA_946482595.1 uncultured Comamonadaceae bacterium
CGGTGAACAGCTTGAGCACCGCATAGGTGATGAAACCGAAGGCCAGGCCGTTGGCGATCGAATAGGTGAGCGGCATGATCAGCGCCGTCACCGCCGCCGGGATCACCTCGGTGGTCTCGTTCCAGTCGAGTTCGGTCAGTTCACGCAGCATCAGGCAGGCGACGAACAGCAGCGCCGGGGCCGTGGCATAGGCCGGCACGGCACCGGCCAGCGGCGAGATCATCAGGCAGGCCAGGAACAGCGCCGCCACCGTGACGGCGGTCAGCCCGGTGCGCCCGCCGGCCTGCACGCCCGAGGCGCTTTCGATGTAGGCCGTGGTGCTGGAGGTGCCAAGCAGCGACCCCGCGAAGATGGCCCCACTGTCGGCCAGCAGGGCCTTGTTCATGCGACCCATCTTGCCTTCGACGAGCAGGCCCGCGCGCTTGGCCACGCCCATCAGCGTGCCGGTCGCATCGAACAGCTCGACCAGGAAAAACACCAGGATCACATTGAGCACCCCCACCCCCAGCGCCCCGGGAATGTCGAGCTGCAGGAAGGTGGGCGCGATCGACGGGGGCGGAGCGAACACACCGCCGAACTGGTTGCCCGCCACGAAAAACGACAGCACCGTCGACAGCAGGATGCCGATCAGGATGGCCCCACGCACGCGCAGGCGGTCCAGCACCACGATCGTGAAAAAGCCCAGGATGGCCAGCACCACCGACGGCTGGTGCAGGTCGCCCAGCGTCACATAGGTGGCCTTGGACGGTGCCACGATGCCCGCACTCTTGAGCGCGATGATCGCCAGGAACATGCCGATGCCCACCGTGATGGCGATGCGCAACGAATGCGGTATGCCACGGATGATCAGCTCACGCAGCTTGAACAGCGTCACCAGCAGGAACAGGCAGCCCGAGATGAACACCGCACCGAGCGCGACCTGCCAGGTGTAGCCCATGCCCAGCACCACCACATAGGCGAAGTAGGCGTTCAGCCCCATGCCCGGGGCCAGCGCGATCGGGTAGTTGGCATACAGGCCCATGATCAGCGTGCCCAGCGCAGCGATCAGGCAGGTGGCCACGAACACGGCGTCCTTGGGCATGCCGGCATCACCCAGGATCGACGGGTTGACGAAGATGATGTAGGCCATCGTCAGGAAGGTCGTCAGGCCCGCGGTCAGCTCGGTGCGCACGTCGGTGCCGTGTTCACTGAGCTTGAAGAACCGGTCGAGCAGCGAGCCGCTGCCGGTGCTGGCCGCGGGGGGGCGTGCCGCGGGCGCGGCCTGAGATGGGGCGTGGATCATTCCACCGGGCTGGTCGGTCTTTGCGTGCATGCTTGTCTCCTGCGAGGTGCGTCGTGCGCACCGTCTTGTCGGGGGTACATCGGGCCGGCATGGGGAGCCGGTGCGCAGGGCGTCTTCAGCCCTGACGGCCTGCGCAAGCGTCATCGTGGTGCGGGTGCGGGGTCAGCGTCGTCGGTAGCGTGCCTCTCCTGCCACTCGGGCTTCGACGAGATTGCGCTCGTCGGACAGGGTCATCCAGGCGAAGACCCGCTCATGCGCCTCACGCGCCACCTCCAGGCGGCGCGCGGCCACCGGGCCTGCGGCCCAGTCCCAGACGCAGACATCGGCCATGCAGCCAGTGTCGAAACTGCCCACTTCGCCCGCCAGGCCCAGGGCCTGGGCAGCGCCGCGGGTGGCCGTGTGCAGTGCCTTCCAGGCGGTCAGGCGCACACCCTGCAGGGCCTGCACCTTGTAGGCTTCGGCCAGCGTGCGCTGCATCGACAGGCTCGTGCCGCCACCCACGTCGGACGCCATGGTCACGCGTGCGCCGGCGTCTTCCAGTGCCCGCCAGCCGATCAGGCCGCTGCCCAGGAACAGGTTGGACGTGGGGCTGTGCGCAATCTGTGCACCGGTGTCGGCCAGCAGCGCCCGGTCGTGATCGTCCAGCCAGATGCCGTGCGCAAGCACCGCCCGCTCGTTGAGCAGCCCGTGCTGGTGGTACACGCCCAGGTAGCTGCGCGCCTGCGGGAAGAGTTCGGCCACCCACTTCACCTCGGCCTGGTTCTCGGCGACGTGGGTCTGCATGTACAGGCCCGGCACCTCGCGCATGAACCGACCGGCCATGTCCAGCTGGGCCGGGGTGCTGGTGGGTGCAAAGCGCACGGTCATCGCATACGACAGGCGCCCCTTGCCGTGCCAGCGGTCGATCAGGTCAATGGTGTCGCGCTCGGCGCTGGCCACCGTATCGGTCAATGCCGGCGGCGCATGCCGGTCCATCAGCACCTTGCCGGTGATCAGCCGCATGTTGCGTGCATGGGCTGCGGCCAGCAGTCGGTCGGCACTGACCTTGTGGACGGTCGGAAACACCACGGCGCTGGTGGTGCCGTGGGCAAGCAGCGCATCGCAGAAGCGCTGCGCACCGGCCTCGGCCTCGGCCGGGTCGGCATAGCGCTGCTCGGCCGGAAAGGTGTACAGGTTCAGCCACTCCAGCAGCTCGGTGCCGTAGCTTGCGATCACATCGAGCTGAGGGGCATGCACATGGGTGTCGATGAACCCGGGCAGCACCAGGCGGCCGCGATGGTCGACACGCTGCCAGGTGGCGTCCAGCGCGTGATCGTCAGCCACGACGCCCTGGATGCGGCCCTGCTCGATCAGCAGCCAGTGGTCGGGCCGAAAGCGCACGGCCGGGCCGGCGTCGACCTGCCAGCCAGGGTCGCCGGCCAGGTCGAGCAGGTCGCCGCGCAGGGCGATCCGGGGTGAGGCCGGCAAGCCGGCAGGGGTCGAGGTGGCGGAGCTTGTCATCGGAAACATCGGGTCAGTGGGCCACCAGGGCACGGGCCACGTCGCGCACCTGCTCACGGAACCAGCGGTGGGCCGCGGAGGGGTGGGTGCGGTCGTGCCACAGCTGGTAGTAGCTCATCGGCGGAAAGGCCACCGGGCAGCGCACGATGCGCACCGGCAGGTGGTCGACATAGCGCTGGCAGAACTGGCGGCCGGTGGTGAGCACCAGCAGGCTGCTTGCCACCATGTGGGGGATCTGGCTGAAGTGGGCGCTGCGCACGGTGACGTTGCGCACCAGGCCCAGCGCCTCGAGGTGGGCGTCGATCACGCCACGCGCCTCGCGCCCGGTATGGAAGGGCGTCGGGGCGACATGTTCGCAGGCCAGGTATTTCTCGACACTCCAGCCGCGTGCGCCACGCACGGCGGGGTGGTCCTGGCTCACCAGGCACACCACCTCGTCGGTCAGCAGGCGCCCCAGGTGCAGTTCTTCCGGGGGTTCCAGCCAGTTGCCGACGACCAGGTCGACCTCACCGGCCGCCAGGGTGCGGCGCACGTCGAACTCGGCAGACAGCGGCATCAGGTCGAGCTGGACGTTCGGTGCGGCATGCTTGATGTGCGCGACCAGGTGCGGCAGGAACAGCGGGTCGAGGTAGTCGCTGGCGGCCACCTTGAACGACCACGGGCTGGTGAGCGGATCGAAGCTGCGGCTGCGCTGGCCGGCGCCGAACATGCGCTCGGCCTCGCGCAGCACGATGGCCGCCGGCTCGAGCAGCTCGAGCGCGGCCGGGGTCGGGGCCATGCCGTTGCCCGAGCGCACCAGCAGCGTGTCGCCGGTGAGCTCACGCAGCCGACGCAGGTGGGCGCTGACGGCCGGCTGGGTCAGGTTGAGCTTCATGGCGGCGCGAGATACGCTGCGTTCAGTGATCACGGTATGCAACACCCGGATGAGATGAAGCTCGATCTTGTCGAATTCAGGGCGGTTCGTCATATCTGATTTTCAATACCACTTATCGGCATTCTCGTATACCGGGCTGCCGGCAACGCGCTACCGTTCGTTCATTGCTTCCCTACCGTTGACGCCCCATGCAAACCCGTCCGATCCGCTTCTTCCACCAGGGTCAGGTCAAGAGCGTGGCCGATGTGCCGGCCACCCGCACCGTACTGCAGTACCTGCGCGAAGACCAGCACTGCACCGGCACCAAGGAAGGCTGCGCCGAAGGCGACTGCGGCGCCTGCACC
>CAMLSD010000210.1 GCA_946482595.1 uncultured Comamonadaceae bacterium
TGTGTTTCGGCGGCACGAAAAACGGCCTGCCCATCGGCGAGGCCGTGGTGTTTTTCGACCGCAGCCTGTCCGAGGACTTTGCCTACCGCGTCAAGCAGGCAGGCCAGCTGGCCTCGAAGATGCGCTTCATCTCGGCGCCCTGGGTCGGCCTGCTCGAGAACGACGTCTGGCTGCGCAATGCAGGCCATGCCAATGCCATGGCGCAGCGGCTGCACGACGCACTTCGCGACGTGGTCGGCGTGCAGGTGCTGCATCCGCCGCAGGCCAACGCGGTCTTTGCAGTGCTGCCCGCGGCGGCCATCGAACGCCTGTATGGCCAGGGCTGGCGCTTCTACCAGTTCATCGCGGGGGGTGGCTGCCGCCTGATGTGCGCCTGGGACACCACGCCCGAGGCTGTCGACGAGTTTGCCGCCGACGTACGCGCCGCCTGTGCGGGTTGCACGTCCTGATCCCCTGCCCCACCCTTTTCCGGAGCCCTGCATGGCCGTTTCCGTCTTCGACCTCTTCAAGATCGGCATCGGCCCGTCGAGTTCGCACACCGTGGGCCCGATGCGGGCCGCCCGCCTGTTCGTGCTGCGTCTGCAGCACGAGGGGCTGCTGCCACGCACGGCCCGGGTGGTGTGCGAGCTGTACGGGTCGCTGGGCGCCACCGGCAAGGGCCACGGCAGCGACAAGGCGGTGCTGCTGGGACTGTGTGGTCACGAGCCGGACACGATCGACGTCGAGCACATTCCCGAACTGCTGGCCGGCATCCGCTCGGGCCAGCGCATCGCGCTGCTCGGTGAGCACGAGGTGGCCTTCGACGAAACCGCCGACCTGCAGTTCCTGCGCCGCCAGACCCTGCCCTTCCATGCCAACGGCATGCGCCTGCTGGCCCTCGATGCGGCCGGCAGCGAGATCTGCAACCGCACTTACTACTCGGTGGGCGGCGGTTTTGTCATCAGCGAGGAGGTCGCTGCCGATGGCTCGCGCCAGAAACTGATCGCCCCTGACGCCACCGTGCTGCCGCACCCCTTTCGCAGCGGGGCCGAGCTGCTGCAGGTCACCCGCACGCTGGGCTGCTCGATCGCCCAGGTCATGCGGCTCAATGAACGCCACTGGCGCACCGACGCCGAGATCGACGCCGGCCTGCTGAACATCTGGCGCGTGATGCAGGCCTGCGTGACACGCGGCTGCCGCACCGAAGGCATCCTGCCCGGCGGCTTCAAGGTGCGGCGCCGTGCCGCGGCGCTGTATGCCGCGCTGACGGCCCACCCGGAAGCCGCGCTGAAAGACCCGTTGCAGGTCATGGACTGGGTGAACCTGTATGCCCTGGCCGTCAACGAGGAAAACGCCGCCGGCGGCCGGGTGGTCACAGCCCCCACCAACGGGGCGGCCGGCATCGTGCCGGCGGTCCTGCATTACTACAGCCGCTTCATGCCGGGCGCCAATGACGCCGGCGTGATCGACTTCCTGCTCACCGCGGGTGCCATCGGCATCCTCTACAAGGAAAACGCCTCGATCTCGGGCGCCGAGGTGGGCTGCCAGGGTGAGGTCGGTGTGGCGTGCTCGATGGCCGCCGGCGCGCTGGCCGCCGTCATGGGCGGCACACCCGAGCAGGTCGAGAACGCGGCCGAGATCGGCATGGAACACCACCTGGGGCTCACCTGCGATCCGGTGGGCGGGCTGGTGCAGATTCCGTGCATCGAGCGCAATGCGATTGCCTCGGTCAAGGCGATCAACGCCGCCCGCATGGCGTTGCGCGGTGACGGTGTGCACCATGTGTCGCTGGACAAGGTCATCAAGACAATGCGCGAGACCGGCGCCGACATGAAGACAAAATACAAGGAAACCGCCCGAGGCGGCCTGGCGGTCAACATCGTCGAGTGCTGAGGCCGCGTGCGCCGGTCGTGACGCTTGTCACGGCGGTGCCGGTGCGGCACGGTGCGGTTCGTGCCACACTTTGACGCATTCAGTTACGCCCAGGGGCCTCATGACGTCCGACGCCAGCGCTGACGACGACCGCTTCGACTTCCTGCCTGACGAGCCCGCGGCCGTGGCGGCTGCGTCACGCGCGCCATGGCAGGTGCTGGTCGTCGACGATGACGCCGACGTGCATGAGTCCACCGTGCTGGGCCTGCAGGGCCTGGAGGTGCTGGGGCGCGGCCTGAGCTTCCTGCATGCCTACAGCGCCGCACAGGCCGAAGCCCTGCTGGAACGAACGCCCGAGGTGGCGGTGGTGCTGCTCGACGTCGTGATGGAGGACCATCACGCCGGCCTGTCGCTGGTGGACCGCATCCGGCGCACGCTCGGGCTGCACAACCTGCGCATCATCCTGCGCACCGGGCAGCCGGGTTATGCGCCTGAGCTCGACGCGATCCGCGACTACGACATCAACGACTACAAGACCAAGGGCGAGCTGACCCGGCACAAGCTGTTCACCACACTGACCACGGCCATCCGTTCCTACGACCAGATCCGCCGGCTCGACGAAAGCCGCCGCGGGCTGGAGCTGATCATCCGGGCCAGCAACCAGTTCATTGCGCATGACGGGCTGCAGCCCTTTGCCGTGGGCGTGATCACGCAGCTGGCCGCACTGATCGGCGTGCAGGCCGAAGGCCTGGTCTGCGCTCAGTCGGACGACCTGGGCGACCCGTTCGAGCCCCCGCCGGCCACGCTGCCTGCCGACTACATCGTGATTGCTGCGGCCGGCCGCTACGCCAGCCTGGTGCAGCAACCGGTGGCGCGCATCGACGACGAACGTGTACGCACGGGCATTGCCCGTTGCCTGGGCGAGCGGCGCACGCTGATCGAGGATGACCGCTTCGTGTTGTTCATCCCGGGGCGCCAGGGCCGGCACTTTGCCGCCTTCGTCGACTCGCCCCAGGCGCCCGGCGAGCCGGACCGTCATCTGCTGGAGGTGTTCTGCAGCAACATCGCGATGTGTGCACAGAACATCCAGTTGGTGGCCAACCTGCATGAGGCCGCCTATCAGGACCGGCTGGTGCAGTTGCCCAACCGGCCGGCTTTCGTCAAGGCGATCGACGCCGCTCTCGACCGGGACGACTGCCACCGCACGGCCGTCGTGCTGCTGGACATCGACCAGTTCGCCGAAACCAACGAAGCCTTCGGCTATGCCTATGGCGATGCGCTGCTGCGCGCCGTCGCGCAACGGCTGCAGGAGCGGTTTGCCGACAGCTGCCAGATCGCCCGCATTTCCAACGACACCTTCGGCCTGATCGGCCCCAGCCACCGGTTGACGCCGGCCCAGCTGCAGGAGGTCTTTGCTGCGCCCTTCGTGCTGCCGGCCGGCGAGCATGCCGCGACGGCCAGCGCGGGCATCGTGCTGCTCGACGACCAGACCCTGCGCGGGCGGCACGGCGCCGGTGTGCTCGAGAACTGCTACCAGGCGCTCAAGCAGGCCAAGACCGGCGGCCACGGCTCGCATGCCTACTACACGCCGGCCTTCGGACATGACGTGCGCGGGCGCACCCGCCTGCTGCAGGACCTGCGACAGGCATTCGCCCAGCAGAACCTGCACCTGTGCTACCAGCCGCAGATCGACCTGGCCAGCGGCCGCCCGGTCGGCCTGGAGGCGCTGATGCGCTGGCGCGGTCCGGACGGCCAGTACGTGCCGCCCGAGCGCTTCATCGCCATCGCCGAACAATCGGGCCTGATCGGTGCCCTGGGCGAATGGGCCCTGCGGGCTGCACTGGCCGATCTGGTCACGCTGCGCTCACGGGGCATCCCGCCCTTGCGCATGGCGGTCAACGTGAGCGCCCTGCAGTTCCTGACCACCGGGTTTGCCGACCGGGTGCTGCAGGCGCTCGAAGAAGCCGGCGTGGCGCCGCAGTCGCTCGAGCTGGAGATCACCGAGTCGGTGGCGATGTCCGACCCCACCCACGCGCAGGCGACGATGGCCCGGCTCAAGAACGCAGGCGTCGGCTTGTCGATCGACGACTTCGGCA
>CAMLSD010000211.1 GCA_946482595.1 uncultured Comamonadaceae bacterium
GAAAGCCTGGAGTCCATCCAGGCCCGCCTGGCCGATGCCGGCATCCAGCTGCACCTGTCCGAGGTCAAGGGGCCGGTGATGGACCAGTTGCAGGGCACCGACTTCATCCATCACCTGAACGGGCGGGTGTTCCTGACGCAGTATCAGGCCGTGGCCGCACTCACGCCGGAGCTGCTCGCCGTGGCTGCCCGGCCAACGCCCGGCCAGGCCGCGGCGCAAGCCACCACCGCGCGGGCTCAGGACACCGCTGGCGTTCAGTTAATAAAGCTTTAGTGTTTGCTGAGCCGACATTTAAGAACGCTCGGCTGATCGTCTGCCTACAGTCTCGACATGCCCCGCCGACGGGGCGACGGGCTGCGGCGGCCCGGTGACCGCGCCGCACACCGGGCCGCCTTGCGGTCCTTCCTGATCGAGAGCAAGACGATGAACACCACCCACATGCCCCAGGCCAGCATTCACCAACCCGTGCCCCAGCAGCCCGCGCCCACAGCGCCCGGGCCGGCCGTGCCCCGCCTGGACCTGTATGCCGGCATCCACAAGGCCATGCGCATGGCCATGAGCGAAACCCTGGTGCGCCTGGGCAGCACCGATGCGGCCGACTCGGCACAAGTGCGTGACACCCTGGGCCAGGTGCGTGCCCTGCTGGACGCCTGCATCCGCCACCTCGAACACGAAAACGCCTTCATGCACCCGGCGCTGGAGCGCGCCCGACCGGGTGCCTCGGCGCAGATCGCCGCCGAACACGGCCAGCATGCCGACGCGGTGGAAGAGCTGGCCGAACTGGTGCAGCTGGCCGAAACCAGCGACGGCCAGGCCCGGGCTCTGGCGTTGCATCGCCTGTACCGCGCCCTCGCGCTGTTCGTGGCCGAGAACTTCGAGCACATGCACTACGAGGAAACCGAGCACAACGCCGTGCTGTGGGCCCACTACACCGATGCCGAGCTGATGGCGCTGCACGACACGCTGGTGGCGTCGATCCCGCCGGCCGAGATGATGGGCACGCTGGGCTGGCTGGTGCCGGCCATGAGCGCCCATGAGCGGCTGGAGATGTTCGCCGGCATGCGCGCCACGGCACCGGCGCCGGCCTTCGAGGCGGCGCTGGGTGTGGCCCGCTCGCGTCTGGCGCCCGGTGAATGGGTCAAGCTCGCGCGCGGCCTGGGTGTGCCTGCGGCGCCGCAGGTGTGGCCCGAGTTCGTTCAGGACCGCTGATCAGGACGCCACCTCGTCGAGCTGCAGCGGCCGGGTGACACGCAGGCGAAAGCGTCCCCGGCCGGTTTTTTCGATGCGCACATGGGCCTCGCGCTCGACCAGCCTGCGGGCCAGCAGCACCAGCCGCGCCTCGAGGTTGTCGCTGACGTCGGGCAGGCGCACGCGCGGGTCCAGCCGCAGTTCGCGGTTGGTGAACTCGTCGCGCCCGAGCTGCACGTGGTCACGCAGCAGGGCCCAGAGGATGGAGCCGGCCACGCCTTTGATCAGGTAGTCGTTGTCGAAGAACACGCTGCCGTCGGCCTCGAAGTAGCGCACGCTCACCGGCTGGCCCGGCGCCTGGGCAGGCTGGGCCGCGAGAGTCGGTGCAGCCTGGGCCGGCCCACCGTTCGGGTCGCGGGCGGTGTCCTCGGGCACGTCGGCACATGACTGGAACTGCCTGACCGCCAGCGCAAGCTGGTTCGACAGGCTCACCAGTGCGTCTTCGTCGTCGTAGCTGAAGCGCAAGTCCTGCGGGCTCTCGACAAACAACACCCCCAGCAGGTCGCCCGTCACGGTGACGGGCACGGCCAGCTGGCTGTGCGGCTCGGCCAGGCCCGGCCAGGGGATCTCGAGTTCGAGCGCCTGGGCCCGGCCCTGGCGCGCGAGGTTGTCGCGGATGGCCCGGCCATAGGTGTACTCGGCCGTCATGTGGCTGATGCGGATGGGGGTGCGCTCGCGCGCGGCCGCGCCGATCACGCCCTGGCCGAAGGGGATCTCCGAGCCCACCCCCGAGGCGCTGTACCCTCGGCTGGCCACCGTGAACAGGCGCTCGCCGGGCGTGTCGCTCATCAGCAGCATCGCATGGCCGATGTCGAACTCGTCGTGCAGGCAGTCCAGCGTGGCCTCGAACAGCGATTCGAGGTCGGTGCAGGCGGCCAGCCGCTCGCTGCAGCGGCGCAGCGCCGACAGGCGTGACTTGCCGCCCTGCGGCATCGGCAGGTCGGCCTTGGGCACGTGCGTGACGGACTCGGCGCGGTAAAGGTCGGCACCGCGCAGCACGAACACCTCGCTCATGCCGGTGTGCGAGGCAATGCCCGACAGGCGCGCCTTCATGCGCTCGAACAGCGCCCCGGAGGTTTCGGTGTGCACGTAGCGCGCCTGGATGCGGTAGAGCGCCCCCGTCCAGGGGTGGGCCACGATGATCTCGACCTGTGCGTTGGCCAGCACGTTGCGCCGAGTCGTGTTGAAGAACTGGAACGACAGGGCCAGGTGGTGGGCATCGACATAGTCGACCTGCGACAGGTAGGCCACGTTGGGAATGCCGTCGGCGTCGCAGGTGGCCATGACGGCCGGAATGGCGCCCTCGAAGCAGGGGCGGATGTCGTCGAGCGTGATCGCGCTGCGCATGCAGGGCCTCGTCAGGTCGGGCTCACCGGGGCGGCCGGCCGGGCCCCCGGAGTCTGGTCGAAGGATGCCGTCGGCACGAAACTCACCGCCACCAGCCGCGCCGGGTCGTGGCTGAACATCATGCGGATGGTGTCCTGCGGGTAGCCGATCGAGCTGATCTCGGTGACCATGCGGTCGACGTAGTCGCGCGCAAGCTCCCGGTCGGTGCTGGTGGCACTGCTCACCGACACCTGCTCGCCCTTGATCTGCACGGTGCGATGGGTGCTGGGTTCGCTGAACACCACCGCGATGCGGTCATTGGCGCGCAGGTCGTCGAGCAGTTCGGCGGCGGCATCCTGGGCCAGCAGGACCACCACCCGCAGCGGCTGGCGCTCGACGCGGCAGCCCAGTGCACGCATCACGTGCGGCTGCAGCCTGGCGTCGCGACTGGCGACGATGATCGACACGCTGCGCTGCAGATGGGCCAGGTGTTCACGCGGGATCGGGCCTGGCGCGCCCGGAGCACTGCCCGCGCCGGCACGGCCGCCCGGCGCTGCGGTGGAAGGGAAACCTGTCATGGCCGCACTCACGCAGCCGCCGGCGGCAGGATGACGATGCCGTCTTCGTCGGCATACAGGCGATCGCCCTCGCGCACCCAGACGCCCTGAATCTGCACATCGACACCGGCCAGCCCCTGGTTGCGCCGTTCGGTGGGCAGCGGCATCAGGCCCAGCGCGCGGATGCCCACGTCGCAGGCGGCCAGCTCGGCCTTGTCACGCACACAGCCGTTCACCACCACCCCGGCCCAGCCGTTGCGTGCGGCCGCCGCGGCGATGTTGCCGCCCACCAGGGCACGCCGCAGCGAGCCGGCGCCGTCGACCACCAGCACGCGGCCTTCACCCGGCGATTCGAGCAGGGCCTTGACCACGGTGTTGTCTTCAAGGCACTTCACGGTGGCCACCGGCCCCTGGAAGCGGCTGCGCCCGCCGTAGTCGTGGAACACCGGGGGCAGCACACGGAAGGCACCGCTCGTGTCGCCCTTGTGCTCGTCGCACAGGTCGCAACAAGAAAACGGGGGAGTGTCGGGCGTCATGCGTTGTCTACCTTCTTGATCGGCGGTTTCACATTCTCATGGCGGGCGGGCAGCATGGGCTGGTGCTCGCGTGCGGCGTTCAGGATGATCGAGGTGGAAGTTTCGGTCAGGATGCAAAAACGCGTGACGACCGCATCGAGGTGCGCCACGTCGATCACCGCGATTTCCAGGATCCAGCTGTCCTCGCCGGTGACGTTATACGCGTTCACGACCTCGGGTGTCTGCTGGATCAGCTT
>CAMLSD010000212.1 GCA_946482595.1 uncultured Comamonadaceae bacterium
TGCCCGAACCTGCACATGAAGTTCTCGTCCTTCTACGACATGTACGCGCCCGGCGACGTCGTCTTCCCGTCGCCCACGGACCTGGCTTCGTACAAGGCGCATTTCGACGTGCTGATGAGCGCCTTCGGTGCCGACCGCCTGGTCTGGGGCAGCAACTGGCCGGTGATCACCCTGCACGGCACCTTCGAAGCGCAGATCGCCATCGCCGAGGAGTACCTGGCCCCGTTCGGCACCCAGGTGCGCGACAAGGTGATGTTCCGGAACGCCCTCGCCTTCTACCGCCGGCACAGGCCGTAATGCCTGAAAGACGCGGCCTGCCGTATCAGCATGGCGCCAGTGCGGCATGCAGCCGCGGCTGCGGCAGCCCCGGCACCAGCGTGCGCGCCAGCGCGATGCAGGGCTCGATGCGGCGCGCCACCTTCTGCGCGTGGTTCTGCGCGATGTCCGCCAGCCGGTGGGCCAGGAAGGGATTGAGCAGGCGGTCGCGCAGTTCGACGAGGTAGGCCCGCGCGCCCGCGCCGTCGCCCAGGGCGTCGAACACCGGCAGCACCTCGTCCGCCCAGGCTGCGTCGACCACGCCGCGGAAGGGCGGCGCCTGCATCGCCTGCAGCACGGTCATGTCCGCGGCCGGCTGCGGCTGAGCCATCCACTGCTGCGCCAGCAGGGTGTGGGCCAGGTTGAGCAGGAACAGCTTGCGCCGTTCGAAGCGCGCCAGGTCGTCGGTGAGCAGGATGGACGGATGGCGGCAGGGCAGCTGCAGGCGCGGCTGCGCTTCGATCGCCCACAGCGCATAGGGCTCGGCCACCGCGCCCACCGGATCGAGCGCCTGCGACACGATGCGGTCGACCAGCGAGTTGGCCCACACCGGCTGCTCGGCCAGCCACGCCAGGAATTCCGCATCCAGCGACCAGCCGCGGGCGAGCGCGACGACCAGCTCGCGCAGCCGCTCGCCATTGCGCGACACCAGCTCGCAGGGCAGCAGCGTCAAGGGCGCCTGGGGCTGCGCCTGCCAGCGGTCGTGCAGCAGCACCAGCAGCTTGGCGGGGAACGATGCCGGCGCGGCGGCCCGCGCGGCCAGGCACGGCGGCCCGTCGGCGGCATCCAGCGCCCAGCCGGTGTCGCCGGTGTTGGACACGACCACGCGCACCGGGCCGCGCATGCGCTCACGCACGGCCGGCCACTGCGCGCGGGCATCGAGCGCCTCCTGCACCGAACGGCAGGTCTCGTGCCGCTCCTCCGGCCTGCCATCGACCAGGCCGCGCACGATCACCGTGTAGCCCCGTGCCCGTGCCAGCGCCTGCATGCGGGCCACGCTGGCGGCCTGCCCCGTCGTCTGCACCACCGTGATGCCGCCCAGCGACTCGCCCCGCTCGGCCGCCTGCGAGACGAACAGGTCGACGTGGGCCTGCAGGAAGCGGCCGGTGCCGAACTGGAGGATGGGCTGTCCCGTCGTCATGGCACTCCCGGCATCGGGCACCGCGCCCGGTCAGGCCACTATGACGCAACCGCTATCCGGCCTGACCAGTGCAAACCCGCGCCGTGCTGACCACTGCCGGCAGGCGCACCTGGTCCGCCCGCCCGGTCGACCGACCCGCGATCGGAGCGGCCAGCGCCGCCAGCACGGATCAACGCGCGCGGGGCTTTCTGGCGGCGCCCCGGCGCTGTCTGATCGCCGTGCGGACCGCATCGAGTTGCCTGGCCAGCGTCGGTGCGGCCGCTTCCAAGGCATCTGCGTCGATGGCGTCGAGCAGCTCGATGCCGTGTTCGGACCACAGCCGCCGTCCCACCTGGCTGCGCGCCAGCGTGTAGATGCGCTGCACCTTCGGGCCCAGGCGGTCGTTCGAGTCCGAATCGGCCGCGAGCCTGAGCAGGGCGGCGCTGGCCACCGCGATCGCCCACTTCACCTGGGTCAGGACGTGGGGCCCTTTGTCTTCATGGAGGCCGACGGCGTTCTGTGCCCGGGATTCCAGGACGTCGAATGGGTCCCCACCCGGATGAACTTGCCCTTGCGCCACTGGACCTCGACGCTGTCGCGCACGACCTGCCGCGTGAAGTCGGATGACTTTCTCAAGCCGCTGATCGTGTACAGGAGGTGCAGGACATCGATGTTGCGCTCTTTGCCGTCCGCCGCGGGGAGACGAAGCTGAGCGACGATCGAGGTGCGGGCGGTCTTTCGCGGAAGGACCAGCCTGGCGCTGATCGCCGCGGCCAACTGGCGTGCCTTCGCCAGTTCTCCGAGGGCGTCGCCGTCATTCGATATCGCTGTGCCACCGGCAACGACACCAAAACGGTCCATCCAGAAGGCCAGCGCCTGGCCGCCGACCAGGATCATGTCCGTCCCCATGTTCGACAGGAGCAGATCGACGGTTCTGGCGTCGAGCGGTTCCTCGTCGACGGGTAGGCTGGGCTTCGTGGCCATCGCCGGGCGCGTTCGCTGTCAGTACGGCGAGTTCACGAGTTTGGCGGCCTTGGCCTTGCCGCCTGAGAACCAACTCATTGCGTCGGCCGGCTGGCGGCCGGCACGAACGCTTTTCAGGTCCTGCGCCTGCCGCTTTCGCTTGAAGGCCCACAGTTCCTGCTCGGACGCGACAGTCTCTTCGCGCTGCACCTCACCCCCGCGGAGCAGGGTGGCCAAGTCGGCGACCGACAGGCCCGTGGCCTCCAGCGCCGCGCCCAGACGCGCCCAATGCTCGATCTGCTGGGCTGCGGACCGGGACATCAAAGCACCTTCCTGCTGCGCCAGGGCGAACAGCTCGGCGCCGACACGGATGGAGTTCGAGGGCATCGGCGGTCTCCGCGATGTGGCAAACGGTGGCAGATTACCACCGGTTCCGGCTTGGGCCGGACGCTCCTCTGAGAGCGTGTCGCGGCCGAGCCGTGGCGGTCAGCTCGGCCAGCGGCGCCAATGGGATGAATGAATGCGGGCGAAGGAAGAGTCGCGGTTGAAGGCTTCACCTGCTCACGCGTACCGCAGCGCCCCGGTCTTGCCGCGGAACACCCGGTACGAGAAGACCGTGTAGCCGGCGATGGCCGGCACCGCGATGGCCACGCCGACCAGGATCACCTTCAGCGCGGCCGGGCTGCTGGCGGCCTGCCAGATCGTCAGCCGGTCGATCACCACGTAGGGGTAGATGCTGTAGGCCAGGCCCAGGAATCCCAGCACGAACACCAGCAGCAGCAGCACGAAGGGCATCCAGCACAGCGGGCCGCGCACGAAGCGGGTGTCCAGCAGGCCGCGCACGGCCAGCAACGCCAGGCCGGTGGTGAGCGGGATCGCCAGCAGCGCGATGACCTCGGGCAGCGTGAACCAGCGCTCGCGCACCGTGGCGCTGATCCAGGGCGTGGCCATCGAGATCAGCAGCAGCCCGGCCACCATCGGGCCCCAGGCGATGCGCGCCCAGTGCACCGCGCGCTGCTGCAGCTCGCCTTCGGTCTTCATCACCAGCCAGGTGGCGCCCAGCAGCACGTAGGCCATGGGCAGCGCCACCGCGATGGCCGCTGCAAACAGCGGGTAGTTCCAGCCGCTGCCGAAGCCGCTCACATAGCGGCCCAGCATCCAGCCCTGCGCCACCGAGGCCAGCATGGAGCCGGCGAAGAACAGCCGGTCCCAGGTGCGCTTGTGCGTGTCCTTGGCCTTGACGCGGAAGTCGAAGGCCGCGCCGCGCAGGGTCAGGCCGATCAGCATCAGCGTGACCGGCAGGTACAGCTCGCCCAGCACCAGGCCGTGCGCCTTCGGGAAGGCGATCAGCAGGATGCCGATGCCCAGCACCAGCCAGGTCTCGTTGGCGTCCCAGAAGGGGCCGATGGAGGCGACCATCACGTCCTTCTCGGCCTCGGTGGCGCGGTGCATCAGCATGCCCACGCCCAGGTCGTAGCCGTCGCTGATGACGTAG
>CAMLSD010000213.1 GCA_946482595.1 uncultured Comamonadaceae bacterium
GAGGCGCACCGCGCCAACATCATGGAAAAGCTCAACGCCAACACCGTGGCCGACCTGCTCAAGATCGCCCTCGGCGCGCAGGCCAAGGCCTGACACACCCCCTCACCCAGAGGCCGCATGCAGTGCGGCCTTTGTTGTTTCTGGACCAAGGATCCCGCCATGACTGCCCAGCTGATCGATGGAAACGCCCTGTCAAAGCACATTCGCACCGAGGTGGCCGCACGCGCTGCCGCACTGACCGCCCGCGGCACCCGGCCGGGCCTGGCGGTGATCCTCGTGGGCGACAACCCGGCCTCGCAGGTGTACGTGCGCAACAAGGTCAAGGCCTGCCAGGACAGCGGGCTGCACTCGGTGCTGGAGCAATACCCCGCCAGCATGACCGAAGCCGAACTGCTGGCGCGTGTGTCAGCCCTCAACGATGACCCGGCCATCCACGGCATCCTGGTGCAGCTGCCGCTGCCGCCCCACATCGACGCCCACAAGGTCATCGAGACCATCTCTCCGCTGAAGGACGTTGACGGCTTCCATGTCGCCAGCGCCGGCGCGCTGATGGTCGGCCAGGCCGGCTTCAAGCCCTGCACGCCCTATGGTTGCATGAAGATGCTCGAATCGATCGGCTGCGACCCCAAAGGCAAGCATGCCGTGGTGATCGGCCGCTCCAACATCGTGGGCAAGCCGATGGCCATGCTGCTCTTGCAAGCCAGCGCCACCGTCACCATCTGCCACAGTGCGACCCCCGACCTCGCACACCACACGCGGCAGGCCGACATCGTTGTTGCCGCCGTGGGCAAGCGCAATGTGCTGACGGCCGACATGGTCAAGCCCGGCGCCGTGGTCATCGACGTGGGCATGAACCGCAACGAGGCCGGCAAGCTGTGCGGCGACGTCGATTTCGAGGGCGTTTCGACGGTGGCTTCGTTCATCACCCCTGTGCCCGGAGGGGTGGGGCCGATGACCATCACAATGTTGCTGGTCAACACGATGGAGGCCGCTGAACGCGCGGCAGGCTGAATCACCATGAATCCTCTGCTCGACACCACCGATCTCCCCCGCTTTGGCGACATCCTGCCCGAGCACGTCACGCCGGCCATCGACCAACTGCTGCGCGATGCCGGGGCGGCGCTGGAAAAGGCCGTATCCGACGCGGTGCCGGCGCGGTATGACGACCTGTCGGCGATGCTCGATGTGGCCACCGAAAGGCTGGGGCGGGCCTGGGGCGCGATCGGTCACCTCAACGCGGTGGCCGACAACCCTCAGATGCGTGCAGCGTTCAACGAAAACCTGCCCAAGGTCACGGAGTTCTACACACGCCTGGGCGCCGACGAACGGCTGTATGCCAAGTACAAGGCCGTGGCCCAGGGCCCCGAGGCCGCGACGCTGACACCGGCACGGCGCAAGGCGCTGTCCAATGCCATGCGTGACTTCGTGCTGTCCGGCGCAGAGCTGCAGGGTGAGGCCAAGCAGCGCTTTGCCGAGATCCAGGAGCGTCAGGCCGAGCTGTCTCAGAAGTTTTCCGAGCACGTCCTCGACGCCACCGATGGCTATGCGTACTACGCGCATGCCGACGAGCTCGACGGTGTCCCCGAGGACGCCCGCCAGGCCGCCCGCCAGGCGGCCGAACGCGACGGCAAGGACGGCTACAAGATCACGCTGCAGTTCCCCAGCTACTTCCCGGTGATGCAGTACGGCCGCAACCGGGCCCTGCGTGAACGGCTTTACACCACCTACGTGACGCGCGCTTCCGAACAGGGTCAGCCCGAGCACGACAACACCGAGGTCATGCGCGAGCTGCTGGCCCTGCGCCAGGAAGAGGCCCGACTGCTCGGCTACGACAACTTCGCGCAGGTCTCGCTCGTGCCCAAGATGGCGGAATCCCCCGCCCATGTGACCGAGTTCCTGCGCGACCTGGCCCGCCGCGCCCGCCCGCATGCCGAAAAGGACCTGGCCGAGCTGCGCGAGTTTGCCGCCAGCGAGCTCGGCATGACCGAGCTGGCCGCCTGGGACCTGGCCTATGTGTCCGAGAAGCTGAAGGAAAAGCGCTATGCCTTCAGTGACCAGGAGGTGAAGCAGTACTTCACCGAACCGAAGGTGCTGGACGGCCTGTTCAGGATCATCGAGACGCTGTTCGAGGTGGCCATCCGCCCCGACACCGCGCCGGTGTGGCACCCGAGCGTGCGCTTCTTCCGGATCGAGCGCGGCACGCAACTCGTCGGCCAGTTCTACCTGGACCCCTACGCGCGCCAGGGCAAGCGCTCGGGCGCCTGGATGGACGATGTACGCGGCCGCTGGCAGCGCCCGGAAGGTTCACTCCAGACCCCGGTGGCGCACCTGGTGTGCAATTTCGCCGAGGGCCTGGACGGCAAACCCGCGCTGCTGACTCACGACAACGTCATCACGCTGTTCCACGAGTTCGGCCATGGCCTGCATCACATGCTCACGCAGGTGAACGACATCGGCGTGGCCGGGATCTCGGGTGTGGAATGGGATGCCGTCGAGCTGCCCAGCCAGTTCATGGAGAACTTCTGCTGGGAATGGGACGTGCTCAAGCACATGACCGCCCATGTGGACACCGGCGAGCCGCTGCCGCGCGCCCTGTACGACAAGATGCTCGCCGCCAAGAACTTCCAGAGCGGCATGCAGACCCTGCGCCAGATCGAGTTCTCGCTGTTCGACATGCGCCTGCATGCCGAACCCGGCAGCGAGACCCGCGTGCAGGCCGTGATCGACGAGGTGCGGCGGGAAGTGGCCGTGCTGCAACCGCCGCCGATCAACCGCATGCAGCACAGCTTCTCTCACATCTTTGCCGGCGGATACGCGGCGGGCTACTACAGCTACAAGTGGGCAGAAGTGCTCAGTGCCGATGCCTACGGCGCGTTTGAAGAGGCCGGGGTGCTGGACGTTGCCACCGGCCGACGCTATCGTCAGGAAATCCTGGAGGCGGGAGGCAGCCGCCCCGCCGAGGAAAGCTTCAAGGCCTTCCGCGGCCGGGCACCGACCATCGACGCCCTGCTCCGCCATCAGGGCATGGCATGAATCCCCGCTGGACCTGATACGGGAGCTCTGAAGTCATGAGGCAGTTGATCAAACCCGGTTTCATTGGCCAACGCGCCTGCGCCGACACGCTGCCACGCGGAACGCGGCGTACCCGCCGCCCGCTGGCCATCGTCTTTGCGCTGGGCCTGTGCCTGGCCGGGCCGACCGCGCAGGCGATGTACAAGGTCGTGGGGCCAGACGGCAAGGTTACCTACACCGATCGTGCCCCGGTCGAGAGCGGCAAGGTTCAGCCGTTGTCGCGCAGCGGCGGACCGGGCAGTTCGGCCGTGCCGCTGCCGATCGAGCTGCAGCAGGCCACGTCGCGCTTTCCGGTCACGCTCTACACCACCACCAACTGCCGCCCCTGTGACAACGGCAGAGCCCTGCTGCAGCAACGTGGTGTGCCGTTTTCCGAACGCACGGTGCGCACGGCAGAGGACTTCAAGGCCTATGAGGCCCTGGTGCCGAACAACGAGATGCCGGGCCTGCAGATCGGCGGCCAGCGGATGAGCGGGTTTTCGGCCAGCGAATGGAATTCTTACCTGGATGCCGCGGGCTACCCCCGGCAGTCAGTGTTGCCCTCGGGCTACCAGCAGGCCAGCCCCGCCCCCCTGACACGGCCAGACACCGCATCGGCTGCGGCCCCCAGTCTGCCCAGTCCGTCGACCGGCCCCTCGACCGAAGCCCCCCCGCCCCCGGCGGGCAATGCGCCGCCGGGCTTCAGGTTCTGAGCCCCCCAGGGCCGGGCTGCGCCCAGCCCGCCCCCCCCGCGGGGGTCAAGGAAACTTGGGACGGCCCGGCGTTTCCTTGAAAGCGCC
>CAMLSD010000214.1 GCA_946482595.1 uncultured Comamonadaceae bacterium
GCCGTGTGGTCGATGCCGAGTCAGCAGACACCGGCAGCGCACAGGTCATACGGTTACCCACGAAACCTTGATCGACCGGCGATGGGCGGGTCAAGGTGGCGTGACCAGACGCTTACGGACAGCCGACTCCACATCGGAAAGGCTTCTGAAGGACAGTCACCCTTGACATGCACGCCGTGACAGTCAAGGCGCGCTGAGTGCTCGTCAGATGGGCTGAGTTGGCAGGAAACCGCCCAGGTTCGCAGTCTGACAGTTCCCGCCCGACGTTGGAGTTGAGCGGACGCCGCCGGCAAGGCTTCACGGTATGTCGCCCCGAAGATCGTCTGGCACAAGTGCCGAATGCCTCCGGTAGATTGGGTAGAGCAGTTTGTCGCCAAGTTCAGAAGCCAGATAGCCAACCGCCCCCAAGAACTTGGCATGTTCTTCCGGAGGTTCGAGCGTCCTGCTTCGTTCCAAAATCGCGCCAAGGCGATTCTCGAACTCTCTGCATGCTTCCAGGGCTTGTGCGGCGAGGTTCTGGTCCGCAAAGAGGTTCGCGGGATGATCAGACGTTCTTGACGTCTTTGCCGGCTCCGTCGAAGGCCCGTCGGCCAGTAGCCGAAGCGTGACCACATCGCCTTCCTTCAACGTTACAACCGGCCACTCCAGATGGACCGACTCGGTCTCGTGGGCTTCGATCGCCACAAGCGTGAGGGACGCGATTCCCGATGTCTTCGAGTGATTCAGGTGAGCGCTGACATATCCAGGGGTCGAGATACCAGCCGTGCAGCAAGAATCGGTATTGAGCAGCGCTTCGATCCGCATAGGTGTGCTTTGTGAGGCCTAAGCTAATTCTTCACCGACCGACTTTGTTTGTTCCATTCAGCGGATCCCCCCTCACTCCACCGTCACCGACTTCGCCAGATTCCGCGGCTTGTCCACATCCGTCCCCCGCGCACACGCGGTGTGATACGCCAGCAGCTGCAGCGGCACCACGTGCAGGATGGGTGACAGCGGGCCGTAGTGCTCAGGCATGCGGATCACATGGATGCCGGGTTCGCTTTCGATGCGAGTGTCGGCATCGGCAAACACGAACAGCTCGCCGCCCCGGGCGCGCACTTCCTGCAGGTTGCTCTTGAGCTTTTCGAGCAGGGTGTCGTTGGGGGCGACGGTGACCACCGGCATCTCGCTGGTGACGAGCGCCAGCGGGCCGTGCTTGAGCTCGCCGGCGGGGTAGGCCTCGGCGTGGATGTAGCTGATCTCCTTGAGCTTGAGCGCCCCTTCGAGTGCGATCGGGTAGTGCAGGCCGCGGCCCAGGAACAGGGCGTTTTCCTTGCGCGCAAACTCCTCGGACCAGGCAATGACCTGGGGCTCCAGGGCCAGCACGGCCTGCAGCGCCACGGGCAGGTGGCGCATGGCCTTCAGGTGCCGCGCTTCCTCGTCCTCGCTCAGGTGACCGCGCACCTGGGCCAGCGCCAGGGTCAGCAGGAACAGGCCGGCGAGCTGGGTGGTGAAGGCCTTGGTCGAGGCCACGCCGATCTCGACGCCGGCGCGGGTGATGTAGGCCAGTTTGCACTCACGCACCATGGCGCTGGTGGCCACGTTGCAGATAGTCAGCGTGTGGGGCATGCCCAGGCTGCGGGCGTGCTTCAGCGCGGCCAGGGTGTCGGCCGTTTCACCGGACTGGCTGATGGTGACCACCAGGGTCCGGGGGTTGGGCACGCTGTCGCGGTAGCGGTACTCGCTGGCAATCTCGACACTGGTGGGGATGCGGGCGATGCTCTCGAGCCAGTATTTGGCGACCGAGCCCGAGTAGTAGCTGGTGCCGCAGGCCAGGATCAGCACCTGGTCGATCTCCTTGAAGACGCTGTAGGCGCCGTCACCGAACAGCTCGGGGGTGATCGCATGCACGCCGTCGAGCGTGTCGGCAATGGCGCGCGGCTGCTCGAAGATTTCCTTTTGCATGTAGTGCCGGTACGGGCCCAGCTCGGCCGCGCCGGTGTGCGCGTGCACCGTGCGCACCGGGCGCTCGACGCGATCATGGCGGCCGGTGGCCTCACCCGCCGGGCGCGCTTCGATCCAGTACTTGCCAAGCTGAAGGTCGACCACGTCGCCCTCTTCGAGGTAGACGATCTGATCGGTCACACCGGCCAGGGCCATGGCGTCAGACGCGAGGAAGTTCTCGCCCACGCCCTCCTTGTTGCCCACACCCAGCACCAGCGGCGAGCCTTCGCGCGCACCGACGACCCGGTGCGGCTCGTCGCGGCAGAACACGGCAATCGCATAGGCTCCCTTGAGCCGCCCGGTGGCCTGCTTGACCGCGTCGAACAGATCGCCGGCGTAGAGGTGGTCGACCAGGTGGGCGATCACCTCGGTGTCGGTCTGGCTGGTGAACTCATAGCCCCGCGCCTTCAGCTCGGCGCGCAGTTCGTCGTGGTTCTCGATGATGCCGTTGTGCACCAGCGCGATCCGCCCGTTGCGTGATGTCGCGGCCGAGCTGCCCACCCCATGCGAGAAGTGTGGATGCGCGTTGTGCACGGCCGGCGCACCGTGTGTGGCCCAGCGCGTGTGCGCGATGCCGGTACCGCCCTGCACCCCGTCGTGGACGACCTGGGTGTCGAGCTCGGCCACCCGGGCCGTGCTGCGGGCCCGCCGCAACTCGCCGTCTTGATGCACGGCCACGCCGCAGGAGTCATAGCCACGGTACTCCAGGCGCTTCAGGCCTTCGATCAGGATGGGAACGATGTTGCGCTGGCTGACCGCGCCGACGATGCCACACATGGAGGCTCCAGTTGGGTTGTGATGGATGGCATGGTAGGAAGATCAGCAAGAACTTTTCTTGCGCATTTTGGTGATTCTTGAACTTTTCTTCCCACTAACCCCGATCATGCAAGATACTTTCTACATCCATGATTGTTTGAGCGAATTCGTCATGAACCCCCCTCATCTGGATGCCCTGGACTGGCGCCTGCTCGACCATCTGCAACACGATGCCGGCCTGAGCAACCAGGCACTGGCCGAACGGGTGCATGTGTCGCCGGCCACCTGCCTGCGCCGCGTGAAGCGGCTGGAGGACGCCGGCCTGATCGAACGGCGCGTGGCCCTGCTGTCCCCCGACCGGCTGGGCGCGGGCCTCACGGCCATCGTCGAGGTCACGCTGGACCATCAGGCCGCTGAACGGCTCGACGCCTTCGAGGCAAGGGCGGTCGCCGAACCGGCGGTCCAGCAGTGCTACCGCACCGGCAGCGGGCCGGACTTCGTGCTCATCACCCATGTGCGCGACATGGACGGCTACCACGCGCTGGTGCAGCGGCTGCTCACGAGCGACGTGAACGTGCGCAACGTGAAGAGCTATTTCTCGATCAAGCGGGCGAAGTTCGAGCCGGCGATGGCCTTGCCCGGGGTCGGCAACAAGGGCATGAGTTGAGGCGCTGACGCGCGCGGCAGTGGGTGCGGTGCAACCGGCGTCACACCCCGTAACCAGCACTGGGAAGCATACTAGCTAGGCAAGCCCGGGCAGGGCTGCCACGATGTCCGCCACAAACACAACGGACACTCAGGGAGTCCTGCTCATGCTCAACCCCATCGCCACGGCGGGGTCGGCCGGGGTGCGCGCGTTCATGGATGCCGCACCGCTGGACGAGGCCTTGCTCCATGGCTCGGCCGACCCGTCGGCTGACGTCTCGGCCAGTCATCACACCGACACAACCGCCCACGCGCTGCCGGGCACAAGCCTGGCGCAGCTTGCCGCCCAGATGCCGCCCGGCCTGTTCGAGTCGGCCGTGAGGCCTGC
>CAMLSD010000215.1 GCA_946482595.1 uncultured Comamonadaceae bacterium
CATGGTCGTGGTCGTCGGCCTTCAGGAAGTCCGGGTCGATGTCGAGCTTGGCATTCAGGTTGAAGCCCCGCAGATCGAACACCTCGGACAACGGCACCTCGCCAAAATGCACCCGGCGCTGCGGTGCCCGCGGATTCATGTGCTTGATGCGGTGGGACAGCGCGTCGACGTCGTCGGCCGACACCAGGTCGGTCTTGCTGATGAAGATCTGGTCGGCAAAGCCGATCTGGCGGCGTGCTTCCTGGCGGTCGTCGAGTTGCTGGCTGGCGTGTTTGGCGTCGACCAGGGTCAGCACCGAGTCGAGCAGGAAGCTCTCGGCGATCTCGTCGTCCATGAAGAAGGTCTGGGCCACCGGCCCCGGGTCGGCCAGGCCGGTGGTCTCGATCACCACCCGTTCGAAGTCCAGTTCGCCGCGGCGCTTGCGTGCGGCCAGGTCGCTCAGCGTGGAGCGCAGGTCTTCACGGATCGTGCAGCAGATGCAGCCGTTGCTCATCTGGATGATCTGCTCCTGGGTTTCGGCCACCAGGATGTCGTTGTCGATGTTCTCTTCGCCGAACTCGTTCTCGATCACGGCGATCTTCTGGCCGTGTGCTTCGCTCAGCACGCGCTTGAGCAGGGTGGTCTTGCCGCTGCCGAGAAAGCCGGTCAGGATGGTGGCGGGGATGAGGCTCATGGTCGTTCCAGCAGAAATCTTGGCCCGGTAGGTGAGGGCAGGGCACACCGTCTCAAGGTGCTTTTGTGCAGTGTAGCGAGGCTGTCAAGGCCTGCAGCGCGTGGGGCCGGCGCTGCTGTGCCGCCCGTCACGGCGCTGGGGTATCCTCGGGGCTCCTCAACTCCTCGCGCAAGCGATGTCCGATCCACATCCTGCTCGACCGGCACGTCCCGGCGGCGACCGTCGCAGCCTGTTCGAACGCCTGGTCGAGTTCCTGTCGCCCGGCCCCGATTCCAAGGCCGAGCTGATGGAAACCCTGGCCGACGCCGAGGACCGCGAGCTGATCGAGCCCGAGTCCCGGCTCATGCTGGAAGGTGTCCTGCGCATGGCCGACATGACGGCCGGCGACGTGATGGTGGCTGCGCCCCGCATGGACCTGCTCGACATCAATGCGCCCTACGAGCAGTTGCTGGCCGTCGTGATCGACACCGCGCACTCGCGCTTTCCGGTCTATGAGGGTGAGCGCGACAACCTCATCGGCATCCTGCTGGCCAAGGATCTGCTCAAGCTCCAGCGCGCGCCCGAGCTGAACCTGCGCACCCTGCTGCGTCCGGCCGTGTTCGTGCCGGAGTCCAAGCGGCTGAACGAACTGCTGCGCGACTTCCGCTCCAACCGCAACCACCTGGCGCTGGTGGTCGACGAGTTCGGTCGCACCGCCGGGCTGATCACCATCGAGGATGTGCTCGAAGAGATCGTCGGCGAGATCGAGGACGAGTTCGACGACGACGATGCCCCCACCGGCATCTACACGCTGGCCGACGGCAGCCACCGCGTGGCGGGTGACGCCGACATCGAGGCGGTGAACAGCTTCTTTGCCACCGAACTCCCCGAAGACGACTTCGACACCATCGGCGGCCTGGTCGCCCATGAGCTGGGCCATGTGCCGCGCCGTGGCGAGACGGTCGACGTGGGGCCGCTGCGCTTTTCGGTCATGCTGACCCGGGCCGGCGCCGTGCGCTGGTTCAAGGTCACGCGCGCGCCGCGGCCGGCCGACACCCCGGCGGTCGAATCCTGATGCCGTTGTGGGCCGACCTGCTGCTGGCACTGGCGGCTGGAGGGGCGCATGCGCTGGCGTTTGCGCCGCGCGAGGGCTGGTGGCTGCAGTTGCTGATGGTGGCGGTGCTGGCCTGGCGGGTGGCTGCCGCGCCGACCGCATGGCGAGCGGCCTGGCTGGGCTGGGCGTTCGGTACGGCCTGGCTGGCGGGCGGTGTGTGGTGGCTGTTCATCAGCATGCACCGCTATGGCGGTCTGCCGGCCTGGCTGGCGGCGCTGGCCGTGCTGCTGCTGGCCGGCTTCCTGTCGATCTATCTGGCGCTTGCGATGGCGGCCGTGGCGCGCCGTCGGGCCTTGCCGGCCTGGCAGGCGGCCCTGACCTTTGCCGCGGCCTGGCTGCTGGCCGAGCTGGCGCGCGGGCTGCTGTTCACCGGCTTTCCCTGGGTCGCGGCAGGCTATGCCCACACCGACGGGCCACTGGCGCCGCTGGCACCCTGGGTGGGGGTGTACGGCATCGGCTTTGTCGGCGCCTGGCTGGCGGCGGGGGTGGCGCTGGTGCTGGTCCGGCGCACGGCTGGCACGCTGCTGGCGGTGGCGCCTGCGCTGGGGGTCGTTGCGCTGGCCTGGGCCCTGCCGTCCAGCTTCACCGAGCCGCAGCCCACGTTGAAGGTCAGCCTGCTGCAGGGCAACGTGCCCCAGGACGAGAAGTTCTCGGCCGATCATCTGCCGGACGTGCTGGCCTGGCATGCCCGCGAGCTGCTGCAGGCGCCCGGGCAGCTGGTCATCGCGCCCGAGACGGCGATTCCGCTGCTGCCCCCGCAACTGCCGCCCGGCTACTGGGATGAGCTCACCGGCCGGCTGCGCGCAGGCCGCACTGCGGCACTGATCGGGGTGCCGCTCGGTGACTTCGAGCGCGGCTACACCAATTCGGTGGTGGGCATCCACCCCGGGCGCACGCAGACCTACCGCTATGACAAGCATCACCTGGTGCCGTTCGGCGAGTTCATCCCGCCGGGCTTTCGCTGGTTCGTCGACATGATGAACATGCCGCTGGGCGATTTCGCCCGGGGGCAGAGCATCGAACCGTTTGTGGTCGACGGCAACCGGGTGCGTCCGACCATCTGCTACGAGGATCTGTTCGGCGAGGAACTGGCCGCCAACTTCGTCGGCACCGCCCAGGCGACCATCCTGGCCAACGTCAGCAACATCGGCTGGTTCGGCGACACGGAAGCGATCGACCAGCATCTGCAGATCTCGCGCATGCGCACGCTGGAGTTCGAGCGGCCGCTGGTGCGTGCCACCAACACCGGTGCCACCGCCATCATCGATCACCGCGGCTGGGTCACCGCAGCGCTGGCGCCACACACCCGCGGCGTGCTGCAGGGTGAGGTGCAGGGCCGCAGCGGCAGCACGCCGTATGCGCGCTGGGTTGCTGCCCTCGGGCTGGCTCCGCTGATCGGGCTCGGCCTGGTGCTGGTGCTGCTGCCGGCGCGCCGGCGCCCGTAAAATGGCGGGTTCGTCTTGCGCAGCCGCGCGCACGGGCCCTTTCCCCTTCCGAGAAAAGACACCATGCTGACCTTCCAGCAACTCATCCTGCGCCTGCAGTCTTACTGGGCCGACCAGGGCTGTGCGCTGCTGCAACCCTATGACATGGAGGTCGGCGCCGGGACCAGCCATACCGCCACCTTCCTGCGCGCCATCGGCCCGGAGCCCTGGAAGGCGGCCTACGTCCAGCCCAGCCGCCGGCCCAAGGACGGCCGCTACGGCCAGAATCCCAACCGCATGCAGCACTACTACCAGTACCAGGTGGTGCTCAAGCCTGCGCCGGCCAACATCCTCGAGCTGTACCTCGGCTCGCTCGAAGCGGTCGGTTTCGATCTGAAGCAGAACGACATCCGGTTTGTCGAGGACGACTGGGAGAACCCCACGCTGGGCGCCTGGGGCCTGGGCTGGGA
>CAMLSD010000216.1 GCA_946482595.1 uncultured Comamonadaceae bacterium
CTGCCGCTCTATCACATCTTCGCGTTCACCGTGAACATGATGCTGTCGATGCGCATCGGTGGCTGCAATGTGCTCATCCCGAATCCGCGTGACATTCCGGCCGTGCTGAAGGAGCTGTCACAGCATCGCTTCCACAGCTTCCCGGCGGTCAACACGCTGTTCAATGCACTGGCCCACCACGCCGACTTCAACACGGTCGACTGGAGCAGCCTGAGCCTGAGCGTGGGCGGCGGCATGGCGGTGCAGCAGGCCACCGCCAAGCTGTGGCTCGAGAAGACCGGCTGCCCGATCTGCGAGGGCTATGGCCTGTCGGAGACCTCGCCGTCGGCCAGTTGCAACCCGACCGACTCCAAGGCCTACACCGGCACCATCGGCATGCCCATCCCGTCGACCGAGTTCAAGCTGCTCGACGACGACGGCAATGAAGTGCCGCTGGGCACGCCCGGCGAGATCTGCATCCGCGGCCCGCAGGTGATGGCCGGCTACTGGCAGCGCCCGGACGAAACCGCCAAGGTCATGACGGCCGACGGCTTCTTCCGCACCGGCGACATCGGCACGCAGGACGAACGCGGCTACTTCAAGATCGTGGACCGCAAGAAGGACATGATCCTGGTCAGCGGCTTCAACGTCTACCCCAACGAGGTCGAGGACGTGGTCACGCAGATGGACGGTGTGCTCGAGTGCGCCGCGGTGGGCGTGCCCGACGAGAAGTCCGGCGAAGCCGTCAAGCTCGTGATCGTGAAGGACAACCCTGCGATCACCGAGGCTGACGTGCGCGCCTACTGCGAGCAGAACCTCACCGGCTACAAGCGGCCGAAGATCGTGGAGTTCCGCACCGAGCTGCCCAAGACGCCGGTGGGCAAGATCCTGCGCCGCGAGCTGCGCAACAAGTGATCCACCGCCCGATCGGCTGAACCGGCACGGCCCGATGGCAACATCGGGCCGTTTGCGTTTCTGGAGATCCGATGACCCTGGCCATCCTTGCCGCGATGCCGCAAGAGCTGCAGGCCGTGCTCGACCTGATGCCCGACGAGCGGCGCGAAACCCATGCCGGACGCGACTTCTGGCGCGGCCACCTGCACGGCCACGAGGTGGTGGCCACCCTGTCGCGCATCGGCAAGGTGGCGGCCGCGACGACCACGGCGCTGCTGGTGGAACGTCACCAGGCCCGCGCCGTGCTGTTCGTCGGGGTGGCCGGCGGCCTGGGCCGCACGGTGAAGGTCGGCGACGTGGTGGTGGCCGATGCGCTGATCCAGCATGACATGGACGCCTCGCCGCTGTTCCCGCGCCATGAGGTGCCGCTGTACGGCCGAGCGCGTTTTGAGACCGATGCCGGCATGAGCATGCGGCTGCTGGCCGCCGCGCAACGGGTCATCGTGGCCGCCCGGGAGCACCTGGGCGACACGGCCGTCGAGACCTTCGCGCTGCACGCCCCGGTGGTCCACCACGGCCTGATCGCCAGCGGCGACCGTTTCGTGTCGACCGACACCGAAAGCCGGGCCTTGCAACAGTTGCTGCCCGATGCGCTGGCGGTCGAGATGGAGGGGGCTGCCGTCGCCCAGGTCTGCCATGACCTGGGGGTGCCCTGCGCCGTGCTGCGCACGATCTCCGACCGGGCCGACGACCACGCCCACGTGGACTTCATGGCCTTCATCCGGGATGTGGCCAGCCGCTACAGCGCCGCCGTGGTGCAGGCGTACCTGCGCGGGGCGTGACGCAGGCCGCGGTGGCGGCCATCGGGTGACCTCCCCGGGGCGTCAGCGGTGGATGTGGATCCCCGCCTTCGCGGGGATGACAGCATTGTGCGGGGCCACTTTGCCTTCGCGGGGATGACGGCCTGTGTGGTGATGGCGGACAGTGCAGGGTCCGGCTGCCTTCGTGCGGTGACGCACCCAGACCCGGTCATGCCCGCGCAGGCGGGCATCCACCCGCGTCAGCCGGCGCACATGGATCCCCGCCTTCGCGGGGGTGACGGCCTGCGCATGGGCACCTGCGCCTTCGTGGGGATGACGCCTGTTGTCGGTCATGCCCGCGCAGGCGGGCATCCAAAACGCGTCAGCCGGCTGCCTCAGCCGTCCTTGCGCATCGACCCGGCCACCAGGTCGAAACGGAACAGCCGGCATTCGATCGGGCCGTTCCACATCGGCACACGCCGGGTTTCCTTCAGGCGCATCTTGCCGGGCAGCTTCATGTCGGGACACAGCACCCAGGCCGTCCAGCCGGTGAAGGCGCGCTTCCAGTGCGCAGCAAGCTTCGGGAAGAAATCGTCGGACATGCCGGTTTCCTCGACGTTGCGCGCCACCGTGCCGCGGGCTTCGATGCGCTCGCCATAGGGCGGGTTGAGCATCAGCGTGCCGGGCAGGCCCTCGGGCAGTCGCGGGGCGGGGCGTTGCAGGGCGTCGCCGCCGTGGAACTCGATCGCATGCGACACCCCGGCCCGCTGGGCGTTGCGGCGGGCAAAGTCGACCATGCGGAAGGCCACGTCGCTGGCGAACACCGGCACCGCGGGCGCATGCACACGTGCCTGGGCCGCCTGCTTCATCGCCTGCCACGCGGCGCGCACCTGCGGGCCGGCAAATGGTGCGAGCTTCTCGAAGGCAAAACGCCGTGTGAGGCCCGGGGCAATGCCGCAGGCGATCTGCGCGGCTTCGATGGCAATGGTGCCGGAGCCGCAGCAAGGGTCGAGCAGCGCACCGCCGGTCTCGGGCGTGCCCTGCCAGCCGGCCGCCGCGAGCATCGCCGCGGCCAGGGTTTCCTTCAGCGGCGCATCGCCCTTGTCTTCGCGCCAGCCGCGCTTGAACAGGGGCTCGCCCGAGGTGTCGACATAGACCAGGGCCTCGTCCTCGGTCAGGTGCAGCATCACGCGCACATCCGGGCGATGGGTGTCCACGCTGGGCCGTTCGCCGGCCTCCTCGCGCATCACGTCGCACAGCGCGTCCTTGATGCGCAGCCCGGCGAAGTTCAGGCTGCGCAGCGGGCTGCGGTGGGCGGTGACGTCGACCTTGAAGGTCAGGCGCGGGGCCGTCCAGGCCTGCCATGGCACCTGGCGCGCGAGCGTGTAGAGGTCTTCCTCGAGCCGGTAACGCCCGCGTGCCACCTGCACCAGCACGCGCTGGGCCAGCCGGCTTTCGAGATTGAGCGCCATCACGTCCTCGGCACTGCCGCGCAGGGCCACGCCACCACGCTCCATCGTGCCGGAGGTCTCGGGGCCCAGGATGCGCAGCACCTCGTCGGCCAGCAGGGGCTCGACCCCGCCGGCACAGGGCAGGAACAGGGCAAATTCATTCGAAGCGGATCGGGCCATCACAGACTCTTGCGCAGGTTGGCCGGGGCGATCTTCAGCGCCTCGCGGTATTTGGCGACGGTGCGGCGGGCCACCTGGATGCCCTGCTCTTCCAGCATCTGGCTGAGCTGGCTGTCCGACAGGGGCTTGCGGCTGTCCTCGGCGGTGACGAGCTGCTTGATCAGCGCGCGCACCGCCGTGCTCGACGCATTGCCGCCGGCATCGGTGTTCAGCGACGAACCGAAGAAGTACTTCAGCTCGAAGGTGCCGAAGGGCGTGGCCATGTACTTGGCCGTGGTCACGCGCGAGATGGTCGACTCATGCAGGCCCAGCTCGTCGGCGATCTCGCGCAGCACCAGCGGCTTCATCGCGA
>CAMLSD010000217.1 GCA_946482595.1 uncultured Comamonadaceae bacterium
GCACCGGCGAAGAAGGCCGCACCGGCCAAGAAGGCCGCACCGGCCAAGAAGGCTGCACCGGCCAAGAAGGCCGCACCGGCCAAGAAGGCTGCACCGGCCAAGAAGGCTGCTGCGAAGAAGGCCGTTGCCAAGAAGGCCGCGGCCAAGCCTGCTGCAAAGCCTGCGGCCAAGCCGGCTGCGAAGAAGGCTGCCAAGAAGCCGGCTGCCAAGAAAGCTGCCACTGCCCCTGCTGCGGCCAAGCCTGCTGCAGCAGCTCCAGCGGCCGCACCGGCTCCTGCGGCAAAGACCACGCTCAGCCCTCAGGCTGCGTGGCCTTTCCCGACCGGTACCAAGCCCTGAGCCGTCGGACGCTCACGTCCGACACCCATGAAAAACCCGGCCTCGGCCGGGTTTTTTCTTGCACTGCCCGTGTGGGCAGTCGCCCCCCCGATCAGTTCAGGGCGTGTCCAGTGCCAGCGTGGCGCGATCGATCGTGTGGTTCTGCGGTCCGCTGCATGCGATCTTGAGCGCGCCGAGCTGGTTGCCCAGGCGGGCACAACGCTCCAGCGACCATCCGCGCTCCAGTCCATAGAGCAGGGCGGCGCGGAAGGCATCGCCGCAGCCGGTGGGATCAATCACCGCCTCGGCGGGCACGCCCGGCACATGGGTGCACTGGCCCTGCACCCAGACGTCGCAGCCCTGGGCCCCGAGCGTCACGATGATGCCGGCCAGGTGCGAGCGCGACAGCGACTCCAGCGAGGTGCCGGTGCGCTCGCACAGCATGCGCCCTTCGTAGTCGTTCACGGCCACCCAGGTCGCCTGCGCGATGAAGGCCTTGAGTTCATCGCCGTTGAACATCGGCAGGCCCTGGCCCGGATCGAAGATGAAGGGAATGCCGGCCTGGGCCAACTGGGCGGCGTGCTGCAGCATGGCGTCACGGCCGTCCGGCGCGATGATGGCGATGCGGATGTCCTCCCGCGCCTCGATGCGGTTGAGGTGTGCATGCTGCATCGCACCGGGATGGAACGCCGTGATCTGGTTGTTGTCGGCGTCGGTCATGATGATGGCCTGAGCCGTGTAGCTGTCCTCGACCATGCGCACGAACTCGGTCGACACGCCCCAGGCCTGCAGCCGCTCGCGGTAGGTCTGCCCGTCGGCGCCGAGTGCGGCCATCACCAGCGGCGTGCCGCCCAGCAGATGCAGCGAGTACGCGATGTTGCCGGCGCAGCCGCCGAACTCGCGCCTGAGGGTCGGCACCAGGAACGACACGTTCAGGATGTGGATCTGCTCCGGCAGGATCTGCTCGCCGAAGCGGCCGTGGAAATTCGTGATGGTGTCGAAGGCGAGCGATCCACAGATCAGGGCGGGCATGAAAACTCCAGTGACGGGTGGGTGCACCCGCTCGGTTCAGGGATAGAAGGCCTCGACCGTGTAGCCGGCGATGCGCTGGCCGGGGCTTTGCAGATCAACGCTCAACGCGAGCTCGCCACCGGCCTGCAGCGCAGTGGCCGCCCGGAAATCGGTGGGCGACAGCATGCGTCGGGCCACGAGTTCACCGTTGGTGTCAGTGAGCGTGAGGTCGATCGAGGGCACGGCCACCGCCACAGCGGCACGATTGCGCAGCGAGACATTCAGGCGGTAGGCATTCGACTGGCCGGCGCGGGCCAGGCTGCTGCTGTCGATCACGACGTCATCGATGCTGCGCAGGGCTTCGATGCGACAACCCAGCGCGCCGCAGGCGAGGTCCAGCCAGGGGCGTGTCTGGGGATGGTGGGCGGCCAGCCAGTCGCGGTGGTGCAGGCCGACCTGTGCCGTCAGCGTGAGGCACAACAGCACGGACAGCAGCCCCAGGGCGATACGCACCGGCCGACGGCTCCAGCGCGCCTGACGTTCGGCCTGCCGCAGGAACTCGGGCGCCTCGCTTTGCGCGCTGGCAGTGCGCACCTTGCGTCGGCGTCCTCGGCCGGCAGCTTCGGCTGCGGCGGCTGCGGCCACACGCTCGGATTCCAGCGGTTCGGCCGGCCCGTCGCCAGTGCCCTGCTCGCCGCTGAACGAGCTGTCGAAGCGGGCGTCGGCAAACTCGCCTTCCGAGTCGGGCAGGCGGCTGGGGCCGTAGGTACTGCGGTCGAGGAAGCGGGAGTCGAGCACCTCATAGGCGGTCTGAGGTGTGTTGCCAGCGTCGGTGTCCGCGTCTGCGGCGGGCGCGCCCGGTGAATCGATGCGCTCGGGCTCGCTCTCGGGGTGGCGAAGGAACTCGGCCTGCGAATGTGGGGCTGTGGGGGGCGGAGTGGCCGCTGGCGGTGCACCGTGGGTTGCATCGTCCGGGGGCGGCTCGTCAGTTGCCGGCGACGTGTCGAGTGCGCCGGACACCGAATCGCGTTCGAGGTCGAACAACCCTTCCAGCGCATTGAAGACCTCATTGCAGCGCCCGCAGCGCACCCAGCCTTCGGACACCTTCAATTGGTCCTGCACGACCCGGAAGGTCGTTTGGCAGGCGGGACAACGCGTGGCGAGACTCATGGGTCGAATCATGCCATCGGGGCAAGCACAACCGTGCGTTCAGACCGACGCCGGTGCAGACCCGGCGGCCGTGCCCAGGCGGGCCGTCATGAGGATCCAGCCGTCCTCCTGGTCGCTCACCTCGAGCACACACCACGGCGCGTAGGCCTGGCGCAACTCGTCTTCCTGACGCGCCAGGATGCCGGCCAGCACCAGGTGCCCGCCAGCGGCCACATGCGCACACAACAGCGGCGCGAGCAGCTTGAGCGGCGTGGCCAGGATGTTGGCGAGCACCAGTCCGTACTGACCCTGTGCCCGGTCCGGCAGGCCAGCCTGGAGCACGACCCCGTTGGCCTGTGCGTTGGCCAGGGTGGATTCCACCGCGGCCGGGTCGATGTCGACTGCGTCGATCGCACCGGCGCCGTGCAGGCCCGCACCGATGGCGAGGATTCCTGAACCGCAGCCGTAGTCGAGCACACGCTGCCAGTCGGCCTGGTGAGCCGGAGCCTGCCGGGCGATCCAGCGCAGGCACATCCGGGTCGTCGGGTGGGTTCCGGTGCCGAAGGCCAGGCCCGGGTCGAGGCGGATCACCTGCCGCGCAGCCGCTGGCGGTTCGTGCCAGGTCGGCACGATCCAGAAGCTCGGCGTGATCTCGACCGGCGCGAACTGGGACTGCGTCAGACGCACCCAGTCCTGCTCGGGGACGGCCTGAATGGCCTGGACGTGGACGTCCTCGGCCCAGTCCTGCGCGAGCAGCAGGGTGGCGGCCTCGGTGGCGGCGGTTTCGTCAGGGAAAAGCGCCCGCACCGTCGAGCGGTCCCAGCCGCCCCGCGGGGCTGGCATGCCGGGCTCGCCGAACAAGGCCCGTTCGCTGTCGGTGTCGGCGTCTGCGTCTTCGACCGACACCGACAGGGCCTCGAGTTCCATCAGCGCATCGGAGACGGTTTCGACCTGCGCCTCGGCTGCCAGCAGCACCAGTTCGAACATCACTTGCATGCAGGTCCTTCAGGCCCGGGTGCGCCAGCGCCCCCGCAGCTCATCGCTTGTGCTGGCTCATCCAGCCTTCGAGGTAGTGGATGCTCGTGCCGCCTTCGACGAACTT
>CAMLSD010000218.1 GCA_946482595.1 uncultured Comamonadaceae bacterium
TCGGGCAGCCACGCCCCGATGCACTGCGCCGGCAGGGCGCGGGTGATGGCCACGTTCAGCAGGTGCCGCAGGAAGGCCCGCGGCTCCAGCGTGCCTGCCGGTTGCCGTGCGTCACAACGCAAGGCGTCGCGCCACATCACGCGGCCGCCTGCAGTTCGCTCGCCACCTCGTGGCCGGACATCAGCTCCAGCGCCTTCACCAGGGCCGAGTGATCCAGGTCCTGCCAGCCCTGTGCCGCGCAGGTCTGCATCAGCTGGGCTGCGTTGGCCGTCTGGGGCAGCGCCACGCCCAGGGCGCGTGCGCCCTGCAGGGCCAGGTTCAGGTCCTTCTGGTGCAGCCCGATGCGGAACCCCGGCTGGAAGGTGCGGCGCACCATGCGCTCGCCATGCACCTCGAGGATGCGCGAGGCGGCAAACCCGCCCATCAGGGCCTGGCGCACCTTGGCAGGGTCGGCGCCGGCCTTGGCGGCAAACACGAGGGCTTCGCCGACCGCGGCGATGTTGAGCGCCACGATGATCTGGTTGGCGACCTTGCAGGTCTGGCCGTCGCCGCTGCCGCCCACATGGGTGATGTTCTTGCCCATCTTCTCGAACAGCGGGCGCACCCGCTCGAACACCTCGGCCTTGCCGCCCACCATGATGGTCAGCGAGGCCGCCTTGGCGCCGACCTCACCGCCGGAGACGGGGGCGTCGAGGTAGTCGCAGCCCAGGGCCTCGATGCGGCGGGCGAAGTCCTTGGTCTCGATGGGCGAGATGGAGCTCATGTCGACGACGATCTTGCCGGCACTCAGGCCTGCGGCCACGCCGTTCTCGCCAAACAGCACGGCGGCCACGTCGGGTGTGTCGGGCACCATGATGAAGATGATGTCGGCACGCTCGGCCACACCCTGCGAATGGGTGCACACCGTGGCGCCGCCTTCGACCAGGCTCACCGGCAGCTTGCCGTGCGTGAAGACGAAAAGCTGGTGGCCGGCCGCCTGCAGGTGGGCCGCCATCGGCGCGCCCATGATGCCCAGTCCGATGAAACCGATCTTGTGTTGTGTGCTCATGTCAGAAACGTCCTGAAAGAATGGAGAAGGGGAAATGCAGGAAGGGGGTGTCTCAGGCCAAGCGGGCCGAGGCGCCGCGAGCGCGCTCCAGCCAGACCAGGCCAGCCTCGGTGCTGGTGGCGGGTGCGTACTCGCAGCCCACCCAGCCGGTGTAGCCCAGGGCGTCGAGCTGGCTGAAGACGAAGTCCCAGGCGATCTCGCCGGTGCCCGGTTCATGACGCCCGGGGTTGTCGGCGATCTGCACGTGGGCGATCTGCGGCAGATGCCGCTTGAGCGTGCCCACCAGTTCGCCTTCCATGCGTTGCGCGTGGTAGAGGTCGTACTGCAGGTAGACGTTGTCGACGTCGGCTGCGTGGCGCACCTCGTCGATCAGCGTCAGGGCCTGGGCGCTGCGGTTCACGAAAAAGCCCGGAATGTCGTGCGTGTTGATCGGCTCGACGAGCAGCTTCAGGCCGGCGCGCTTGAGCTCGGTGGCGGCGTACTTCAGGTTGGCCAGCAGCGTGGAGCGCAACAGGGCGTCGCTGGCGCCCAGCGGCGTCTTGCCGGCCAGGCAGTTGAGCTGGCCCACGCCCAGGGCCGTGGCCGTCTCGATCGCGCGGGCCACGCCCTGGCGGAACTCGTCCACCCGGTCAGGCAGGATGGCGATGCCGCGCTCGCCGGCGGCCCAGTCGCCGGCCGGCAGGTTGTGCAACACGAGCTTCAGGCCGTTGCCCTTCAGTCGGGCCTGGATCTCGGCCGTCGGGAAGTCGTAGGGGAACAGGAACTCCACCGCGTCGAAGCCGGCGCGCGCCGCCCGCTCGAAACGATCGAGGAAGGGCGCGTCGGTGAACAGCATCGACAGGTTGGCGGCAAAACGGGGCATGGGATGTCCTTTGCAGTCAGCGGGGTGTGCGGTCAGTCCAGCAGCGCGACGGCTGTGGGCGCATCCTCGGCAGCGTTGTCGGCCAGCGGCTCGAACTCGTTGATCGCGTTGATCTCGGTGCCCATCGCGATGTTGGTGACGCGCTCGAGCATCACCTCGACGACCACCGGCACACGGTGCTTGCTGGCCAGTTCCCGGGCGCGCTCGAGTGACGACGCGATCTCGTCCGGGCGGAAGCAGCGGATCGCCTTGCAGCCCAGGCCCTCGACAACGGCCACATGGTCCACGCCCGCTCCGGCCAGTTCAGGCGCATTGAGGTTGTCAAAGCCCAGCTGCACGCAGTAGTCCATCTCGAAGCCGCGCTGTGCCTGGCGGATCAGGCCCAGGTAGCTGTTGTTGACCAGCACGTGCACATAGGGCAGCTTGAACTGCGCGCCCACCGCCAGCTCCTCGATCAGGAACTGGAAGTCGTAGTCACCCGAGATGGCGACCACCTCGCGGGTGGGGTCGGCGGCCACCACGCCCAGCGCGGCCGGGATGGTCCAGCCCAGCGGGCCGGCCTGGCCGCAGTTGATCCACTGGCGCGGGCCGTAGACGTGCAGGAACTGCGCGGCAGCGATCTGGCTCAGGCCGATGGTGGTGACGTAAGTCACGTCATGCTTGCCCTGCGCCTCCAGCACCCGGTTCATCTCTTCGTACACACGCTGCGGCTTGACCGGCACGTTGTCGAAGTGCGTGCGACGCAGCATCGTGCGCTTGCGCTCCTGGCAGCTTTCAGCCCAGGCGCTGCGGTCCGGCAGGGTGCCTTGTGCGCGGCGCTCGCGGGCGACTTCGACAAACAACTGCAGCGCGGCGCGCGCATCGGACACGATGCCGTAGTCGGGCATGAACACGCGCCCGATCTGGGTAGGCTCGATGTCGACGTGCACGAACTTGCGGTCCTGGGTGTAGACATGCACCGAACCGGTATGGCGGTTGGCCCAGCGGTTGCCGATGCCGAAGACGAAGTCGCTCTCGAGCAGGGTGGCGTTGCCGTAGCGGTGGCTGGTCTGCAGCCCGACCATGCCGGCCATCAGCGGGTGGTCGTCGGGAATGGTGCCCCAGCCCATCAGCGTGGGAATCACCGGCACGCCGGTGAGCTCGGCGAACTCCTGCAGCAGGTCGCTCGCGTCGGCATTGATGATGCCGCCGCCGGCCACGATCAGCGGGCGCTGGGCGGCGCACAGCATGTCGATCGCCTTCTCGGCCTGCGCGCGGCTGGCGGCAGGCTTGTACACCGGCAGCGGGGTGTAGGTCTCGATGTCGAACTCGATCTCGGCCATCTGCACGTCAAAGGGCAGGTCGATCAGCACCGGGCCGGGCCGGCCCGAACGCATCACGTGGAAGGCCTGCTGGAACACGCGCGGCACCAAGGCCGGCTCGCGTACCGTCACCGCCCACTTGGTCACCGGCTTGGCGATGGACTCGATGTCCACGGCCTGGAAGTCCTCCTTGTAGAGGCGCGCACGCGGCGCCTGGCCGGTGATGCACAGGATGGGGATGGAGTCGGCGATGGCCGAGTACAGCCCGGTGATCATGTCGGTGCCCGCCGGGCCCGAGGTGCCGATGCACACGCCGATGTTGCCGGCGCGCGCCCGGGTGTAGCCTT
>CAMLSD010000219.1 GCA_946482595.1 uncultured Comamonadaceae bacterium
CGGCTACACCCGCTGGGCCGACACCAACAGCATCATCGTGCTGTTCCCGCAGACCAAGGTCGACAACACCAACCGCAGCACGGCCGCCAGCGGCTCGCTGCCCAATCCGAATGCCTGCTGGGACTGGATCGGCTGGTACGGCAGCAACTTCGCGCAGAAGGCCGGCACGCAGGTCGCCGCCATCAAGGCCATGGTCGACCACGTGGCTGGCGGCACGCCCAGCGCCAGCCTGCCCGCACCCACCGGCGTGAGCACCTCGGGCGCGACCAACAGCTCGATGGTGGTCTCGTGGGCCTCGGTCCAGGGGGCGGCCGGCTACAACGTCTATCGCAATGCCACGCGGGTCAACGGCAGCACCGTGGCCGGCACGAGCTACACCGACACCGGCCTGGCCGCCGGCACGACCTACCAATGGACGGTGCGTGCCGTCGACGGTGCAGGCGCCGAGGGCGCGGCCTCGCAGCCGGCCAGCGGCACCACCACCGGCAGCACGCCGCCGCCGCCTCCGCCTGCGGCCACCTGCACGACGTCGAGCAACTACGCGCATGTGACGGCGGGCCGGGCCACACAAAGCGGCGGCTACACCTATGCCAAGGGTTCCAACCAGAACATGGGCCTGTGGAACGTGTTCGTGACCACAACGCTCAAGCAGACCGCGCCCAACTACTACGTGATCGGGACGTGCCCCTGAGACGGTGCGCTCCTGCAGACAGGTGACCGAATGACTGGTGTTCTTGAAACGAAAGACCTCACGATCCGCTTCGGCGGACACGTGGCCGTGGACCGCGTCAGCTGTGCCTTCCAGCCCGGCACGCTGACGGCCATCGTCGGGCCCAACGGCGCGGGCAAGACCACATATTTCAACCTCATATCCGGGCAGCTCAAAGCGACAAGCGGCAGCGTGCGGCTCGACGGGGAAGAGATCTCGGGTTTGCCCGCGCCGTTGCGCACCCGTCGGGGCCTGGGCCGCGCGTTTCAGCTCACCCAGTTGTTCCCCAACCTGTCGGTGCAGGAGAACGTGCGCCTGGCGGTGCAGTCGCGGCACGGTGGCGTGCTGCGCCTGATGAGCGTGTGGCTCGACCACCGCCAGCTCATCGACGAGGCCCGCGAGGTGCTGGCCGCCGTGCGCCTGCTGGACCGGGCCGACGCGCCCGCCTCCAGCCTGCCGCATGGCGACCAGCGCAAGCTCGAAGTGGCGCTGATGATGGCGCTCGACCCCAAGGTCTACATGTTCGACGAACCCACGGCCGGCATGAGCGTGGACGAGGTGCCGGTGATCCTGGACCTCATCCGCGACCTCAAGCAGCGGCGCGACAAGACCATCCTGCTGGTCGAGCACAAGATGGACGTCGTGCGCGAGCTGGCCGACCGGATCATCGTGCTGCACAACGGCCAGCTGCTGGCCGACGGCGACCCGGCCACCGTGATGGGCCTGCCCATCGTGCAGAGCGCCTACATGGGCACGGTCGAGGAGCCGGCATGAACCACCCGACGTCCACCCCCGCGGTGCAACCCATCAAGGAGGCGCGGCCATGAGCAGCCCGGTCCTGACGCTCGACGGCGTCTACACGAACATCGGCGCGTATCACATCCTGCACGGCGTGAGCTTCGAGGTGCCGCGCGGCGAGGTCACGATGCTGCTGGGCCGCAACGGCGCCGGCAAGACCACCACGCTGCGCAGCATCATGGGCCTGTGGCAGGCCCACCAGGGGCGCATCAGCTTCGATGGTGAGGTCATCGGTGGCGCCGGCAAGCGCCTGGCCACGCCTGACATCGCCCAGCGCGGCATCGCCTACGTGCCCGAGAGCATGGGCATCTTCGGCGACCTCACCGTCAAGGAAAACCTGCTGCTGGCCGCGCGCGGTGCCCGCACCGCCGACGACCTGGACACCCAGCGGCTCGAATGGATCTTCGGCCTGTTCCCGGCACTGCGCAAGTTCTGGCTCTACCCGGCAGGCAAGCTGTCGGGCGGCCAGAAGCAGATGCTGGCCGTGGCCCGGGCGATCGTCGAGCCGCGCAAGCTGCTGCTGATCGACGAGCCCAGCAAGGGCCTCGCGCCGGCCATCATCCAGAACCTCATCAGCGCGCTGCGAGAGCTCAAGCGCACCCAGACCACGGTGCTGCTGGTCGAGCAGAACTTCGCGATGGCCCGCGCGCTGGGCGACTCGGTGGCGGTGATGGACGACGGCCGCGTCGTGCACACCGGCCGCATGGCCGAACTGGCCGAGGACACCGGCCTGCAGCAGCGCCTGCTGGGCCTGTCGATGGATGCACACCAATGAGCGAAGCACACACCATGAGCTCCCAAGCAATCGCCCCGGCCGACACGGCACCCGCCCAGGTGCCCAAGGCGCGCTTCGACTTCATCCCGCTGCTGCTGGTGGTGGCACTGGCCCTGGGGGCGCTGCCCCTGGTGGGTTCGGTGCCCACCTGGCTCACGCTCACCGTGGCGGGCCTGGCGATGGGCATGATCGTGTTCATCATCGCCTCCGGCCTCACGCTGGTGTTCGGCCTGATGGACGTGCTGAACTTCGGGCACGGCGTGTTCATCGCGCTCGGTGCCTTCGTGGCCACCAGCGTGTTCGGCGTGATGGCCGACTGGACGGCCACCGACTCCTTCATCCGCAACATGGTGGCGGTTTTCACCGCGATGCTGGTGGCCATGGCGGTGGCCGGCGGGGTGGGCTATGCCTTCGAGCGCGTGGTCGTGCGTCCGGTCTACGGTCAGCACCTCAAGCAGATCCTCATCACGATGGGCGGCATGATCATCGGCGAGGAGATCATCAAGGTCATCTGGGGCCCGCAGCAGATCCCGCTGGATCTGCCGCAGTCGCTGCGCGGGGCCTTCCTGCTGGGTGACGCTGCGGTCGAGAAGTACCGCGTGCTGGCCGTGGTCATCGGCCTGGTCGTGCTGGGCGTGATGCTGTTCGTGCTCAACCGCACCAAGATCGGCCTGCTGATCCGCGCCGGCGTGCAGGACCGCGAGATGGTCGAGAGCCTGGGCTACCGCATCAAGCGGCTGTTCATCGGCGTGTTTGTCGTGGGCTCCGGCCTGGCCGGCCTGGGGGGCGTGCTGTGGGGCATGTACCAGCAGATGGTCATTCCGCAGATGGGCGCGCAGGTCAACGTGCTGCTGTTCATCGTGATCATCATCGGCGGGCTGGGCTCGACGCTGGGCTGTTTTGTCGGCGCCCTGCTGGTGGGCCTGATGGCCAACTACACCGGCTTCCTGGCGCCCAAGGTCGCACTGTTCTCCAACATCGGACTGATGGTGGCGATCCTGCTGTGGCGCCCGCAGGGCCTGTATCCGGTGACCAACCGCTGAGCGAGATCCCCATGCTGCAACGACTCCTTTCCCATGACCTGCCGCGCAGCCGCTGGCTTGCGCTGGCCGTGCTGGCCATCGTGGTCGCGCTGTTTCTCGTGCCCTTCATCTTCCCGGGCAGCAAGTCGCTCAACGTGGCGGCCAAGGTGCTGATCTTCATGGTGCTGGTGGCCAGCTACGACCTGCTGCTGGGCTACACCGGCATCGTGAGCTTCGCCCACACGATGTTCTTC
>CAMLSD010000220.1 GCA_946482595.1 uncultured Comamonadaceae bacterium
TACTGCGTGCAGTACCGCGAGTCCGACCTCGACTTCGTCAGCCGCCTGCTCGAGCATGAGGGCATCTACTACTTCTTCGAGCACACCGCCGGCCAGCACACGCTTGTGCTGGCCGATGACGAAACCGCGCACGCGGCCGTGGCCAACTACGAGAAGATCGCTTTTGTCGAGGTGTCCGGCGACGAACGCACCGACCGCGAGGCCATCCGCACCTGGCGGGTGTCCGAGGAGATGCGCACGGGCAAGGTGGCGCTGACCGACTACAACTTCGAAAAGCCCAGCGTCAGCCTGCTGACCCAGCGATCGTCGCCCCGCTCCCACCGGCAGGCCGACCACGAGGTGTTCGACTATCCCGGCGGTTTTCTGTCGTCGCCGCACGGCGAACACTTTGTCCAGGCCCGGCTCGACGAGACGCAGTCGCGCTATTGCCTCGCCCACGGCCGCACCGACGCGCGCGGCCTGCAGTGCGCCGCCCTGTTCGAGCTCACCGGCTTCGACCGCGCCGACCAGAACCGCCGCTATCTGGTCACGCGCACCAAGATCGAGGTGCTGCACAACGATCCGCAAAGCGTGCTGTCGTCGGGGGCCTCGCTGACCTGCGAGTTCGAGGCCATCGCCGCGGAGGAGCCCTTCCGCCCGCCGCGGCGCACACCGAAGTCGCTGGTCAAGGGGCCGCAGACGGCCGTGGTGGTCGGCCCCGACGGTGAAGAGATCTTCACCGACAAGTACGGCCGGGTCAAAGTGCAGTTCCACTGGGACCGCTATGGCAAGCATGACGCGGGCAGCTCCTGCTGGATCCGCGTGTCGCAGGCCTGGGCCGGCAAGAACTACGGCTTCATGGCCGTGCCGCGCATCGGGCAGGAGGTGATCGTCGACTTCCTCGAAGGTGACCCCGACCGCCCCATCATCACCGGCCGCGTCTACAACGCCGAGCAGATGCCCCCCTGGGCGCTGCCGGCCAATGCGACGCAGACCGGCCTGCTGACCCGCTCCAGCAAGAAGGGCAGCGCGGCCAATGCCAACGAGCTGCGGTTCGAGGACCGCAAGGGCGCCGAGCAGGTCTACCTGCATGCCGAGAAGAACCAGGACATCGAGGTCGAGAACGACGAAACGCATTGGGTCGGGCACGACCGCACCAAGACCATCGACAACGACGAGACGGTGCACGTCAAGCATGACCGCACCGAAACCGTCGACAACAATGAGTCCATCACCATCGGCAACAACCGCCAGGAGCAGGTCGGCGTTGACGAGACCGTGCAGATCGGCTCGAACCGCACGAAAAAGGTCGGGGCCAACGACAAGCTCAGGGTCGATGCCAACCAGGTGTACGACATCGGTGCCAACCAGACCGAATCGGTCGGCGCGCACCGCAAGACCCAGATCGCCGCGACCGACAAGCTCAGCGTCGGCGCCACACAGGACGTGCAGGTGGCGTCCGACCAGACCTTCAAGGTCGGTGCCTCCCAGACCACCGAGGTGGCCGCCTCCCAGAAGATCACGATCGGGTCCGACCAGGCTGTGAAGATCGGTGCCAACCACTCGACCGAAGTTGCTGGCGACGAGGTGCGCAAGATCGGCAAGGGCCGCTCGACCGACGTCGGCAAGGACGACAGCCACTCGGTGGGCAAGAACCTCACCATCGATGCAGGCGACTCGGTGACCATCACCACCGGCAGCGCCAGCATCACGATGAAGAAGGACGGCACCATCATCATCAAGGGCAAGGACATCACGATCGAGGGCTCGGGCCAGATCACCGCCAAGGCGTCGAAAAACGTGGTGGTCAAGGGTTCCAAGGTCCTCAACAACTGAGCAGGGGCACAGCATGGCAAGCCGAGAATGCAACGATCCCCTCGTGCTGGAGGCGCTTGGCGACGGGCCTCCTGCAGCACCGCCGGTCGCCCCGCCTGAAGCCGGTGCGCTGCCCCCCGGCGTCGCGCCCATGGCCAGTGGCGTGTGCATCGGCACGCTGGTGGCCTTGCGCGGCGACGGCATCACCGCGCTCGTGCACTACGACGGCCAGCCAGGCAGCGCCGCGCTGGACGCCTGCAGCACCGTTGCGCTGCGGCCGGTGCACATCGGCTGCCGTGTCGTGCTGGCCTTCGACCGCGGCAACCCCACGGCACCCATCGTCATGGGCGTCGTGCAGGGACTGCAGGCCTGGCCCGACGCCGACCCGCCGGCGCAGGTGGAGGTCGACGCCGATGGCGAACAACTCACGCTGAGCACCCGCCATCAACTGGTGCTGCGTTGCGGCAAGGCCAGCATCACCCTGACGGCGGCCGGCAAGGTGCTGATCCAAGGCAGCTACATCTCCAGCCGGTCCACCGGGGTGCAGCGCATCAAAGGCGCTTCGGTGCAGATCAACTGACCCGCCTGCCAGGGAGGCCTCGCCACCATGGAATTCATCAACGCCACCCGCATGCAGGCCGGCTTCACGCTGGGCGTGGAGCCCAGCGGGCGCGAGCTGCTGGTGGTGGTGATCAAGGGCAGCTTTCACCTGCCGCGGGCGGGAGAGGCGGTGACGCTGCAGGACGAGCAGCAGCCCCTGGTCATGGCCGACACCTTCCGCGGTGAACCGGGCCTGTCGGCCCCGCTGCTCGAGTCCGACTTTGCGCCGCGCAAGCCCTACTGCGACGTGCTGCTGCACGGCAGCGCGCATGCACCGGGCGGGCGACCAGCCACGCAGGTCACCGTGGGGCTGCAGGCCGGCAGCCTGAGCAAGACCTTCCGCGTGGTGGGAGAGCGGCGCTGGGACTGCGGCGTGACGCAGCTGCGCTCCACGCCGCCACTGCCGTTCATCACCCAGCCGATCGGCTACGACGTCGCCTTCGGTGGGGTGGACCTGCGCCATCCGGATGCCGCCGAGCATGCCGCCTTCATGCGCAATCCGGCCGGCTGCGGCTTTCACCGCCATCTGCGTCACGAATGGGTCGACGGGCAGCCGCTGCCACGTACCGAGCAGGTCGGGCGCAGCGTCGCCGCAACCGACGGCCCCTACCTGCCGATGGCCTTCGGTCCACTGGGGCGCAGCTGGGAGCCGCGTGCCCAGTACGCCGGCACCTATGACAACGCCTGGCGCGAGGAGCACTTCCCCTTTCTCCCGCCGGACTTTGACGAGCGCTATCACCAGGCGGCGCCGTCTGATCAGTGGATCGACCTGCCCCAGGGTGAGGTGCCCATCACGCTGCACAACCTCACGCCCGAAGGGCTCTGCCAGTTCACGCTGCCGCACTTCGAGGCGCCGGTGCATGTGACACCGGTGCGGGGTGAGCCCGAGGACCATCGCGCGGTGCTCGACACCATCCTGATCGAGCCGGACGAAGCACGGGTGTGCATGACCTGGCGCCTCACGCGTCCGCTGCGTCGCAGCCTGTTCGACATCGAACAGGTGCTGGTCGGACGCAAGGGGCGCGAGTGGTGGCAGCAGCGCGAGCAGGTGCTTGCCTTCCCGCTGCCGGTGATCATGGTGCCGGCCGACCCCGGCCCG
>CAMLSD010000221.1 GCA_946482595.1 uncultured Comamonadaceae bacterium
ACCTCCGGCGTGCCGGGGCGCATGCAGGCCGCGGTCGAGTTCCTGGTCGAGATGGTCGACACCCAGGCCAAGGGCATCATCCACAACGAGACCTCCCGCAAGGCCGTGGCACCGCTGGCCCTGACCGCCTTCGTCTGGATCTTCCTGATGAACGCGATGGACCTGCTGCCGGTCGACCTGATCCCGATGATCTGGACCTGGATCTACGGCGCCATGGGCCACGACCCGCACCACGCCTACATGCGTGTGGTCGCCACGGCCGACCTGTCCATCACGCTGGGCCTGTCGATCACCGTGCTGCTGACCTGCCTGTTCTACAACATCAAGATCAAGGGCCTGGGCGGCTGGATCAAGGAAATGTTCTCCGCGCCTTTCCATGCCCATGGCTTTGCCGCCGTGCTGCTGGCGCCGATCAACTTCCTGCTGCAGCTCATCGAGTTTGCCGCCAAGACCATCTCCCACGGCATGCGGCTGTTCGGCAACATGTACGCGGGTGAACTGGTGTTCATGCTGATCGCCCTGATGGGCGGTGTGGGCGTGGCCTCGCTGGGGGGTGTGTTCCTGTGGATCGGCCATGTGATCGCCGGTACCGCGTGGGCCATCTTCCACATCCTGATCATCGCGTTGCAGGCCTTCATCTTCATGATGCTGACCCTGGTCTACGTGGGTCAGGCTCACGACAAGCACTGATCGCAGCGGCCCGGGGTCACCCCCGGGCTGGCAGATCGTTTCGTTCCGTTTTTTTCCGTCCGTCAACAACTCACTCTCTCTCACTAGGAGCAATCATGGAAAACGTGTTGGGTCTCGTCGCTCTGGCTTGCGGTCTGATCATCGGTCTGGGTGCCATCGGCGCCTGTATCGGTATCGCCCTGATGGGTGGCAAGTACCTCGAAGCCTCGGCCCGTCAGCCCGAGCTGATGAACGAGCTGCAGACCAAGATGTTCCTGCTGGCCGGCCTGATCGACGCCGCCTTCCTGATCGGTGTCGGTATCGCCATGCTGTTCGCCTTCGCCAACCCGTTTGTGATCGCCGGCTGATCGGTCTTTCTCGCTCACTCCATTTGCAGTCTTAACCGAGAAAGGTCGAAGCCGTGAATCTGAACGCAACACTGCTTGCTCAGATCGTCGTCTTCGCGATCCTCTGGTGGTTCACGATGAAGTTCGTGTGGCCACCCATCACGAAGGCGCTCGACGAGCGCGCAAAGAAAATTGCCGACGGTCTGGCAGCGGCTGACAAAGCCAAGTCCGAGCTGGCCGACGCCAACAAGCGCGTCGAAGCACAGCTGGCCCAAACCCGCGACGAATCCGCCAAGCGACTGGCCGACGCCGAAAAGCGTGCACAGGCCATCATCGACGAGGCGAAGAAGCGCGCTGACGACGAAGGCGCCAAGATCCTCGCCGCTGCCAAGGCCGAAGCCGAGCAGCAGATGATCCAGGCCCGCGAAGCCTTGCGCGAGCAGGTCGCTGCGCTTGCCGTCAAGGGTGCCGAGCAGATCCTCAAGCGCGAAGTCAACGCCGGCGTTCACGCCGAGCTGCTGACCCGCCTCAAGACTGAGCTTTGATCATGGCTGAGCTCGCAACCATCGCGCGTCCCTATGCCGAGGCCCTTTTCGAAGTGGCCCGCAACGGGGACCTGAACCAATGGGCCGAACAGGTCGATGCCCTGGCGCTGGTCGCCGGCAACGAACAGCTGCTGCAATTCGCCGACAACCCCCGGGTGGCCGACGAGCAGGTGTTCGATGTCGTGACCTCCGCCGTCAAGGGGGCTCTGTCCGACGGTGCGAAGAATTTCCTTCGCACCCTGATCGAGAACGGTCGCCTGAACGTCCTGCCCGAGATCGCAGCGCAGTTCCATGTGCTGAAGAACGCCCGTTCGGGCGTCTCCGATGCCCAGGTCTACAGCGCCTATCCGCTCGACGCCGCACAGCTTGCCGAACTGGTGGCCGTGCTCGAGAAGCGGTTTGGCCGCAAGTTGCAGGCCTCGGTCGAGATCGAGCCGGACCTGATCGGCGGCGTGCGCGTGGTCGTGGGTGACGAAGTGCTCGACACCTCGGTCCGGGCCCGCCTGGAACGCATGAAGGCTGCGCTGACCGCCTGAGGTCGCGCTCCTGCCACGAGTGAACCGGGCGCGGCTGCGCCCGGGGACTTTTCGGGTGAAAGCCCGCAGCCGTTGCGGCCCTCGGGCCTGAACGAGACTGGGAGAAAGCAATGCAACTGAATCCCGCAGAAATTTCTGAACTGATCAAGAGCCGCATCGAAGGACTCGGCGCGGCTGCGGACATCCGCAACCAGGGTACCGTGGTGTCGGTGTCCGACGGCATCGTGCGCATCCACGGCCTGTCGGACGTGATGCAGGGCGAAATGCTCGAGTTCCCGGGCAACACCTTCGGCCTGGCGCTCAACCTCGAGCGCGACTCCGTCGGCGCCGTGATCCTGGGCTCTTACGAGCACATCTCCGAAGGCGACACGGTCAAGTGCACCGGACGCATTCTGGAAGTGCCGGTCGGCCCCGAGCTGATCGGCCGTGTGGTCAATGCACTGGGTCAGCCGATCGACGGCAAGGGCCCGATCAACGCCAAGTTGACGGACGTGATCGAAAAGGTCGCTCCCGGCGTGATCGCCCGCCAGTCGGTGTCGCAGCCCCTGCAGACCGGCCTGAAGTCCATCGACTCCATGGTGCCCGTGGGCCGTGGCCAGCGCGAGCTGATCATCGGTGACCGCCAGACCGGCAAGACTGCCGTCGCGATCGACACCATCATCAACCAGAAGGGCCAGGGCGTGACGTGCGTGTACGTCGCCATCGGCCAGAAGGCGTCGTCGATCAAGAACGTGGTGCGTGCCCTGGAAGCCAACGGCGCGATGGAATACACCATCGTCGTGGCCGCTTCGGCGTCCGAATCGGCCGCCATGCAGTACGTGTCGGCCTACTCCGGCTGCACGATGGGCGAGTACTTCCGCGACCGCGGCCAGGACGCGCTGATCATCTATGACGACCTGTCCAAGCAGGCCGTCGCCTACCGCCAGGTCTCGCTGCTGCTGCGCCGCCCGCCGGGCCGCGAAGCCTTCCCCGGCGACGTGTTCTATCTCCACAGCCGCCTGCTCGAGCGCGCCGCCCGCGTGAACGCCGACTACGTCGAGAAGTTCACCAACGGTGAGGTCAAGGGCAAGACGGGTTCGCTGACGGCACTGCCCATCATCGAAACCCAGGCCGGTGACGTGTCCGCCTTCGTGCCGACCAACGTGATCTCGATCACCGACGGCCAGATCTTCCTGGAAACCAGCCTGTTCAACGCCGGTATCCGCCCCGCCATCAACGCCGGTATCTCGGTGTCGCGTGTCGGTGGTGCCGCCCAGACCAAGCTGATCAAGGGCCTGTCCGGCGGTATCCGTACCGACCTGGCGCAGTACCGTGAACTGGCTGCGTTCGCGCAGTTCGCTTCCGACCTGGACGCTTCGACCAAGAAGCAGCTGGACCGCGGTGCCCGCGTGACCG
>CAMLSD010000222.1 GCA_946482595.1 uncultured Comamonadaceae bacterium
ATATCGTGGCCTCGGTCGAAGGCAGCCTGGCGCGCCTGGGCGTGGACCATCTGGATATCCTGCTGCTTCACCGCCCCGATGCGCTGATGGAACCGGAGGAGGTGGCGCGCGCGTTCGATGCGCTGCACGCCAGCGGCAAGGTGCGGCACTTCGGCGTCAGCAATCACATGCCCGGGCAGATCGACCTGCTGCGCCGGCACGTGCGCCAGCCGCTGGTGGCCCACCAGGTGGAGATCAGCCTGCTGCATCTGCCACTGATCGATGACGGCGTGGTCGCCAACACCACCGGCCACGCCTACGCATCCGCCGCCGGCACGCTGGACCACGCACGCCTGCACGACATCCGCCTGCAGGCCTGGTCGCCGCTGGCCGGCGGCAAGCTGAGCACCCCCTCTGAGTTCGCGGACCCCGTGGTCCGCGAAACCTCGACCTTGTTGCGGCAACTAGCCGAAGCGCACCGCGTGACCCCCGAAGCGATCCAGCTGGCCTGGCTGCTGCGCCATCCCGCCGGTCTGCAGCCCATCGTCGGCACCACCGACCCCGTGCGGCTTGCGGCCTGCTGCGCGGCAGACGAGGTGCAGCTCTCGCGCGAGGAATGGTATGCGCTGTTCACCGCGGCGCGCGGCGGGCGCGTGCCGTAGAACGCGATGACCGGTGGCACGGGCGCGACGCCCTGTCCGCTGGCCATCATGGCTGCCCCCCTCTTTGCAGGAGTTCTCCATGCCGGATACCGCCATCAACCTCCAGGCCAAGCTGAGCGGCTTGTCGCAGCATTGGTCTCCCCGGGTCGTGGCCGAGATGAACGACTACCAGTTCAAGCTTGCCAAGATCCTGGGCGAATTCGTGTGGCATGCGCATGAAGAGACGGACGAAGTCTTCATCGTGCTGTCGGGCGAGATGACGCTCGAATTCCGGGACCGGGTCGTGCCCTTGGCCACCGGTGAGATGTACGTGGTACCCCGGGGCGTCGAGCACCGGCCCGTCGCCCGCGAAGAATGCAGCATCATGCTGGTCGAGCCCCGCGGCGTGATCAATACCGGCGACGCCGGCGGCGCCTACACCGCGCCCAACGATGTCTGGATCTGATTCTCCTGTCGCTGTCCCCCGCCACCTGCCGGATGCACCATGACCGATCCCTACAACTCGTCTCCCGCTCCCGCAGCCATCCCGGCATCGTCCGGCGCCCGGATGCGCCCCCTGGACGAGGCGATGGTGACGACCGCGCTGGAACTTCCCGGCTACCGCATCCGCCGCAACCTGGGCGTGGTGCGCGGCATCACCGTGCGGTCGCGATCGATCGTGGGCAACTTCCTGGGCGGCCTGCAGGCGCTTTTCGGCGGCAACATCACCATCTACACCGAACTGTGCGAGCAGGCGCGCGACCAGACCTATCGGGACATGCTCCAGCATGCCCGCCAGCTGGGCGCCAATGCGATCATCGCCGTGCGCTACGACGCCACCGACGTGATGGCCGGCCTGACCGAGGTGCTGTGCTATGGCACGGCGGTGGTGGTCGAACCGCAGGACGGCTGACCCCGATGGCACCCACGACGCCAGGGACGTGCAAGCGCGCGTGGCTGCGCAGGCTCGTGCTGGCCGGCCTGATCCTGGTGGCGTATCCCACGTTCGTGCTGACGTACACGTGGTCCCATGTCCTGCGGAGCCCGCTGCCGGGTGGGCGGCACGGACCGCTGGATGCCTACCGGCATACGCTCGCCAGTGCGGTCGTGGCCCATACGCTCGACCCCCGCGTGATTGACCTGGTCAACGCCGTGATGGAGCGGCAGGGCCGGCGCTCCAACGCCATGGACATCCACAACAACCTGATCGGCGCCGGCATCGGCTCGCGCGCCGCCCGCTTCTCGGACATCGAACCGATGGTGGCCCACAGCGTGGCGACGGGCCGGATCAATGCCCCTTCGCCGGACCAGACCACGTGGTTACCGCCGGGCGACTGGGAAGAAGGGTTTGCGTGGTGAAGAAGTGGCCCCAGTGCCAATGGGCACTGAGGCCCGGCTATAGTCGCTCGAAGGCGGCCGGCCCCACGCCGACCGGCAATCCCTCGCATCCCTGCCGGAGGTTGTCATGAAGCGTGTGTTCCGCTTGATCCTGGCGGTCATCGCCGGGCTGGTCGTCGGTAGTCTCGTCAACATGGCGCTGGTGATGCTCAGCGCACACGTCATTCCGCCCCCGGCCGGCGTCGACACCGCCACCACCGAGGGCCTGAAGGCGGCGATGCCGCTGTTCGAGCCGAAGCACTTCCTGTTCCCGTTCCTGGCGCATGCGGTCGGCACGCTCGTCGGCGCCTTCATCGCCACACTGGCCACCCCTGGGCGGACCCGCGGCCCGGCCTGGGCGGTGGGCGCCTTCTTCCTGATCGGCGGCATCGCCGCCGTCGCCATGCTGCCCTCACCGCTGTGGTTCAGCGGGGTGGACCTGGTATTCGCCTACCTGCCGATGGCATGGCTGGGGCATCGGCTGGCAGCGCGCGGACATCGCACGCCCTGAGTACAGCGTCTCGGTGCAACGGACTCAGGCTGTCAGCCGGGCGACGATCCGGCGCACCCACGGTGCCAGCACGGTGACCGCGATGAAGGCTACGGGCCAGGTGGTGGCGCAGCTGCGTGCCCAGGCGGCCAGGAAACCCGGATGCAACCCCTGGTTGACCAGCAGTACGAACGCGGACACCAACGACACCATGATGGCGGAGAGCAGCGCACCGAACAGCAACGGTGCGAAACGGGCGGGAATACGCATGGAAGACTCCTTTGGGATGGGTGGATCAGACGGATGAGAAGGCCTGCAGCAGCAGCGCCGACAGGTAGAGCCCCGCTCCGAACGCGAGGTGATTCAACAGGCTGTGCACGCGCGCGATGGCCGGGCGCGGCGTTCTGGACGCGGCGATGCCCGCCCCCATGCCCGGCTGCATCAGCAGGAACGGCGCGGCGACGGTGACCACACCGACCAGCAACGCCGGCCCCGGCGTGGGATGACGCAGCCACGCGAGGCCCCAGACCAGGGGAACTAGTGCGGCAAAGAGCACGCCGGTGAGGTAGTGCATGGACCACCCCAGCATGCGTTCGCCGCGGACGGCACGACTCCGGGCAATCGAGTCATGGCGGAACCGGCCCCCGGGCATATGGCCCAGCCAACGCCCCACCAGCGCATAGTCGGGAGCCGGTACGCCGAAAAGGCGTCGACGCAGTACGCCCCACGCATCCATCGCGAGCGTGGCGCCGATGCCGATGAGTACCGTGCAGATCCAGGCAGGCATGTGGTTTTCTTCGTGCGAAGGTCCGGCACAGGCTTGTGCCGGTCGACCGTTGGGCGCACGATGCCACTTCAAGTCGACTTCAAGTCAAGCGGGGACACGATGGACATCGGCGAGGTCGCAAAACGGTCCGGGGTGCCGGCGTCGGCCCTGCGCTACTACGAGCAGAGGGGCCTGATCGCATCGGACG
>CAMLSD010000223.1 GCA_946482595.1 uncultured Comamonadaceae bacterium
GAAAACGAGCCGTTCGACGTGGCCCTGCGCCGCTTCAAGCGCACCATCGAAAAGCTGGGCCTGCTGACCGAACTGCGCGCCCGCGAGTTCTACGAAAAGCCCACCTCCGAGCGCAAGCGCAAGAAGGCTGCCGCCGTGAAGCGCCATTACAAGCGCGTGCGCAGCATGCAGCTGCCCAAGAAGCTGTACTGAACCCGGCTTCCTGCTGCCCCTGCGGGCTGCGATGACACGCAGCCGCTCGTGAGCACTCGACCAAAGCCCGCGTGGGGACGCCCAGCGGGCTTTGTCGTTTCCGGCTTGCCAACTGCCGCCTGCGCACGGTTTCCGATGGCCGCCGGGCTTGCGGGATGGCAAGCACCCGCTAACATCCCTTCCACACCAACCCGACACGCATCATGAGCCTCAAGGACCAGATCACTGAAGACATGAAGTCGGCCATGCGCGCCAAGGACAGCGAGCGCCTGTCCACCATCCGCATGCTGCTGGCTGCCTGCAAGCAGAAGGAAGTCGACGAACGCGTCGTGCTCGACGACGCCGCGGTCGTGGGCATCGTCGACAAGCTCATCAAGCAGCGCAAGGACGCCTTCACCCAGTTCACCCAGGCCAGCCGCACCGACCTGGCCGACAAGGAAGCCGCCGAGATGAAGGTGCTGGAGGCCTACCTGCCCCAGCGCCTGGGCGCCGACGAGATCGCCACCGAAGTCGCCCGCATCGTGGCTGAACTGGGCGCCGCCGGCCCCGGTGACATGGGCAAGGTCATGGCCGCCGTGAAGACCCAGCTGGCCGGCAAGGCCGACATGGGGCTGGTGTCCTCGGCGGTCAAACAGGCCCTGAGCAAGTGAAAGGAGCCCACCGATGACCCTGGCTGTCCAACAGATTGCCGCTGACGTCTGCGTGGCCGGTCAGCTCGACCCCGCCGCAATGCAGGCGGCCGCCGATGCCGGCTTCAAGAGCGTGGTCAACAACCGCCCGGATTTCGAGGGCGGCCCGGACCAACCCACCAGTGCCCAGATCGAGGCCGCAGCCCGCGCCGCCGGACTGGACTATGCCTATCTGCCGGTCAGTCCTGCCGTGCAGACGCCCGAGCAGATCGCTCAGTTCGCACAGCTCGTGGCGAGCCTGCCCCGCCCCATTCTGGCCTTCTGCCGATCGGGCGCACGCAGCACCAAGTTGTACCGCGCCGCGACAGGCACCTGAGCTGGCCACCACCGCCTGATCACCCCCCGCACCGGCATAGGGGTCTTCCCTAGAGCTGCGGCAAACACGGCGTGTTTTCAGGCCGTATTCAGTTCATGCTCCGTACAGTGCGATCCGCGCGATGAGCCGGTCTGGCGTGTGGCAGTGAGCCGTCACCGCATGCGCAGACCGTCGAGCACGACGCACAGGATTCGACCGCACCGGCCGACCACCCCGTCTGCCGGTGCCCCACGACCCGCTTTCCAAACTCCCGGAGACAACGTGCCTGTCCTACTGAAGATTTCCAGTGCCATCGACTGGATCAATGAACAGATCGGCAAGCTGACCATGTGGCTCGTGCTGGCGGCGGTGCTCATCAGCGCCGGCAACGCGATCGTCCGCAAGGTGTTCAACACCAGTTCCAACTCGCTGCTCGAGATCCAGTGGTATCTCTTTGCCGGCGTGTTCATGCTGGGGGTCGGCTACACGCTGCTGCGCAACGCGCACGTGCGCATCGACTTCATCTCGTCGCGCCTGACCCGTCGCACCAACGCGATCATCGACATCCTGGGCATCGTGGTCTTCGTGATCCCGCTCAGCCTGATCCTCATCAACCTGTCCTGGCCGCTGTTTGTCGGCGCCTACGAGAGCGGGGAGATGTCGCAGAACGCCGGCGGCCTGATCCGCTGGCCGGTGTACCTGCTGATGCCCGCAGGCTTCACCATCCTGCTGGTGCAGGCGATCTCCGAGCTGATCAAGCGCATCGCCTTCCTGACCGGCCACCGCAGCGAGCTTTTCCCCAACGAGCATGAAAAGTCCGACGAGGAAAAGCTCGCCGAAGAACTGGCTCGTGAAGCAGAACAACACCAAGTCAAGGCCCAGTGATGATCGAGTTCCTCACCTCCAACTTCGTGCCGGTGATGTTTGCCGGCCTGCTCTTCTTCCTGCTGTGCGGCATCCCGGTGGCCTTTGGCCTGGCTGCCACCGGGCTGCTGTTCGGTTTTGTTGGCATGGAGCTCGGCCTGTTCGGCTCCAACCTGTTCCAGGCGCTGCCGCTGCGGGTGTTCGGCATCATGCAGAACGACACCCTGCTGGCCATTCCGTTCTTCACGTTCATGGGGATCATCCTGGAACGCAGCGGCATGGCAGAAGACCTGCTTGAAACCGTCGGCCAGGTGTTCGGCCCGGTGCGCGGCGGTCTGGCGATCGCGGTGATCCTGGTGGGTGCACTGCTGGCGGCCACCACCGGCGTGGTCGCCGCTGCGGTGATCTCGATGGGCCTGATCTCGCTGCCCATCATGCTGCGCTACGGCTACAACCGCACCATCGCAACCGGCACGATCACCGCCTCGGGCACGCTGGCGCAGGCCATCCCGCCCTCGCTGGTGCTGATCGTCATGGCTGACCAGCTCGGCCGCTCGGTGGGCGACATGTACGCCGGCGCGCTGATCCCGGGTCTGCTGCTGGTGGGTTGCTACCTGACGTTCGTGGTGCTGATTGCGATCTTCAAGCCGAGCTGGGTGCCGGCCCTGCCGCTGGAGGCCCGCATCTACCGTGAAACCAATGGCGCCAGCGGCCACCGCTCGTTGGTGGTGCTGCTGGCGCTGTGTGCCGCTGCCGGGTATGCCTGGTCGCAGATGCACAACGCGGTGCTCGGCCCGCTGCTCGAGCGCCCCAACCCTGCCGCAAGCGATGAAATCCTCATCATGTCGATGACGGTGGCCTCGCTGCTGGCGCTGAGCCTGGCCCTGCTGAACAAGCTGGCGCGGCTCAACCTCCTGTCGCGTCTTGCGCAGCAGGTGACCTTCGTGTTGATCCCGCCGCTGGTGCTGATCTTCCTGGTGCTCGGCACGATCTTCCTGGGTATTGCCACGCCCACCGAAGGCGGCGCCATGGGGGCACTGGGCGCACTGATCATGGCCATCGCACGCCGCCGCCTGGACTTCGGCACCCTGAAGCAGGCGCTGGACAGCACGGCCAAGCTGTCGTGTTTCGTGCTGTTCATCCTGATCGGCTCGACGGTGTTCAGCTTCACCTTCAATGCGGCCGACGGCCACATCTGGGTCGAGCACCTGTTCGACAAGCTGCCGGGTGGCGCGCTGGGCTTCCTGATCATCGTGAACATCCTGGTGTTCATCCTGGGCATGTTCATCGACTTCTTCGAGATCGCGTTCATCGTGATCCCGATCCTGGCGCCGGTGGCCGAGAAGATGGGCATCGACCTGATCTGGTTCGGCGTGATCATCGCGATGAACCTGCAGACCTCGTTC
>CAMLSD010000224.1 GCA_946482595.1 uncultured Comamonadaceae bacterium
CGGAATGCGAAGAACAAAGGCCGTGCCCTGGCCCGGGGTGCTGAGGCATTCGATGCGGCCGCCCAGCGTCTGCGTGACCAGGTTGTAGACCACGTGCAGGCCCAACCCGCTGCCGCCCTGGCCGCGCCGCGTGGTGTAGAAGGGCTGGAACACCTGCGCTGCCTGGGCCGCGGTCATGCCCACGCCGTCGTCGGCGTAGCGCAGCTGCAGCGCGCCATCGGTCACCTTCACGTCGATCTCGATGCGGCCCTGCTCGCGGCCTTCGAAGCCGTGGATCAGCGAGTTCATGACGAAGTTGGTGACGATCTGCGAGTACGCGCCGGGAAAGGTCTCCAGCTCGATGTCCGGCGGGCAGCGCACGTCCACCGCGTAGCAGGTGCGCTTGAGGCGCGGGTGCAGGCTGCGCAGCGTTTCATCGATGTACTGGGCCAGGTTGAAGCGGCGCCGCTGGTCGCTGGACTGGTCCACCGCCACCTGCTTGAAGCTGCGCACCAGGTCGGCCGCGCGGCGCAGGTTGGTGAGCACCGAAGACGACACCTCCGACGCCGTGCCCATCAGCCGCACCAGGTCCGACCGCTTCACTTCGCCGCTGGCATACACGCGCTCGAACTCCTTCACCGTGTCGGCCAGGTGCGAAGCCGCTGTCAGCCCAATGCCCACCGGCGTGTTGATCTCGTGCGCCACGCCGGCCACCAGGCCGCCCAGGCCGGCCAGCTTCTCGGTGCGCAGCAGCTCCTGCTGGGTGTTCACCAGGCTGGTCACGTCGCTGCCGGTGCCGCGGTAGCCGATGAAGCGGCCCGTCTCGTCATGGCAGGGCTTGCCGGTGATGCGGATGAAGGTGTCCTTGCCGTCCGGGCTGCGCACACGGTATTCGAAACGCCGGAAGGGCATGTGCGCCTCGCATTCCTCGCGGTGGCGGCGCCATTTGTCGGCGTTCTCGGCCAGTTCGCGCGGGTCCACGATGTCCCAGCGCCGCTTGCCCAGCACCTGGCTGGTGGGCCAGCCGGTGGCCTCGACGAAGTTCTCGGAGATGTAGGTGAAGCGCAGCTCGGCGTCGGTTTCCCAGAACCAGTCGGAAGCGGATTCAGCCAGGTCGCGAAAGCGCTGCTGGTTCTCGCGCAGGGCGGCCGCGGTGGCCTCCAACTCACGCGACTTGCGCTCCAGTTCGTGCGAGTACTCGATGGCCTGCGAGGCCTCGTCCAGCACCTGGATCACCGCGTCCAGCTCGGCCGGCTCGCTCTGCGCGATCGAATCCAGCACGATGCGCGCCGACGTGCTGCCGATGGCGCCCGCCAGCTCAGCCTCGCAAGCGGCGACGAAGCTGGCGTCCACGGGCCGCGCATCGCCTTCGGCCAGGCCGCGCGCGGCCAGCTGGTCGGCCCATACGGCATCGGCCTTCGCCGGGCCGAGAAAGCGCGTCAGCAGCGAGCGCAGGCGCGGCGGGTCCATGTTCCCGCGCGACACGCTGGCCGCGCGCGCGGAGGTGGTTTCCAGGAACACGTCGACGAAGCGCAGGGCCTGCGCCTGCTCGGCGATGCTCTGGCCCGACCAGAGCGACACCCACACGTACAGGCCCGCGTTCACCAGCAGGCTGCACACCAGGCCATGGCTCAGGAAGTCCAGGTGGCTGCCCAGGCCGAAGAGGCTGGTCGGCCGCAGGGCGGCCCAGCCGAACGGCCCTTCGATGATGAGCTGCGGCGCGAACAGCTGGCCGGCCTGCACCAGCGAAGGCAGCAGCAGCGTGTAGCCCCACAGCGCGAAGCCGCACACCAGCCCCGCCAGCGCGCCGCTGCGTGAACCCTGCTTCCAGTACAGCGCGCCGATGAAGGCCGGCGCCACCTGCGCCACGGCCGCCAGCGTGATGGTGCCGATGGCCACCAGCGAATACAGCTCCGCCGCAAAGCGGTAGTACAGGTAGCCCATCATCAGCAGCGCCACGATCAGCGCGCGGCGGATGAGCAGCAGTACCCGCGTCAAATCACCGTTAGGCGCCAAGCGCAGCCGGCTTTTCAGCAGCAGTGGCACCACCAGGCTGTTCGACAGCATGGTGGACAGCGCGATCACCTCCACGATCACCATCGCCGTGGCCGCCGACAAGCCGCCGATGAACACCAGCACCGCCAGCACGGGCCGCTCGGCCGCCATGGCCAGCGCCAGGCCGAACATGTCCGGATCGACCGCGCCGCCCGGCAGCAGGGCAAGCCCGGCCATGGCGATCGGCAGCACGAACAGGCTGATGACCAGCAGGTACAGCGGGAACAGCCACGAGGCCTGCCGCAAATGCCCCTCGTCCACGTTCTCCACCACGGCCACCTGGAACTGGCGCGGCAGCAGCACCGCGCCCACCATCGACAGCAGCACCAGCGAGTTCCAGCGCGAAGTCTCCGCAGTCGCCATCGACAGCAGCGAAGGCTGCCCGGCGCGCTTGAGCAGGTCGGCCGGGCCCGAGAACAGCATGAAGGTGACGAACAGGCCAATGGCCACGAAGGCCACCAGCTTGACCACCGACTCGAAGGCGATGGCGGCCACCATGCCCTCGTGCCGCTCGGTGGTGTCCAGGTGGCGCGTGCCGAACACGATGACGAACACCGCCAGCAGCGCGGTGACCCAGAAGCCGGTGTCCTGCAGCACCGGCACGCTGCTGGTCAGCGCCGGCATCATCGGCACCGGGTAGCGTTCCAGCAGGCCCAGGCTGATGCTGACCGCCTTGAGTTCCAGCGCCAGGTAGGGCACCACGCCGAACACCGCGATGACGCTCACGATGCCCGCCAGCAGTGCGCTCTTGCCGTGGCGTGCCGCGATGAAGTCGGCAATGGAGGTGATGTGGTACGTGCGCGCAATGCGCACGATCTTGCGGTGCAGCACCCACCACAGCGCCCAGGCCAGCGTGGGGCCGATGGACAGCGCCAGGTACAGCCCGCCGGCCTTCGCGGCATAGCCCACCGTGCCGTAGATGGCCAGCGCGGAGCAGTACACCGCCAGCGACAGCGAATAGACCCAGGGGCTGGCAATCACGCTGCGGCCCTGGCCCGCGCGGCGGTCCGCCCAGTAGGCGATGCCGAACAACAGCAGCAGGTAGGCCAGCGCGATCAGCGCCACCCAGAAGCTGCCCAGGGTCATGGGTCGTCGCCCGCAGCGGCGCGGCCGATCAGCCAGGTGAGGGCGATGCACGCCACCCACACGCCGAACAGCGCCACGTGCGACCAGGGCACGCCATGGATCTCGCCTTCCAGCAAAGGCGGGTAGAGCAGCAGCAGCACGCCGCTGATGACCAGAGCGATCTGCCGCTGCGCCAGCAGGCGGTCACGCCGTGACATGGT
>CAMLSD010000225.1 GCA_946482595.1 uncultured Comamonadaceae bacterium
TTCATCAACACCGGCTTCCTCGACCGCACCGGCGACGAGATGCACACCGCCATGCAGGCCGGCCCGATGCTGCGCAAGGGCGACATGAAGACCACCCCGTGGATCGCTGCCTATGAGCGCAGCAATGTGCTCACCGGCCTGTCGTGCGGCCTGCGCGGGCGGGCCCAGATCGGCAAGGGCATGTGGGCCATGCCCGACCTGATGGCCGCGATGCTGGAGCAGAAGGTCGGCCATCCCAAGGCCGGTGCCAACACCGCCTGGGTGCCTTCACCCACGGCCGCCACGCTGCATGCGCTGCACTATCACCAGGTCGACGTGGCCGCGGTGCAGCAGGAGCTCGAGAAGACCGACGCCGACAGCGTGCGCGACGCCATCCTGGCCGACCTGCTGAAGGTGCCGGTGGCGGCCGAGGTGAAGTGGAGCGAGGCCGAGCGCCAGCAGGAGCTGGACAACAACGTGCAGGGCATCCTGGGTTATGTGGTGCGCTGGATCGACCAGGGCGTGGGCTGCTCCAAGGTGCCCGACATCCACAACGTCGGCCTGATGGAAGACCGCGCGACGCTGCGCATCTCGAGCCAGCACATCGCCAACTGGCTGCTGCACGGTGTGGTGAGCGAAGCCCAGGTGCGTGCGACCTTCGAGCGCATGGCCGCGGTGGTCGACCAGCAGAACGCCGGCGACCCCGCCTACCGCAGCCTGGTGGCCAATCCGCAGGGGGCGGCCTACCAGGCCGCACTGGACCTGGTGTTCAAGGGCGTCGAGCAGCCCAGCGGCTACACCGAGCCGCTGCTGCATGCCTGGCGGCTGAAGGTGAAGGCAGCCGCCTGAGCGGTGGCATGGCCGCTGCGCGGTGTCAGCCGCCGGCGGCCAGCACCTGCGTGGCCAGCACCTGTGCGGCCAGCTCGCGCAGGCGGTCGATGCCGGGCTCCTTGCGGGGCCAGGTGAGCTCGACGCCGTCGCCGCTGTAGCGCGGCAGCACATGCAGGTGCAGATGCGGCACGGTCTGCCAGCCCGCCGGCCGGTTGGCCTGCAGCACCGTGATGCCTTCGGGCGCAAACGCGGCCTGCACGGCCAGCGCCAGGCGGCGTGCGGCACGCATCAGCGCCGCGGCCTCGTCGTCGGTGCAGTCCATCAGGGTCTCGCAGGGCCGGCGTGTGGCCACGATCACATGGCCGTCGTTGACCTGTCCGGCGTCCATGAAGGCGAAGACGTGTTCGTCTTCATAGACCTTGGCGCAGGGCCATTCGCCGCTCAGCAGCTTTTCGAACACGGTGCTCATCGGGGGTCCTTCGGGCGCGGTGACATCGGGCGCGGCGGTTCACTTGCGGCGCAGCTGCATCGACACCTGCACGTTGCTGTCCTTGCGGTTGGCCCAGGACCAGCAGTAGTCCTGGTCGCGTGGCACTTCGAGCGCGTCGCGCGCTTCGCGCACGTCCTTGCGTGACGAGCTGCCCATCACTTCGCGGCTGGCGCGTGTGCGGATGCTGAAGTCCACCGGGCCCTGGGCCACGAAGGCCCAGACGATGCGTTCACCCCGCTTCAGGCGCACGCAGCGCTCCTGCTCGGACTTGGCCTCGAGCGTGAACACGGTGCTGGCCGTGCCCTGGGCGTCAAGCTGCACGTCGTCGGCCCGCGCGGCCGAAGCGCACACCAGCGCCACGCACAGCAGGCCCAGCGCCTGCCAGGCCACCCTGCCCGATCCGATCCGACTCACCATGCTGCCCCCTTGATCCACGTCGATCACGCATGTGCCGACCCTGCCCCTCAATGTAACGGACGGCCCGTGTTGCGGCCACTGCCACCGGGTCGGGACACCAGCGGGTCCTGACGTGAACAAAGGCACGCCGGGGGCGTGGACGTGGCAGCGCTGTCATGCCATCGACATGTCAGTTCTGTAACAATGATCCATCCGATGTGAAGTTTCCCGGCCGACACGGGCCTGGCCCGTGCGGCGCCAGCGTCCCCGTCTTTCACCCTCCATGTCCCTTGCCAACTTTCATGTGCTGGTCGTCGACGACTTCAGCACCATGCGACGCATTGTCGGCAACCTGCTCAAGGAGCTGGGTTGCCAGAAGATCACCGAAGCCGAGGATGGCGTCGACGCGCTGCGCAAGCTCGAAGGCGGCACGATCAACTTCGTCATCAGCGACTGGAACATGCCCAACATGACCGGGCTGGAGCTGCTGCAGCAGGTGCGCGCCGCCGAGCCGATCAAGCACCTGCCCTTCCTGCTGATCACCGCCGAGGCCAAGAAGGAAAACATCATCGAGGCGGCCCAGAACGGCGCCGATGGCTACATCGTCAAGCCCTTCACCGCAGCGGTGTTGAGCGACAAGGTGCACAACATTCTGAAAAAGAAAGGGATGGCATGAATCCGAACGAAGGCAATGCAGCGCTGACCGTGTCGAAGGACGAAGCCTTCGTCTGGCTGGGCCGCATCACGCGGCAGCTGCACGAGGCGATGATCGCGCTGGGCGCCGGGACCGAACTCCAGAAGGTCGCGCACGAGATCCCGGACGCCCGCGAGCGCCTGGCCTATGTGGGCAAGATGACCGAAAACGCGGCCAACAAGGTGCTCAACCTGGTCGACGAAGGCAAGCCGCAGTGTGACGACATGGCCGCTCAGGGCCGTGACCTGGCCGACAGCCTGCGCCGCCTGGCCGAGGCCGAGAACCTGTCCGTCGAACGGGCGCGCGCGATGATGAAGCTGTGCGCCAGCTATGCCGAGCGGGCCTCGAGCTTTGCCGACCAGCAGAACCAGGTGCTCAGCGACATCATGCTCACGCAGGACTTCCAGGACCTGTCGGGCCAGGTGATCAAGAAGGTGATCGACATCATCACCCGCACCGAACGCCAGCTGCTCGACCTGCTGGTGGCCAGCGCCCCCGAGCAGTTGTCGGCACAGATGCCGTCCGGCCCCATCACCCCCGCCCCGGCCCCGATGATCGCCCCCACCCCCGGAGAACTCGCCGGCCCGCAGGTGCCCGACAAGGCCCTCAAGCAGGACGAGGTCGACGACCTGCTGGCGTCCCTGGGGTTCTGAGCGGCAGGCTCCACGCCGATTGCGCCACCCTGCCCCCCTCTCCCGCTTGCGGGGTTGGGGAGAGGGTGCTTCGAGTCGCTGCGGCGGTGGTGAGTGGCGCCGTGTGTCGCCCCTGCCGAGGCGAGCCAGCGGTTGGCTCCCTCTCCCGCTTGCGGGAGAGGGTTGGGGAGAGGGTGCTTCGAGTCGCTGCGGCGGTGTTGTGTGGCGCCGAGTGTCGCCCCTGGCGGGGCGAGCCGGGTCTCGGCCCGGCGGCCGAGTTCCCTTTCTTGCGTCCC
>CAMLSD010000226.1 GCA_946482595.1 uncultured Comamonadaceae bacterium
GCCTACGGCATCAAGGCCATCGATCTCGGGGGCCGGTATTCCAGCGAGGTGTTCTGCGAATTCGTGCCGGGCGCACGCGTGGTCAAGGCCCTCAACCACCTCGATGTCCGGGTGCTGACACAGCCGGAGGCATCCGGTGGCCAGCGCGTGCAGTTCTACTCCGGCGACGACCCGCAGGCGAAGGCCGAGGTCCGGAAGATCCTGCAGGCGATCGGCTATTTCCCGGTGGACCTCGGTTCGCTCGCGGTGGGCGGACGCCTGGCGGAACTGCCGTTCGGACCGCTCGCCGCGACGAACTTCATCAGGATCTGACCCGGCGAACCCATAAGGCCAAGCCGCGCGGCGCGCCTCCAGGGCCTATGGGTTTTGCTCTTTGCGCGGGGGACTGTGACAGCGAGAAGAGTGATGAGGCGATGCATACGAGTCGAACCGCAACTCGTTACTCCCACTCGCCGCCACTGGACGGTGGCCGCCTGGAGAGGACTTCTTGATCGGTGAGTGGCCGCCCGGTCCAAACGTGCACCTTCGAGGCGCCTGCACCGAGTGCCATTTCTCGGAAAGCCCGGCGCTCAACCTGGGTGAAGCCTCCGGCTGGCGACCCAAGCGGGTGGATGACGACGTGAGGTGAGAGAGCCAGCAGCGAGTTGCCCAAGACCCTGCGCAATTGGTGCTTCAGGAGTTGTTCTGCGACGGTGAAGTCGGAGACCATGGTTCGCGGATGCGCAAACGGATTGACAACTTCTGCCGACTGAGAGGCTGCCGCAACTCTTGCCTGCGGACCGACCGCAAGGATGCTTCGCTTCGGCGGTGCGCTGATCGCGAGTTCTGGCACCTCCGAGATGGACCCACCTGTCTTGAGGTTCTTGAGCGTCAGGCGCTCGGCCGAGACTTGGACGTAGATGATCGGTTGGAGTGCGGAGAACATGCGTGGGGTGCTGTGGGCCTGGACAATTTGCGTTCGTGGGTTGGTGCGGCCCGCCACCTGCGACACCGTAGGTGGCGCGCCCGGGGGTGCCGAACAAATAGCGTTGATCAGCCGCGTCACGCAGGCCCGAAGTCGCGGCGACATAGCCTGCGGCTGATAAACCGTGTTGAACTGAACCGCCTGCTCCGCAGGTGCAGGCTGGCGGAATGGGCAGTGTAAGGTTGCGGCAATGGCGGTCAAGAGCCGCCAGGCCTGCCGCGAGCGGCCGTCGCCGCCGGGGTCGGTGCCGCAGACCTTGACCGGCAGCGTGCACGCCATCCTCGGTGGCCGCGGCGAACAGCCACGCCTCGGGCCGCGCCGCATGCCACCAGTGCCGCAGCACCTGCAGCACGTCGGGCGCCTGCGGCACGCAGCGGCCCTTGGCGCCCTTGCCCTGCTCGACGCGGATGCACATGCGGTCGGCGCAGCTGTCGATGTCGACCGCGCGCAGCGGGTGCAGCAGGTAGGCCTGCACCTGCTTGGCACTCAACTGCTCGGGGCTGCATCGGTAGCGCTTGGCCAGGCCCGGGATCGCATCGATGTAAGCCTCTCGCGTTCGCTGCGCCAGGCCACGAAGCTCCAACGCGTCGAGCGTGCGTTGGCGTAACGGTGTCATCGCCATTCCCTGGATCGATTGCGGGCACATGGCCGCTCGATCAAGGCATGGCAATCACGCTGCGCGCTGCCGCGCAAGTACGCATCGCGCGCGCTCAGGTGGCACGGGGATTTACCGCGTTAGCGTTTTACTTCGACATTGCGCAGACGCCGCCATAGCAGAATGCCATAGACGGCGATATTGACCGCCAGGACAATGGCTGCAAGGACAAACTGAACATCGCGAGTGAGGCCGGATGGGTAGATCATGGGCAACAGATAGCGCTCGACAAAGCTCTCCGAGTAACCACCTTGGCCGGCCAGCGCGCGGAAGTGGTTTTCAAGCTCGGTCAGCGGACACAGCCGCCCGGTGACCTCTACAAATACGCCCCAAGCGGCAGCCGGCACCTGAACGAGCGGAATCCAGCGCCAGCGAAGCGCGAACAACGCCCCGAACAGTGCAAAGGCGATGAACGCCAAGTGGAGGACGAGGGTCGCGTCCGCAGCAAGACGAGGGAGCATCGCTCGGGCGTTTCGTGGAGCGCCTAGACAAGATGGCTTCGTGAATCCGGGCCCGTCCCCTGCACGATCGCTGGTTGCACGCCGGTGGCGTGCCGAGCTGCACCTACCACCAGACCGGCGGTCGGTCGGGTCGTTGCGGATCTGGAGCGCGAACGCCGCACTACCTCGCGCCGTCAGCCACCCACCGAACCGCCCAGCGCCACCCGCACGAAATCCAGCCGGTCCTGCCCGAAGAACATCTCGTCCCCCACGAACATCGTCGGTGCGCCGAACACGCCGCGCTGCACCGCCTCGTCGGTGGTGGCCTTCAATGCGGCCTTGACGGCGGGGTCATCGGTCAGCGCGGCGATGGCGGCGGGGTCGAAGCCGGCGGTGGCGAAGACCTGGGCGGCCACCTCGGGGTCGTTCATGTTCAGCGCGCGCACCCAGATGGCGTCGTACACGGCGGCCATGGCGGTTTCCATGCGCGCCGGCTCGCGCAGCTGCAGGCCGGCCAGCACGCGCATCAGGCGCAGCGTGATGATGGGGAAATGCGGGTTCAGCGCAAAGGGCACGCCGAAGCGCTGCGCGCTGCGCTGCAGGTCGCGGTTCATGTAGCGTCCGCGGGCCGGCACGGAAGCCGGCGAGCTGTTGCCGGTGGCCTGGAACACCGCGCCCAGCAGCATCGGCCGCCAGCGCAGCTCGGCGCCGGCCGTGGCGCACAGGCGGGGCAGCTGCGTCCAGGCCAAGTAGGACGCGGGGCTGCCGACGTCGAAGAAACACTCTACGGTGCGTGTCATGGGCACGGGCATGAGAATGCCGGCCACCTTTGGCCAGCAGATCGGCGCGATGCTACGCCGCGCACCCCGCACCATGACTGCTCCTGATCCCGCCCCGTCGTTCACCGCTGCTCACAGTCCGCGGGCATCGGTCGTGCTGGTGGTCGGCGCCGGCGACGCCACCGGCGGCGCCATTGCCCGCCGCTTTGCCCGCGGTGGCTACACCGCCTGCGTCACCCGGCGCACGGCGGACAAGCTGCAGCCGCTGGTGGATCGCGTCCGGGCCGAGGGCGGATCCGCCCACGCCTTCGCCAGCGACGCACGCCGCGAGGAGGACGTGGCGGCGCTCTTCGACCGCGTGGAGGCGGAGCACGGGCCCATCGAGGTGCTGGTGTTCAACATCGGCGCCAACGTGCCCGCCAGCATCCTGGACGAGACGCCGCGCAAGTACTTCAAGGTCTGGGA
>CAMLSD010000227.1 GCA_946482595.1 uncultured Comamonadaceae bacterium
TGCCCGGGGGGCAGCCGTCGATCACGCAGCCGATGGCCGGGCCATGGGATTCACCAAAGTTGGTGACGCGAAACAGGGTACCGAAGGTGCTGCCAGACATGGATCGCCGCGCGTTGCTGGGGGCCGGCTGACGTCGCGCCAGCCTCCCCCGTTGAGGGAGAACCCTGAATTCTACGCGGCGCCTCGTGCGCGCAGGCCGCTCAGCTGGCCTGGGCTGGCTCGTCGCTGACCGGCCAGTCGCGGATGTAGGCCTTGAGCATGCGGTTCTCGAAGTCCTGTGCGTCGACCACCGCCTTGGCCACGTCGTAAAGCGACACCACACCCATCAGCGTGCGGTCGTTCATCACGGGCATGTAGCGTGCGTGGCGGCCGAGCATCATGCGGCGGACCTCGTCGATCTCGGTCTCGAGCGTGCAGGTCAGCGGGGCGTTGTCCATCACCGTGCGCACGATCGTGGCGCCCACCGCACCGCCGTTGGACACCACCGCCTTGATCGCCTCGCGGAAGGTCAGCATGCCCACCAGATCGCCGTGTTCCATGACCACGAGCGAGCCGATGTCGTGCTCGGCCATGGTTCTGAGCGCATCGCCCAGCGCTTGCTCGGGCACCACGGTGAACAAGGTGCCGCCCTTGACGCGAAGGATGTCACTGACTTTCATGGGGCCCTCCTGGTGCGATGCGCTGTGCCTGTGGACGTGCCCGGCATGCTGATGCCCGGGCGACAGTTCGAGGCTTCAATATAGCCCACAATGCCGAGGCACAGACGCGCTCGGTAACCCTTTGTCCCAACCGAAGCTTGCGTCACGACAAGACCAGGAGACCCTGTATGCCCGGCTATTCCGACCCCGGCTTCGACACGCTCGCGCTGCATGCCGGCAGCGCGCCCGACCCCACCACCGGGGCGCGTGCGGTGCCGATCCACCTGTCCACCTCGTTCGTGTTCAACGACAGCGACCATGCCGCCGCGCTGTTCAACATGGAGCGTTCCGGCCACGTCTACTCGCGCATCTCCAACCCGACCACGGCAGTGCTCGAAGAGCGCGTGGCCGCACTCGAAGGGGGCGTGGGCGCCATTGCCACCAGCAGCGGCCAGGCCGCGTTGCACCTGGCAGTGGCCACGCTGATGGGTGCCGGCTCGCACATCGTCGCCAGCTCGGCCCTGTACGGCGGCTCGCACAACCTGCTGCACTACACGCTGGCCCGTTTCGGGATTTCGACCACCTTCGTCAAACCGGGCGACATCGACGCCTGGCGGGCGGCCGTGCGGCCCGAGACGCGGCTGTTCTTCGGCGAGACGCTGGGCAACCCCGGCCTGGACGTGCTGGACATCCCGACCATCAGCGCCATCGCGCACGAACACGGCATCCCGCTGCTGGTGGACTCGACCTTCACCTCGCCGGTGCTGATGCGCCCCTTCGATCACGGCGCCGACCTCGTCTACCACTCGGCCACCAAGTTCCTGTCCGGGCACGGCACGGTGATCGGGGGGGTGCTGGTGGACAGCGGACGCTTCGACTGGGAGGCCTCCGGCCGATTCCCCGAGCTGACCCAGCCGTATCCCGGCTTCCACAACATGGTCTTCAGCGAGGAAAGCACGGTGGGCGCCTTCCTGCTGCGCGCGCGCCGTGAAGGCCTGCGCGACTTCGGCGCGTGCATGAGCCCGCACACGGCCTGGCTGATCCTGCAGGGCATCGAGACCCTGTCGATGCGCATGGAGCGGCACGTGGCCAATGCGCGCCGCATCGTCGAGTTCCTGGCCAGCCACCCGATGGTCGAGCGCGTGGGCTACCCCGAGCTGCCTGGCCACCCCAGCCATGAACTGGCGGCCCGGCTGCTGCCGCGCGGCTGTGGCTCGGTCTTCAGTTTCGACATGAAGGGCAACCGCGCCCAGGGCCGCCGTTTCATCGAGACGCTGAAGGTCTTCTCCCACCTGGCCAATGTGGGCGACTGCCGCTCGCTGGTGATCCACCCGGCGTCGACCACGCACTTCCGCATGGACGACGCCGCCCTCGCCCAGGCGGGCATCACCCAGGGCACGATCCGCCTGTCGATCGGCCTGGAGGATCCCGCCGACCTGATCGACGATCTCACGCGCGCGCTGAAGGCCGCCGAAAAGCTGGGAGCTGCCTGATGAAGCTCATGATCGACGGCCGCGAGGCCTATGCCTACACCGGCGGCAAACCCTTCGACCCGGCCCTGCCGACGGTGGTGATGATCCACGGCGCACTGCACGACCACAGCGTATGGGCACTGCAAAGCCGCTACCTTGCGCATCACGGCCACAGCGTGCTGTGCGTGGACCTGCCAGGCCACGGACGCAGCGCCGGCCCCGCGCTGCCTGACGTCGAATCCAACGCACAGTGGGTGGTGGCGCTGCTGCAGGCCGCTGGCGCCCGGCACAGCGCACTGATCGGCCACAGCATGGGGTCGCTGATCGCCCTGGAAGCCGCCGCGCGCCTGGGCGAGGCGGCCAGCCACCTGCTGATGGTCGGCACGGCCTATCCGATGAAGGTGTCGGCCGCCCTGCTGGAGACGTCCGCCCGTGACCCGCTGAAGGCGATCGACATGGTGAACGCCTTTTCGATCTCGTCGCTGGCGTCCAAGCCCTCGGCACCTGCGCCGGGCTTCTGGCTGCACGGCGGCAACCGCGCGCTGATGCGCCGCGTGCAGGCCGACCACGCCGCCCGCCAGGCCGGCGCGAACCTCTTTTTCCATGATTTCAGCGTGTGCAACGCCTATGCGCGCGGCATGGAGGCTGCCGCCGCGGTGCAGTGCCCGGTGATGCTGCTGCTGGGCGAACGCGACCAGATGACCTCGCCCAAGGGCACGGCCGAGCTGGCGCGTGCGCTGCGGGCCGATGTGCGCACGGTGCCGGCCGGGCATACCCTGATGCTGGAAGCGCCCGATGCGGTGTTGAATGAAATGTCGGCCTTCCTGCGGGTGCGCCCGCCCCAGCCAGCATGAACACATCCACTCCCGCCCCGGGGCGTCACGCCACGGCGGCTGAACTCAAGGCGCTGCACAGCTTCGCCGAGTTCTATCCGATCTACCTCAGCGAACACAGCAACCGCACCTGCCGGCGGCTGCACTTCGTGGGGTCGACGCTGTCGCTCGCCTGCCTGGTGGCGCTGGTGACCACCGGCCAGTGGTGGTTCCTGCCCGCCGGGCTGCTGTGCGGCTACGGGTTCGCCTGGATCGGCCATTTCGGCTTCGAGAAGAACAAGCCCGCCTCGTTCAGCCGCCCGCTCTACAGCTTCATGGGCGACTGGGTCATGTACAAGGACATCTGGACCGGGCGCAT
>CAMLSD010000228.1 GCA_946482595.1 uncultured Comamonadaceae bacterium
GCGACTTCGAATACGAGTTCCAGATGGCGGGCATGAACCGGCAGCTGATGCCGGAGGTCGAGACGCTGTTCCTGACACCGTCGGACCAGTTCCAGTTCGTCAGCGGCACCTTCGTTCGCGAGATTGCCACTCTGGGCGGTGATGTCTCGAAATTCGTGGCACCTTCGGTGCTTCAGCGGCTGAAGGAGCGCGTCGCGCACACGCCGGAGATTTGACGTCCTGAAGGCGCAGCATGGCCCTGATGATCACTGACGATTGCATCAACTGCGACGTCTGCGAACCCGAATGCCCGAACCAGGCCATCTCGATGGGGCCGGAGTTCTACCAGATCGACCCGCGCAAGTGCACCGAGTGCGTCGGCCACTTCGATGAGCCGCAGTGCGTGCAGGTGTGCCCGGTGGCCTGCATCCCGGTCGATCCGAAGAACATCGAGAGCAAGGACCAGTTGTGGTCGAAGTACCGGCAGCTGGTGGCTTCGGCGTCCGTGCTTCCGGCAGCCGAGAACCGCTGAACGAGTCTCCAGCGCAGGCTTGAATCAGGCGCGCTGCCCGGCGGCGCGCGTGTTCTTCTTCTTTTTCTTGCGCGGGGACTTCTTCGGTCCCGTCGAGGTGGCGGAGCTGGGGGTGGCTTTCGGGCTGCTCGATCCGATGCCGATGGCACCGGGCGCGCTGCGTTCGCGCTGCTCGCGTTCGCGCGCCAGGCGGTCGGCAAGTTCCCGTTCGCGCCGCACCACCTCCTCGGCATGGCGGCGTTGCTCCGCGGAACGCGCATCGGCGGCGGCGACGGGCTTGCCGTCCGGACAGGCGTTGTCGGAATACTGTCGCCCGTCGGCGCCGCAGCGGTAGACGGTGTCGCTGCCGCGCTCCTGCGCCGCAGCGGCTGAGGCCAGGACGACGCCGAGGACGGCTGCGAGGAGGGTGGCGCGTGCGTTCACTGCGCCGGCTCCACCGGCTTGGCGGCTGCTGCCGCGGCAGGCGGCGCCGGCTTCGGCCGCGGGGGCTTGGCGTGGATCTTCATCGTCGCGCGTTCCATGGGGCCGTCGAGCAGCAGGGGCAGGGCGTCGATGGATTGGGTGATGCACTTCATGATGGCCTCGCGGTCGTCCGACGCCGGCTTGCGCAGCACCCAGTTGGCCACTTCCGACCGGTCCCCGGGGTGGCCGATGCCGATGCGCAGGCGCCAGAAGTCGGCCGTGCCGAGCTGCGCCTGGATGTCCTTGAGGCCGTTGTGCCCGGCGACACCGCCACCCTGCTTGATCTTCATCTGGCCGGGCGGCAGGTCCAGTTCGTCGTGCACGACGAGGATCTGCGATGGCTCGATCTTGAAGAAGCGCGCCAGCGGCGCGACTGCTTTGCCCGACAGGTTCATGTAGGTCTGGGGCTCGATGAGCCAGACCGGGCCGTCCGGCCGGTTCACGCGGGCCACCAGCCCGTGGTAGGCCCGCTCGTGCACGAGGCGGGCGCCCAGCACCCGGGCGGCTTCGTCGACCCACCAGAAGCCCGCGTTGTGGCGGGTGCCCTCGTATTCCGTGCCCGGGTTTCCCAGGCCGACCAGCATGCGAATCATGGGCGGGGATTATCCGGGCGCCGGCCGCAACGAATCGCCGGCCCCCACGATCAAGGCCCGGCCGATGCGGTCCAGCACGCCGGCGCGCAGTGGCGGTTCAGGCGAATCATCGGCGCGCAGTTTCCACTGGTGCCAATGCAGGAGCACGTCGACCCAGACGTCCGCATGCAGGGCGGCGAGCGTGCCGTCGGCGAGCCAGGGCGCAGCGAGCTGTTCGGGCATGACACCGACACCCCAGCCCATCGTGGCGGCGCGAACATGAGCTTCCGAGGACGGCACGTAGCGCTCGACCAGTCGCGGCGATTGGATGCCGAACGCCTTGGCCACCCACAGCACATGCATGTCGTCCTTGCGGTTGAAGACCAGCCACGGCACCTGGGCGAAGTTGCCGCGGTGCAGACCCGCCTGCAGCCTGGTCGCGCAAAAGGCGGGGCTCGCGACTGCGATGTAGCGCATGGTGCCCAGGGCGGTGACGCTGCAGCCGCGCAGCGCCTCGGCCACCGTGCTGACGCAGCCGAGCACAGCGCCTTCACGCAGCCAGTCGTGGGTGAAGTCCTGGTCGTCGACGATCAACTCCAGGCCATAACCTTCCCGCTGACCGGCGTGCACCACCTCGTTCAATGCCGGCAGCACCCAGGTGGCGAGGCTGTCGGCATTGACGGCGATCGGCAGGCGTTCGTCCTGGCCTCGTGTCGCGCCGAGTTCGCGGGCGATGTCCGCCCGCATGGCCTGCATCTGGCGGGCATAGCGCAGCAGGACCTTGCCAGGCTCGGTCAGGCGCAGCGGGCGGGCGCGCACGACGAGCAGCCGGCCGAGGGCGGTTTCCAGCACCCGCAGTCGCTGCGAGACCGCCGATTGCGTGATGGACAGTTGCTGGGCTGCGCGCTCGAAACTGCCGGCATCCGCCAACGCGGCGAGGCATTCCAGGGCGGCAGGATCGAACGCATTCATCAGCACGGCTAATGTAATCGGACAATTCCAGATGCAGGTTTCTGCGCTCTCGGACGATTTCCACAATCCCTTCGTTCCACCACGGAGACATTCATGAGGATTGCCGTGCCCCGGGAGATCAAGAACCACGAGTACCGCGTCGGATTGACACCAGCCAGCGTGCGCGAGCTGACGGCCCGCGGGCACGAGGTCTGGGTGCAGTCCGGCGCGGGAGCGGACATCGGCCTGAGCGACGAGGCCTACCAGGCTGCCGGCGCGCGCCTGGCGGCGGATGCCACCGAGGCCTTCATGCAGGGCGAGATGATCGTGAAGGTCAAGGAGCCGCAGCCCTCCGAGATCGCGTTGCTGCGGGAAGGGCAGCTGCTCTACACCTATCTGCACCTGGCCCCGGATCCGGAGCAGACGGCGGGGCTGATGAAGTCCGGCGCGGTGTGCATCGCCTATGAGACCGTCACCGGTCCAGGCGGCGGCCTGCCGCTGCTGGCGCCCATGAGCGAGGTCGCTGGCCGCATGGCGGTGCAGGCGGGAGCGGCGCACCTCGAGAAGTCGAAGGGCGGCATGGGTGTGCTGCTGGGCGGCGTGCCTGGCGTGGCCCCGGCGCACGTGGTCGTGCTGGGCGGCGGCGTGGTGGGCACGAACGCATTGCAGGTGGCCGTGGGCATGGGCGCGCGCGTGACGGTGCTGGACCGCAACGTCGATCGCCTGCGCCAACTCGACCTGGTGTTCGGCAACCGCATCGCGACCGTGCATTCGACGGTCGCAAGCG
>CAMLSD010000229.1 GCA_946482595.1 uncultured Comamonadaceae bacterium
CTCCCCTCTCCCGCTTGCGGGAGAGGGGGTGGGGGAGAGGGCAGGCCGCATGGCATCCGATCACCGAACCACTCGGTCTCTCACTCCGGCACCTGCACCGTGTTGCCGTTGACCACGATGCGGTCGCCCGCAGCCGGGTTCATCGACGGCACCGGCACGTTGGCCGCCGTGATTGCCGGGGCGGCGCCGGGCGTGCCGCCGCGCGGTACCGTGCGCACCACCTGGCTGGGCGGCAGCGCGGTGCCGTTTTTCAGGTGGGCATACACCGCATCGAGCGCATGGTTCAGGTAGACATGGCCCGGCACGTAACGGGTGTCATAGCCCGGCAGGATGGTGGGCAGGCCGATGAACCCGTCGAAGTGCTGTGCATGGGTGATCTCCAGGTAGCTCAGCCGGCTGCGGTTGCCCTCGACCTGCTTGTTCAGGGCGTAGTACGGGCGCGAGTTGTGGTTCACCAGCACCAGCGCATCGTCCCGGCCGTGCACGATCACCGCCGGCTTGCCGCGCAGGTTGCCGGTGCGCCGGGTCTCGTTGAGGCCGGTCTGCAGCGCCACCGCGGCGGCATCGGTGCCGGTCAGCAGGTTGCGCAGGCACAGCGCGCCGTCGAGGTTCCAGTCCATCGTGCCCGAGCTGGGCGACATCGACAGCAGGTCGCGCAGCGGCCCGGCCGGGTTCAGGTTGTTGATGAGCTGAATGTTCGGTGCCGCCTGCGGCGGCACACCGTTGCCGGTGGCGAAGGTCTGGGCCAGCTGGGTCGGGTCCATCGCGGTGACCACACCGGCTGCGGTGGCTGCGGCAAAGCTGTAGCCGCACAGGTTGTCCTTGACGCTGGCGCGGGCCAGGGCATTGGCAAACGTGAGCGTCACCGCCGGGGCCACTTCAAATGCGATGTGCGAGGCATGCAGGGCGTCACTGGTGGGCTCCCAGCCGTAGTCGCGCAGCTTCTGCAGCGCCTCGTCGGCCTGTGCCGCGGTGGTGTCGGCACTCAGCAGGCCACGTGCCTTGAGCGACGCGCAACGGTTGCCCGCCACGAAACCGAAGGCCGCGGCATAGGTGGCCTGGAAGGGCGTGCCGGCCACCTGGGCCGACAGTGCGGCGCACTGCTGGAACAGATTGGCATAGCTGGTGAAGTCGATCAGCGAGCGGCCGCTGATCGGCAGCACGGTGGCGCCGCGCTGCACCTGCACATTCAGGTTCGCGGGCATCTGCAGCACCGGCTCGGACACCGCCACGCCGTCGATCAGGCCGTCGGCGTCCTGCTCGGCCGCCGCCACGGCCGCGCCGCCACCATTGGAGATGCTCGAGGCGATCACCAGCGTGTTCTTCGGCTTGAAGGTCACCAGCGGCTCGCCGGCGCCGTTGCGATCCCCCAGGCGCTCGTTGAGCACATAGAACGCAAACTCCACCGCCTGCAGCGTGAAGCGGCCCCAGTCCTTCTCGGGGTTGCGCTGGGAGTGCGCGTGTTTCATCGCCACGCGGTTGGGTGTGGCAGCGTTGAAGGCCGCCAGCTCGGCATCGGTCAGGGCCGCGCGGAAGATCGCGTTCGCACCGGCATCGGCCGAGGTGGCGCGTGTGCCGTCGATGCGCGCCACGGTGTTCGACGCCAGGTCATGCGGCGTCGAGCCGGTGCCCTTGTCGGTGTAGGCCACTGCGCAGCCGCGCTTGAGGCCCCATTCGCCGGTGGTGATGCCGCCGTACACGCCGCGCGAGCCCGAGGACGTGGCGGTGACGATGCACGGGTTCTTCGGGTCGAAGCTGGCCGGCACCTGCACCATCAGCGTCACGTTCTGGCGCCCGGAACCGTCGTCGCTGAAGGCGATGTACTCGCCCCCGGCGATCTTGCCTTCACCGGTGGTCACGACACCGTCGGCGGTCACGTTGGGGCCGTATAGCGTGCCGTAGCCACCGGCGGCCGTCATGTCGACCATCGCGGCATAGTTGACCGCAATCGCATGGCGGCGCAGCTCGGCTGCGGTGGGCTGCTGCGGGTTGGCATAGGCCGGCACCGGCAGCGCCAGCCCGGTCTTGCCCAGGCCGGCGGTCAGCAGGTCGTCGGTGTTGCCGTCATATTCCTGGTGATGCACGCTGCCCACGTAGGCGGGCTTTTCATTGAGGTCGTCCGAGCCGCCGCCGCAGCCGGCCAGGCTCAGCGCCAATGCCGTGCCGGTGAGTGCGAGCGGGGTCCATGTCGTTCTTTTCACGCTTGTCTCCTTCGTGTTGTCGGGGTCGGGAAAGCCGGGAGTGCGGATCAGCCTGCGCCCAGCGCGCGCTGGCGCAGCTTGCCGACGATGCCGCTGGGGAAGTGGTAGACGCACAGCACGAACAGCACGCCCAGCCAGAGCAGCCAGCGATCGGGCGAGATCAGCTCGGAGGCCACCGGCACGCCCTCGAAGGCGCCGGCGCCCAGGCGCATCAGGTCCTGCAGGTAGTTCTGGGCCAGCACGAACAGCACACTGCCGATGACCGCGCCGTAGATCGTGCCCATGCCGCCGATCACGACGATCAGCAGGATGTCGAGCATGATCTCGAAGGACAACGAGGTGTCCGGTCCGTTGTAGCGCAGCCAGAGCGCCAGCAGCGAGCCCGCCAGCGTGGCAAACAGCGCCGACAGCACATTGCTCAGGGTGCGGTAGACCACGGTGCGGTAACCGATGGCCTCGGCCCGGAAGTCGTTCTCGCGGATGGCCTGCAGCACACGACCGAAGGGCGAGTTGACGATGCGCAGCATCACCAGCAGCAGCCCCATCGCCACGAGGAACAGGCCGTAGTAGCTGATGATGCGCCCGTCGATCAGCACGCCCAGGAACTCGCTCTCGAACGGCTCGAAGCTCGGGCTGAGCAGCGCGGGCACCTTGAAGGTCAGGCCGTCCTCGCCGCCGGTGAACTCGGACAGTTGCGAGGCCAGGGTCTGGAAGGCCGAGGCCACCGCCAGCGTGATCATCGCGTAGAAGATCGCCTTGACCCGCAGGCTGAACAGCCCGATCACCAGCGACAGCACCAGCGACAGCACCAGGGCCACGCCCACACCCACCAGCACCGCCGCCCAGCCTTCGCCCATGCGGGTGGACGCAATCGCCACGCCATAGGCGCCGATGCCGAAGAACATCGTGTGGGCGAAGCTCACGATGCCGGTGTAGCCCAGCAGCAGGTCG
>CAMLSD010000230.1 GCA_946482595.1 uncultured Comamonadaceae bacterium
AGGCGCTGCCTTCGTGGGTCAGGGTGATGCGCCGGGTGGTGCGCACCAGCAGCTTCACGCCCAGGCGTTCTTCAAGCGCGTCGATGCGCCGGCCGATCACCGCCGGGGCCACGCCTTCCACGTTGGCGGCGGCCGTCAGGCTGCCTTTAGTGGCCACCAACACAAAAGATTCGATCTGTTTGAGCCGATCCATGATGTTTTGGTCAAAGATGCCTGCGTAGATTAAGCGCTGAAAAGTTAAAGATCAAGCACTTCTCAGGGGATTAATCATCGATGCCGGTTTGAATACAGTAGAGCCCATCATGAGACCCGGTGCGACCCAAGCGATCCTGTTTGATGCCTATGGCACGCTGTTCGACGTGTATAGCGTGGCGCTGTCGGCGGAACAGCTGTTTCCCGGCAAGGGCGAAGCCCTGGCCGCACTGTGGCGCGACAAGCAGATCGAGTACACCCGCCTGGTGACGATGGCCGACCCCAAGGGCCGCTTGTACCGCCCGTTCTGGGAGCTCACGCGCGATGGCCTGCGTTTTGCCACGCGTCGCCTGGGCCTCGACCTCACGCGCGAGCGTGAAGACCGGCTGATGAACGAATACCGGCATCTCAGCGCCTTCCCTGAAAACCGCGAGGTCTTGCGCGCGTTGCGCGAGCGCCGCCTGCCCTGCGGCATCCTGAGCAACGGCGATCCGTCGATGCTGGACGTGGCGGTCAAGAGTGCGGGCCTGTCCGGCCTGCTGGACCATGTGATCAGCGTGGAGCCGGTGCGTTGCTTCAAGCCCGATCCGCGTGTCTATGCGCTGGGCCTGGAGACACTGCGCGCAGCCCAGCCCGGGCTGTCGGCCCGCCAGGTGATGTTCGTGTCGAGCAACGGCTGGGACGCCGCCGGCGCCACCTGGTTCGGCTTCACCACCTTCTGGCTCAACCGCAGCGGCGCCCCGCGCGAGGAACTGGGCGTGAGCCCCACCCATGAAGGCCGCAGCCTGCACGAACTGCTGGCCCTGCTGGACGACCGCGGGGAGCCCCTCGCATGACGCTGCTCGACGTGCTGCTGATCGGTGCCGGGGCCTTTGCGGCCGGGGCGGTCAATTCGATCGCCGGTGGCGGCACCTTCTTTTCGTTCCCGGCGCTGCTGGCCGTGGGGGTGCCACCGGTGGTGGCCAACGCCAGCAATTCGGTGTCGCTGTGGCCGGGCAGCCTGTCGGGCGCCTGGGCCTACAAGCGCGAGCTGTCGCGCCATGCGCGTTACCTGCTGCCCATGGGTGTGGCTTCGCTGCTGGGCGGCATTGCCGGTGGCCTGCTGCTGCTGGCCGCGGGCGATGCCACCTTTGCCGGCCTGATCCCGTGGCTGCTGGGGTTTGCCACGCTGCTGTTTGCGGCCAGCCCCTGGATCTCGGCCGCGCTCAAGCGCTGGCGTGCCCACCATGCCGCACCGCAGCCGGGCAGCGCCGGCAGCCCGGTGGGCTGGTTCGGGCAGCTGCTGGTGTCGGTCTATGGCGGGTTTTTTGGCGCCGGCATGGGCATCCTGATGATGGCCAGCCTGGCGATCGCCGGGCACGACGACGTGCAGGAGATCAACGCGCTGAAGAACCTGCTGTCGGCGGTGATCTACAGCGTGACGGTGGTGACCTTCATCGTGGCAGGCGCCGTGAGCTGGCCGCACACGCTGGTGATGCTGGCCACGGCCACCGTGGGCGGCTACGTGGGCGCGGCCCTGGCCCGCAAGGTGGCCGGCCCCTGGCTGCGCCGGCTGGTCATTGCGGTGGGCACGCTGCTCACGCTGTACTACTTCAACCGGGTCTACGCGCTCGTGTGAGCGTGGTGCCTGCCCCGACCGTTTTCACTTCCTTTTCATTCACCCTCCCTTCGACGACCACGAGGAACCGACCATGACCCAACGCACCACTGTCCATCGTCTGGAAGTTGCGAACGAGCTGTACCGCTTCATCGAAGACCGCGTATTGCCCGCCGCCGGTGTGTCGAGCGCCGCCTTCTGGGCCGGTTTCGATGCGATCGTGCATGACCTGGCGCCCAAGAACGCCGCCCTGCTGGCCGAGCGTGACCGCCTGCAGGCCGAGCTGGACGCCTGGCACAAGGCCCACCCCGGCCCGATCGCCGACATGCCCGCCTACCGCGCCTTCCTGGAGCGCATCGGCTACCTGCTGCCCGCGCCGGCCGGCGCCAAGGCCACCACCACCAACGTCGATGCCGAACTGGCCACCCAGGCCGGCCCGCAGCTGGTGGTGCCCATCCTGAATGCCCGGTATGCCTTGAATGCAGCCAATGCACGCTGGGGCTCGCTGTATGACGCGCTCTACGGCACCGATGCCATTCCCGAAACCGGCGGCGCCGAAAAGGGCGGCGGCTACAACCCGGTGCGTGGCGCCAAGGTGATCGCGTTTGCGCGCAACTTCCTGGACCAGGCCGCACCGCTGGCCCAGGGCTCGCACAAGGAGTCCACCGCCTACCGCGTGGCCGACGGCCGCCTGGTCGTGACGCTGGCGGGCGGGGCCACCACCGGCCTGCAGGACGCGTCGCAGTTCGTGGGCTACCAGGGTGATGCCGCGGCGCCGTCGTCGGTGCTGCTGCGCCACCACGGCCTGCATGTGGACATCCGCATCGACCGCAGCCAGCCCATCGGCGGCACCGACCCGGCCGGCGTGGCCGACGTGGTGCTCGAAGCCGCGCTGTCAACCATCCTCGACCTCGAGGATTCGGTGGCGGCGGTGGATGCGGTCGACAAGGTGGCCGGCTACAGCAACTGGCTGGGCATCCTGGACGGCACGTTGACCGAAGACGTGAGCAAGGGCGGCAAGACCTTCAAGCGCGGCCTGAACCCTGACCGCCAGTACACCGGCGCCAACGGCGAGCCGGTGACGCTGCACGGCCGTTCGCTGATGTTCCTGCGCAATGTGGGCCATCTGATGACCAACCCGGCCATCCTGTGGGGCGGCGGCAAGGAGATTCCCGAAGGCATCATGGACGCGGTGGTGACCACCACCATCGCTCTGGTCGACCTGAAGCGCCAGGGGGGCGCCGGCACCATCCGCAACTCGCGCACCGGCTCGGTCTACATCGTCAAGCCCAAGATGCACGGCCC
>CAMLSD010000231.1 GCA_946482595.1 uncultured Comamonadaceae bacterium
CTTGAGGATCAGCTCCTTCATGTCGTAGGGCTTGTTGGGGTTGTCGGGCACCAGGGTGTCGAGCGAATGGTCCAGCCGTGCGGCCGGGTCGCCGCTCGGGCGCACCGGCGCCTTCTCGCGGTTGTTGAGCGGCAGGTAGTTGAAGAAGCGCCGCAGCATCTGGATCGCCTCGACGTCGTTCTCGAAGGCGAGATCCGACACACCGCTGCGGGTGGAGTGGGTGGTGGCGCCGCCCAGCTCCTCGGCCGTCACCTCCTCGTGCGTCACGGTCTTGACCACCTCGGGGCCCGTCACGAACATGTACGACGAGTCCTTGACCATGAAGATGAAGTCGGTCATGGCCGGGCTGTAGACCGCGCCGCCGGCGCACGGCCCCATGATCAGGCTGATCTGCGGCACCACGCCCGAGGCCATCACATTGCGCTGGAAGACGTCGGCATACCCGCCCAGCGAGGCCACGCCCTCCTGGATGCGGGCACCGCCCGAGTCGTTCAGGCCGATCACCGGGGCGCCGACCTTCATCGCCTGGTCCATCACCTTGCAGATCTTCTCGGCATGCGCTTCGGACAGCGCACCGCCAAAGACGGTGAAGTCCTGGCTGAAGACGAACACCAGCCGGCCGTTGATCGTGCCGTAGCCGGTGACGACCCCGTCGCCGGGCACCTTGTTGTCGGCCATGCCGAAGTCGGTGCAGCGGTGCTCGACGAACATGTCCCACTCCTCGAAGCTGCCGTCGTCGAGCAGCAGTTCCAGGCGCTCGCGCGCAGTGAGCTTGCCCTTGGCATGCTGGGCATCGATGCGCTTGCTGCCTCCGCCAAGCCGGGCGGCGGCACGCTTCTTCTCGAGTTGTTCAATGATGTCGTGCATGGGGTCTCCAGCAGTGGGATGTGGCCCTTGCCCCCGGGCAGGGGGAAGGTCGAAACGGAGGTGACACGAAGCCGGTCATCGGGCAGACGACCTCATCGTGCAAACAACGCCAGCAGCTGCCGTGCCGCCGCCGAGGCGGGCAGGCGGCCGGCCGCCACGCTGGCGGTGGTCTCGGCCAGTGCAGCACGCACGGCCGGGTGGTGGGCAAAGCGGTGCCGCAGCTCGGCGTGGATGGTGTCCCACATCCAGGCGGTCGACTGCGCCGCGCGGCGCGCCTGCAGCTGGCCATTGGCCGTCTGCAGCTCGCGAAACCGGCTGACGGCCTCCCAGAAGCGCTCGACACCGTCGCCCTTGAGGGCGCTGAGCTGCATCACCTGCGGATGCCACAGGGCGGTGTCATGGTGCGCATGGCCGGGATGCCCGTGCTGGCCGAACAGGCGCAGCGACGAGGTGATCTGGGCCTGGGCTCGCGTGGCCGCCGCGGGGTCGAGGTCGGCCTTGTTGATGACCACCAGGTCGGCCAGCTCCATCACGCCCTTCTTGATCGCCTGCAGGTCGTCACCGGCATTGGGCAGCTGCAGCAGCACGTACATGTCGGTCATGCCGGCCACCGCCGTTTCGCTCTGGCCCACACCGACCGTCTCGACAATCACCACGTCGTGGCCGGCGGCCTCGCACACCAGCATGGACTCGCGCGTGCGTTCGGCCACGCCACCGAGCGTGCCGCTGGACGGGCTAGGGCGGATGTAGGCCTCGGGCCGCATCGACAGCTGCTCCATGCGGGTCTTGTCGCCCAGGATGGAGCCCCCCGACACGCTGGACGACGGATCGACCGCCAGCACCGCAACGCGGTGCCCGCGCCCGATCAGGGCCAGGCCCAGGCGTTCGATGAAGGTGCTCTTGCCCACGCCCGGCACGCCGGAGATGCCCAGGCGGAACGAGTGGCCCGCATGCGGCAGCAGGGCCGTGAGCAGCGCGTCGGCCCGGTCGCGGTGATCGGTGCGGGTGGACTCCAGCAGCGTGATGGCCTTGGCCATGGCACGGCGCTGCGCCGGGCCGGGCGCGCCGCACAGCTGCTCGAGCAGGCCGGCCTCACGGGGGTCGATCACGGTTCAGGCCCTGTGCAGGTTGGCCCGGATCTGTTCGAGCACATCCTTGGCCGATGCCGGGATCGGTGTGCCCGGGCCGTAGATGCCCTTGACGCCGGCCTCGTACAGGAACTCGTAGTCCTGCTGCGGGATCACGCCGCCGACAAACACGATGATGTCGTCGGCGCCCTGCTTCTTCAGCTCGTCGATGATCGCGGGCACCAGGGTCTTGTGGCCGGCGGCCAGCGTGGAGATGCCCACGGCATGCACGTCGTTCTCGATCGCCTGGCGGGCGCATTCCTCGGGGGTCTGGAACAGCGGGCCGATGTCGACGTCGAAGCCCAGGTCGGCATAGGCGGTGGCCACCACCTTGGCCCCGCGGTCGTGCCCGTCCTGGCCCAGCTTGGCCACCATCACCCGCGGGCGGCGGCCTTCGGCCTCTGCAAACTCGGCGATCTCGTGCTGGAGCTTCTCCCAGCCTTCGGCGCTGTCGTAGGCGGCGGCATAGACGCCGGTGACCTTCTGGGTGTCGGCGCGGTGGCGGCCCCAGACCTGTTCCAGTGCGTCACTGACCTCACCCACGGTGGCGCGCACGCGCATCGCGCGGATGCTCAGGTCCAGCAGGTTGCCGGTGCCGGTGCGGGCGCACTCGGTCAGCGCGGCCAGGGCCTGCTGCACCGCGCCCGCATCGCGCGTGGCCTTGACCGACTGCAACCGCGCGATCTGGGCCTCGCGCACCCGCACGTTGTCGACCTCGAGGATGTCCACCGGGTCTTCCTTGGCCAGGCGGTACTTGTTGACGCCCACGATGACGTCCTTGCCCGAGTCGATGCGGGCCTGCTTCTCGGCCGCGCTGGCCTCGATCTTGAGCTTGGCCCAGCCGGAATCGACCGCCTTGGTCATGCCGCCCATGGCCTCGACCTCCTCGATGATGGACCAGGCCTTGTCGGCCATGTCCTGGGTCAGCTTTTCCATCATGTAGCTGCCGGCCCAGGGGTCGATCACGTTGGTGATGTGGGTCTCTTCCTGGATGATGAGCTGCGTGTTGCGCGCAATGCGGGCACTGAACTCGGT
>CAMLSD010000232.1 GCA_946482595.1 uncultured Comamonadaceae bacterium
CGGCCACGGCTCGATGCTGATCTACGCGCTGCTGCACCTGACCGGCTACGACCTGCCGATCAGCGAGCTCAAGGCCTTCCGGCAGATGCACAGCAAGACCCCTGGCCACCCCGAGGTCGGCATCACCCCGGGTGTGGAGACCACCACCGGCCCGCTCGGCCAGGGCATCACCAATGCCGTCGGCCTGGCGCTGGCCGAAAAGCTGCTGGCCCGCGAGTTCAATCGCGACGGCCATGCGATCGTCGACCACCACACCTATGTGTTCCTGGGCGACGGCTGCCTGATGGAAGGCATCAGCCACGAGGCCTGCGCGCTGGCCGGCGCCTGGAAGCTCAACAAGCTGATCGCGCTGTACGACGACAACGGCATCTCGATCGACGGCAAGGTCGCGCCCTGGTTCGTCGACAACACCGCCCTGCGTTTCGTGGCCTACGGCTGGAACGTGATCGGCCCGATCGACGGGCACGACACCGATGCCGTCGACGAAGCCATCGCCCGGGCGAAGGACAGCGCCGACAAGCCCACGCTGATCATCTGCAAGACCACCATCGGCAAGGGCTCGCCCAACCGCGCCGGCACCGCCAAGGCCCACGGCGAGGCCCTGGGCGCCGAGGAGATCGCACTCACGCGTGAATCGCTGGGCTGGGCGCATGCGCCGTTTGTGGTGCCCGACGAGGTCTACGCGCAGTGGGACGCGCGCTCGGCCGGCGCGGCCGCCGAGGCCGAATGGGACCAGCGCCTGGCCGCCTACCGGGCTGCCCACCCGGAGCTGGCCGCCGAGTTCACGCGCCGCGTGGCCGGCGCCCTGCCGAAGAACTTCGCCCAGGTGGCGGTCGATGCCGTCGTGGCCGCCCATGACAAGGCCGAGACCGTCGCCAGCCGCAAGGCCAGCCAGATCGCCCTCGAGGCCTTCACGGCCGCGCTGCCCGAACTGCTCGGCGGCTCGGCCGACCTGACCGGCTCCAACCTCACCAACACCCGCAGCACGCCCGCACTGCGCGTCGACGCCGACGGCCAGGTGGTGCTCAGTGAAGACGGCCGCATCGGCCGCCACATCAACTATGGCGTGCGCGAGTTCGGCATGGCCGCCATCATGAACGGCGTGGCGCTGCACGGCGGCTACATCCCCTACGGCGGCACCTTCCTGACCTTCAGCGACTACAGCCGCAACGCCATCCGCATGGCCGCGCTGATGAAGCTGCGCGTGATCCACGTCTTCACGCACGATTCCATCGGCCTGGGCGAGGACGGCCCGACCCACCAGTCGGTCGAGCATGCCGCAGCCCTGCGCATGATCCCCAACCTGGACGTGTGGCGCCCGGCCGACACCGCCGAGACGGTGGTGGCCTGGACCATGGCCATCGGCAACAGCACCCGCCCGTCGGCGCTGCTGCTGAGCCGCCAGAACCTGCCCTATGCCCCGAAGGTGGCGGTGGACGACATCACCAAGGGCGCCTACGTGCTGGCCGAGCCCACCGAAGTGGGCCTGAAGAAGAAGGCGCAGGCCGTCATCATCGCCACCGGCTCCGAGGTGCAGCTCGCGCTGCACGCCCAGGCGCAGCTGGCCAAGTCGGGCATTGCGGTGCGTGTGGTGTCCATGCCGTCGACCACGGTGTTCGATCGTCAGGACACCGCCTACAAGCAGTCGGTGCTGCCGGCCGGCCTGCCGCGCGTGGCAGTCGAGGCGGGCGTGACCGATTTCTGGTGGAAGTACCGTGTCGATGCCGTCGTGGGCATCGACACCTACGGCGAGTCGGCCCCCGCCGGCGTGCTGTTCAAGCACTTCGGCTTCACCGCCGAGAACGTGGCCGACACGGTGCGTGCCGTGCTGCGCAAGTGAAGTGATTCCTGTCTGACCAGCAGCAACTCAGCAACTCAGCAACTCAAGAGACTGACCATGACCATCAAAGTTGGCATCAACGGCTTCGGGCGCATCGGGCGCATGGTGTTCCGCGCAGCGGTGCAGAACTTCTCCGACATCGAGATCGTCGGCATCAATGACCTGCTGGAGCCCGACTACCTGGCCTACATGCTGAAGTACGACTCGGTGCACGGCCGCTTCAAGGGCGACGTGGCCATCGACGGCAACCAGCTGATCGTCAATGGCCGCAAGATCCGCCTGACCGCCGAGAAGGACCCGGCCAACCTGAAGTGGAACGAGGTCGGCGCCGACATCGTGATCGAATCCACCGGGCTGTTCCTGACCAAGGAAACCGCCGAGAAGCACCTGGCGGCCGGCGCGAAGAAGGTGATCATGTCCGCCCCCTCGAAGGACGACACCCCGATGTTCGTCTTCGGCGTGAACGACAAGTCCTATGCCGGCCAGGCCATCATCTCCAATGCCTCGTGCACCACGAACTGCCTGGCCCCGGTGGCCAAGGTCCTGAACGACAAGTGGGGCATCAAGCGCGGCCTGATGACCACCGTGCATGCCACCACCGCCACGCAGAAGACCGTGGACGGCCCGTCCAACAAGGACTGGCGCGGCGGCCGCGGCATCCTCGAGAACATCATCCCCAGCTCCACCGGCGCGGCCAAGGCCGTGGGGGTGGTGATTCCCGAGCTGAACAAGAAGCTGACCGGCATGTCCTTCCGTGTGCCGACCTCCGATGTGTCGGTGGTCGACCTGACCGTCGAGCTGAACAGCGCCGCCAGCTACGCCGAGATCTGCGCCGAGATGAAGGCCCAGTCCGAAGGCGCCCTCAAGGGCGTGCTGGGCTACACCGAGGACAAGGTCGTCGCCACCGACTTCCGTGGTGAACCCTGCACCTCGGTGTTCGACGCCGAGGCCGGCATCGCGCTGGACAGCACCTTCGTGAAGGTGGTGTCGTGGTACGACAACGAGTGGGGCTATTCCAACAAGTGCCTGGAAATGGCACGTGTGGTCGCCGGCTGACCCTGCCTGCGGCGCGGCCGCCGCCCGGGCGCCTGACCCGGCGGCGGCGGCCTTGCCAGGGAGCGGGTGCGACGCTCACAAGGAAACGCCGGGCCGTCCCAAGTTTCCTTGACCCCCGTGGGGGGCG
>CAMLSD010000233.1 GCA_946482595.1 uncultured Comamonadaceae bacterium
CCGCCGGGCATTCCGCTGCTGATCCCGGGCGAGCGATTCAACAAGAAGATCGTCGACTACCTGCGCTTCACGCGGGAGTTCAACACGCAGTTCCCAGGCTTCGACACCGACGTGCACGGCCTGGTGGAAGAAGACGACGCCAGCGGCGCACGGCGCTATTACGTCGACTGCGTGCGCTGAGCACGGTGCGGCGCGGCGTGCGGCCCTGGGGCCGCAGCCGACGCCGCGACCGCGGAGCTTTACTGCACGTGCGAGATGAGCATGCCGGGCGCTGACCCGGCCTCACCGGGCGCGCCGCCGGAGGCAAGCCGCGGCACGCCGGCCGGCCCGGACTCGCGGCGCACCGCCACGCCCACGGCGACCATGTCGACGACCAGCAGATGCAGGATGCGCGAGATCATCGACAGGAAGGTCGAGCTGTCCTCGCCATGATCGACCGGCACGCACACGGTCGACTTCCTGGCCAGCGGTGACTTGCTGGCGGTGATCGCCAGCACGGCCGCGCCACGCTCCAGGGCGAGGCTGGCGGCACGCACCAGCTCAGGCGGCTGACCCGAACTCGAGATGAACACCGCCACGTCATGCGGCCCGAGCAACTCGGCCGACAGCGACTGCATCGACGGGTCGGTGTGCGCCACCGACGGGATCCTGAAGCGGAACAGCTTGTGCTGCGCATCGAGTGCGACCACCGACGAGTTGCCGGTGGCGTAGAACTCCACGCGCTTGGCTTCTCGCAGCAGCCCGATGGCGCGGTCCACCGCCTCCACATTCAGCGATTCGCGGAACTGCACGATGGCCGAGATGGTGTTGTCCAGCACCTTGGCGCACAGGTCGGGCGTGGCGTCCTGCCGGCGCACCTGGGTGCGCTGCACCGGGATGTTGCCGGTCAGGCCCGACGCCAGCTTGAGCTTGAAGTCGGCCAGGCCCTGAAAGCCCAGTGAGCGGCAGAAGCGGATCACCGTGGGCTGGCTGACTTCGGCCATCTGGGCGATGACGGCGATGGCGTCGTTGAGCACGGTGCGCGGGTTGTCGAGCACGAAGTCGGCCACGCGCCGCTCGGCGGGCGACAAGGTGGCACGCGCCGCGCGCACGCGCTCCATCAGCGGGTTGCCGCCCTCGTGGGCCGGCACATGCTCGGCCAGCAGCGACGACACACCGTGGAAAGCCGGGTTCTCGGCGGTGAGCACGTAGGTCGGGATACGGGCCACATAGCCCGAGAACCGCCCCTTGGATTCGAAGCGCTCGCGAAAACCCGAGCGCAGGAAGGTCTCGCCCAGGCGGGGCACGATGCCGCCGCCGATGTAGATGCCGCCGGTGGCGCCCAGTGTCAGCGCCAGGTTCGACGCCACCGTGCCCAGCATGGCGCAAAAGCACTCGACGGCTTCGACACACCACGGGTCGAGCTTCTGGATGGCCTTCTGGACGATGTCGGCGGTGCTCAGGAAGGTGGCCGCACCGGCCTGGCCCTCGCTGAGCGCCTGGTAGATGATCTCCAGCCCCGGCCCGGACACCAGCCGCTCGGCCGAGACATGGGGCAGAGTCTTCCAGGCGTGGCGCAGCACGCGCAGTTCACGTTCGTCGCCCGGCGCGAAGCTCACGTGGCCGCCTTCGGTGGCCAGCGTGGCCCAGCGGTCGCCCACGGGCACCAGACCGGACACACCCAGGCCCGTGCCGGGCCCGAGCAGCCCGATCACGCCATTGAGCTGCGACTCGCCACCGCCCACCTGCTGGCGCCCCTGCGGGCCCACACGCGGCAGCGACATTGCCAGGGCGGTGAAGTTGTTGACGACCAGCAGCGTGGCGAGCCCCAGCTTGCGCTGGGCGTCCTCGACCGAAAACGCCCAGTCCCGGTTGGTCATGCGGACCCAGTCGCCCTCGATCGGGTTGGCGATGGCCACGGCCGCATGGCGCGGGCGCACACCTTCGGGCAGGCTGGCCAGATAGGCCTGCACGACCTGCACAAAGCCGGGATAGTCGGCGCAGGGCAGCACGGTGACGTACTCGAAGCGCCCGGGCTGGGGTTCCAGGCAGAACCGGGCATAGGTGGCGCCGATGTCGGCCAGCAGCCGGGGCTCGGGGTAGGGCGCGGTGAATCCTGCCATGTCACGCGCCTCTGGGCTGGGAGTGACGCCGTCCATGGGCGTGGTCAGGACCGATGGAAACGAGACCGTCGAGGAGTGTGCAGCCATGGGCCGCATTGTCCACCACAAGCGCAACCGCCACGGCACGTCGGCCAGGCCGGTGCGCCGGAAAGGGCCGCTGCGATGGTGTCGTCGGCCGCATCATCGAGCCGCCGCCTTCGGATCGATCTCCAGCAACACCACCCTGCCGGCCGGCAGCGACACCTGCCCCTGGCTCACCCGCAGGCTCTGGCCGCTGTAGGCGTCGCGCAGGGCCTGGCCTTCGGCAAACACACCCCCCACCGCCAGCCGGGTCTCGGCCGGGACGTCGAGCGCCACCACCACACGGTCACCGCTGGCCGCGTCGATGCGGCTGAAGGCGTAGGGAGCCTCCGACAGGCGGGCATGTGCGCCGCGGGCCAGGGCCACATGCCGAGCCCGGAAGGTGCCGAGCTTGCGCCAGTGGGTCAGCAGGGCCTGGTCGATGCTGTCCCAGTTCATGTCCGAGCGGGTGGCCTGCTGCGGGTCGGTGCGCGGCACGATGCCTGGGGGGCGGGCCGTTTCGTCGCCGTAGTAGATCTGCACGCCGCCGGGCGCCAGCATCAGCGCCGTGGCGCCTTCGAACAGTTGCTTGCGGTCGAACAGCTCGGTGTCATGCGACGACAGGTAGGCCAGGTTGCTGAACCCAGGGCGCCCGGCGTATACCTTGGCATAGCTGGCGAAGAGGCTGTCGGGCTGCTTGAACTGCCGGCCCTGCTGCTGGAAGTTGAAGTCGATCATCGCGTCGAAGCCGGCGTCGTGCATCTTCGAGCGTTCGGGGCCATGGCCCCAGTACTCGCCGACCATCCAGAAGGGCGCGTCGTCGATCTTGCGCTGCGGGTTGCGGGCCTTCCAGTCGGCCAG
>CAMLSD010000234.1 GCA_946482595.1 uncultured Comamonadaceae bacterium
GACGGCAACCTGCACCCGCTGATCCTGTTCGATGCCAACGACCCCGACCAGCTGCACCGCTGCGAGCTGTTTGGCGCCGACATCCTGGAGACCAGCGTGGCCCTGGGCGGTACGGTGACCGGCGAGCACGGTGTGGGCATCGAAAAGCTCAACTCGATGTGCGTGCAGTTCTCGCCGGCCGAGCGTGAGCAGATGATCGCGCTGAAGCGGGCCTTCGACCCGAAGGAGCTGCTCAACCCCGGCAAGGTCGTGCCCACGCTGCACCGATGTGCCGAGTACGGCAAGATGCATGTACGCCGCGGCCTGCTGCCCTTCCCTGACCTGCCGAGGTTCTGAGCGTGCCCGCCCGCCCCCTGCCTCGCCCTGCCCATGCCGGTGTCCCTGCGGATGCCGGCCCCACCTCCTGCCGCGGACCCGCCTGACGTGAGCTCCCCGACCGACCTTCTCATCGACCAGGTCCGTGCCGCCCAGGCGGCGGGCACCCCCCTGGTCATCCGCGCCGGCCAGACCAAGGCCTTCTATGGCGAACCCACCCAGGGCACACCGCTGGACGTGACCGGCGTGCGCGGCATCTCCAGTTACGAGCCGACCGAACTGGTCGTCACCGCGCGCTGCGGCACCCCGCTGGCCGAACTGGAGGCCGCGCTGGCCGAACAGGGCCAGTACCTGCCGTTCGAACCCCCGCACTTTGCCGCCGGTGCCACCGTGGGCGGCATGGTGGCGGCCGGCCTGGCCGGCCCGGCCCGCGCCAGCGTGGGGGCCGTGCGCGACTACATGCTGGGTGCGACCCTGCTCAACGGCCGTGCCGAAGTGCTGAGCTTTGGCGGCCAGGTGATGAAAAACGTGGCCGGCTACGACGTCTCGCGCCTGCTGGCCGGATCGCTCGGGACGCTGGGTGTGATCCTGGAGGTGTCGCTCAAGGTGTTGCCGCTGCCGCCGGCCACGATGACACTGCGCTTCGAGATGGACGAAGCCACCGCCATCCAGCGCATGAACGAATGGGCCGCGCAGCCGTTGCCGCTGAATGCCAGCGCCTGGTGGGACGGCACCCTGGTGCTGCGCCTGCGCGGCGCCCGCGCTGCGGTGGAGGCGGCCTGCCGCACCCTGGGCGGCGAGGTGATCGAAGCCGGTCTGGCCGACGCCTTCTGGGACGGTGTGCGCAACCACACCGACGAGTTCTTCACCAAGGCCCGCGCGGCCGTCGACGCCGGCGGCAGCCTGTGGCGCCTGTCGCTGCCGCAGACCGCCGCGCCGGTGCACCTGTCGGGCGAACAGCTCATCGAATGGGGCGGCGGCCAGCGCTGGTGGTGCACCTCCACGCCGGCGGCCACGGTGCGCGAGGCCGCCCGCAAGGCCGGCGGCCATGCCACGCACTTCCTCGCGCGCGAACGCCAGGCCGGGCTGTTCAGCCCGTTGCCGGTGCCGCTGGACCGCATCCACCGCGAACTCAAGCGCGCCTTCGATCCGCACGGCCTGTTCAATCCCGGTCGCCTGTATCCCGGACTCTGAGCCGCCCCGAACGAACCCGCCCCCACGATGCAAACCCATCTCGCGCCCGAGTTCCAGAACACGCCCGAAGGCCAGGAAGCCGAAGCCATCCTGCGCAAGTGCGTGCACTGCGGTTTCTGCACCGCCACCTGCCCGACCTACCAGCTGCTCGGCGACGAGCTCGACGGACCGCGCGGGCGCATCTACCTGATGAAGCAGGTGCTCGAAGGCCAGCCCGTCACCCGCAGCACCCAGCAGCACCTGGACCGCTGCCTGACCTGCCGCAACTGCGAATCGACCTGCCCTTCGGGCGTGCAGTACGGCCACCTGGTCGACATCGGTCGGCGCATCGTCGAGTCCAAGGTCGAGCGCCCGCTGGCCGAACGCGCCATGCGCTCGGCCCTGAAGACCGGCCTGACCTCGCCGCTGTTCGGCCCGGCGATGAAGCTGGGCCAGATGGTGCGCCCGCTGCTGCCCGAATCGCTGCGCAACAAGGTCCCGCCGCGCGACAGCTCACCGCGCGCCCACCAGTGGCCCACCCGCGAGCACGCGCGCAAGGTGCTGATGCTCACCGGCTGCGTGCAGCCGGCCATGATGCCCAACATCAACAGCGCCACCGCGCGGGTGCTCGATGCGGCCGGCATCCAGACCGTCGTGGCCGACGGCGCCGGCTGCTGTGGCGCGATCCGCAGTCACCTGAACGACCACGAAGGCGGGCTGGCCGACATGCGCCGCAACATCGACGCCTGGTGGCCGCTGATCCTGCGCGACGAGGTCGAAGCCATCGTGATGAACGCCTCGGGCTGCGGTGCCACGGTCAAGGAATACGGCCACCATCTGGCGCATGACCCCCAGTACGCCGACAAGGCGCGTCGCGTCAGCGAACTCACACGCGATCTGTCGGAGCTGCTGCCGATGCTGGTCGAGCCCTTGCGGCCCCGGCTGCGCGCTGTGAAGGACCAGCGCCTCGCCTTCCACCCGCCGTGCACCCTGCAGCACGGCCAGCAACTGCGAGGCGGCGTCGAGGCCGGTCTGCGCGAACTGGGCTTCGAGGTGCATCTGGCAGCGAGCGAGTCGCACCTGTGCTGCGGTTCAGCCGGCACCTACTCGGTGCTGCAGCCCGAACTCGCCTACCAACTGCGCGACCGCAAGCTGTCCCACCTGCTTCCCACCCAGCCACAGACCATCGTGTCGGCCAACATCGGCTGCATCCAGCATCTGCAGACCGGCACGCTGACGCCGGTGAGGCACTGGGTGGAAGTGCTGGACGATGCGCTGAGCTGAGCCCGACGGGGCGCCTTGCTTGCGCTGCCTCGGGGTGTGGCGGAACGGCGTGGTGTAGCGGGGCAGGCGAGCCGGGCGGTTTACTCCCTCTCCCGCTTGCGGGAGAGGGTTGGGGAGAGGGCGTGCTGCGAGTCGCTGCTGCGGTGGCGTGTGGCACCGTGTTTCGCCCCTGCCGGGGCGAGCCGGGAGTTCGCCCCGGCGGGCGAGTTCCTGTTCTTTGCGTGGGCCCCCC
>CAMLSD010000235.1 GCA_946482595.1 uncultured Comamonadaceae bacterium
GCCCAGCCCCACAGATTCACCAGCGCACTGATGCGCCGGGCCGACACCTGGCCAGTGAGCTTCTTGCCCACGACCACGTAAGTGGCCTCGCACCACACGGCAGCGAGCAGCAGCAGATTGCCGAGCAGCGCACGCGTGGTGGCACCGGGCTCGTCGCCCTGGCCGTTCCAGGACTTGGCGATCGACAGCAGCGCGATCCCGGCGACCGCGCAGACGATGCCCGCCTGCACCCGGCGCGAGATGCGCTCCTTCAGCAGGAGCCAGGACAACACCGCCACCGCCGCCGGGATGGCGGCCATGATCACACCGGCGGCCACGGCCGACGTCATCGACACGCCGAACAGCATGCACACCGAAAACAGGAAGTTGCCGAAAAACGATTCCCAGAACAGCAGCCAGCGGTCGTGCCGGGACAGCCGGGCCTCGCCGGGCTGGCGACGCACCCAGCCCGCCATCGCCACCGCGGCGATGCCGAAGCGCAGCCAGGCCAGCACCATCACCGGGAAAACGGCCACGAGCAGCTTGGACAGGCCCACGTAGCTGCCCACGAGCACCATGCTCGAGGCCAGTGCGGCATACGCCGCCAGAGGAGGGCGATGGGACATGGTCGAGTCGGGCGGGGAGTGATCGGGTGGCGCGCAGCGCCGCGCATCATGCCTGAATCTCAAGGAAACGCAGGGCCGCCCCAAGTTTCCTTGACCCCCTCGGGGGGCGGGCTGGGCGCAGCCCGGCCCTGGGGGCGCTCAGACAGCCGTGGCGTAGCGCTCGTATTCCCAGTGACTCACATGTCGCGCGTAGGCCAGCCATTCGTCGCGCTTGAGGGCAGCGTATTCACGGGTGGCCACGTCGCCCAGCGCGGCCACCAGCACTGCATCGTCTTCGAGCGCGGCGACCGCCTCGTTCAGTTGCTGCGGCAGCACGGCGATGCCTGCTGCGCGCACCGCCTGAAGTGGTGTGGCGAACAGGTCTTCGTGGCACGCAGGCGGTGCCTGCAGGCCGCGGTCCACACCGTCGAGTCCGGCGGCGATCAGGCCGGCTGCGGCCAGGTAGGGGTTGCAGGCCGCGTCCGGCAGGCGCCATTCGAAGCGACCGGGCAGGGTGCGCACCAGGGCCGTGCGGTTGTTGGGGCCGTGGGCCACATAGGCCGGCGCCCAGCTGGTGCCCGACAGGCTTTCGCCCACCACCAGGCGCTTGTACGAGTTGACCGTGGGCGCGGCCAGGGCACACAACGCGGCGCTGTGGGCCAGCACACCAGCGACAAAGGACAGGCCGAGCCCCGACAGCTCGGCACGGGTGTCGGCCTCGGCGAACAGGTTGCGCTGGCCTTCCCACAGCGAGACGTGGAAGTGCAGGCCGCTGCCGGGCTGGTTGGCGAACGGTTTGGGCATCAGCGAAAAGCGGCAGCCCGAGCGCTCGGCCAGGTGGTGGGCTGCCATCCGGAACAGCATCATCCGGTCGGCGGTGCACAGCACGTCGGCATGGGCGAAGTTCACTTCGTACTGGCCGTGGGCATCTTCATGGTCGACCTGGAGCAGATCCATGCCGGCATCGCTCAGCGCGCGGCACAGGGCTTCGAGGAAGGGCAGCTGGCGCGGCAGCGATTTCAGATCGTAAGAGGGTTTGTCCAGGGTGTCGTAAGGGTCCGCCGGGCGCCACTGGCCGTCGACCTGTCGCAGCAGGAAGAACTCCGGCTCCATGCCCACCTGCAGCGTCCAGCCTCGCTCGGCCAGCCGTTGCACCTGGCGTCGCAGGATCTGCCGCGAACACGCTTCGAAAGGCTGCCGGTCGACATGCCCGTCGCACACCACCCGCGCATAGCCTGGCAGCCAGGGCAGCACCTGCGCGGTGGCGGGGTCGCCGCGGCCGTAGTACTCCGAGCGCGGCCCGTGCCGGGGCAGGCCGGTGGCCGCAATCGACGGCCCTGAAAAACCCGCACCGGTGTCGAGGAGCGTGTCGAGCTGGGCCAGCGGCATGAGCTTGCCCTTGGCCACGCCCGCGAGGTCGGTGAACTGGGCGATCAGGGTGTGCACGCCCTGGGCGGCCAGCCGTTCGTGCAGCCGCTCGTGCAACTGCTGTGACGTGCTCACCGGCGGGCCCTCAGGTCTGCGTCGCGGCGGTGGCCTGCAGGCTGGCGCACAGGATGTCCAGCGCTTCCTCGAACAGGCTGTCGCCTATGGTCAGCGGGAACAGGAAGCGCAGCACGTTCCCGTTCACGCCGCAGCTCAGCAGGATCAGGCCACGCTGCAGCGCCTGGGCCTGCACGCGGCGGGTGAAGTCGGCATCAGGCTCACCGGTGTCGGGCCGCACGAACTCCACGGCCACCATGGCCCCCAGGCCGCGCACGTCGTGGATCTGCGGCACCTGGGCCTGCATGGCCACCAGGCGTGCCTTGAGGTGGTCGCCCAGGGCCTGGCCGCGTTCAGGCAGGCGTTCGTCGTGCATCACGTCGATCACCGCATGGGCGGCGGCAATGGCCAGCGGGTTGCCGGCATAGGTGCCACCCAGCCCGCCCGGGGCGGGTGCATCCATGATCTCGGCCTTGCCGGTCACGGCGGACAAGGGCGTGCCGGCGGCCAGCGACTTGGCGATCGTCATCAGGTCGGGCACCACACCGAGCTGTTCCTCGAAGTGCTGCATCGCAAACAGGCGCCCGGTGCGACCAAAACCGGTCTGCACCTCGTCGGCAATCATCACGATGCCGTGTTCGTCGCACAGCTCGCGCAACCACTTCACCGCCTCGGTCTGGATGACGTTGAAACCACCTTCACCCTGGATGGGCTCGAAGACGATGGCCGCCACGCGGCTGGGCTCGATGTCGGCCTTGAACAGGTGGTGCACCGCCTTTTTCACCTCGGCCAGCGAGGCACAGTGGCACGGAAACGGCGCATGGTAGATCTCGGGCGGGAAGGGGCCGAAGCCGGCCTTGTAGGGCTGCACCTTGCCGGT
>CAMLSD010000236.1 GCA_946482595.1 uncultured Comamonadaceae bacterium
CCGAGGGCGACGCCCGCTTTGCCCAGGTGGCCGAGCGCATCAAGGAATGGCAGCCCGACGCCCTGGTGATTGGCGTGCCCTACCACCCCGATGGCGCAGCCCACGAAAACACCGCACGCGCGCTCAAGTTCGGGCGCCAGCTGCGCGGTCGCTTTGGCTTGCCGGTGTTCGAGGTGGACGAGCGCTACAGCACCACGGAAGCCATCGCGGGTGGTGCCAAGGATGCCGACGCGGCATCGGCCTGCATCATCCTGGAACAGTTTTTGAGGAATCTCCCATGACCACCCCATCCCCTGGAATGTCCGGCAGCCTGGTGCTAGACGCCGAGGCGCTGTACCGCGAACTGCTGCGCGGCGTGCGCAGCATGCTCACCCCCACCACGCGCCTGGCAGGCATTGCCTCCGGCGGCGCCTGGCTGGCCGAGCGCCTGCAAAAAGACCTGGGCCTGGAAGGCCCGGCGGGCGTGCTCTCGTCGGTGATGCACCGCGACGACTTTGCCCAGCGCGGCCTGTCTGCCAGCGCGCAGACCGCATTGCCTTTCGATGTGAACGGCGCCGATGTGCTGGTGCTCGACGACGTGCTCTACACCGGACGCACCATCCGCGCCGTGCTCAATGAGCTGTTCGACTATGGCCGCCCTGCCAGCGTGCGCTTGGCCGTGCTGGTGGACCGGGGAGGCCGCGAATTGCCCGTGCAGGCCGACTTTGCCGCCGCCCGCGTGGCCCTGCCGGCTGCCCAGTCGCTGGCCCTGGCGCGTGACGACAGCGGCAATTTCCAATTCCAAGTCAAAGAGGCCTGACCGTGCTGCACAAGCGCAACCCCCAACTCAACAAGAACGGCGAGCTGATCCACCTGCTGTCCATCGAAGGGCTGCCGCGCGACATCGTCACGCACATCCTGGACACGGCGGCCAACTTCGTGAGCGTGAACGACCGCGAGGTGAAGAAGGTCCCGCTCTTGCGCGGCAAGAGCGTGTTCAACCTGTTCTTCGAGAACAGCACGCGCACACGCACCACGTTCGAGATCGCGGCCAAGCGCCTGTCGGCCGACGTGCTCAACCTCGACATCGCGCGCAGCTCGGCCAGCAAGGGCGAGTCGCTGCTCGACACCATCGCCAACCTGAGCGCGATGGCCGCCGACCTGTTCGTGGTGCGGCACAGCGAGTCCGGCGCACCCTACCTGATTGCCCAGCATGTGGCGCCCCATGTGCATGTGATCAACGCGGGCGATGGCCGGCATGCCCACCCCACGCAGGGGCTGCTGGACATGTACACCATCCGCCACTACAAGAAGGACTTCAGCAACCTCACCGTGGCCATCGTGGGCGACGTGCTGCATTCGCGCGTGGCGCGCTCGGACATCCACGGACTCACCACCCTGGGCTGCGCCGAGGTGCGCGTAGTGGGGCCCCGCACGCTGGTGCCCGGCGACATGGCGCAGATGGGTGTGCGCGTGTGCCACACGCTCGAAGAGGGCATCAAGGATGCCGACGTGGTCATCATGCTGCGCCTGCAGAACGAGCGCATGAGCGGTGCGCTCTTGCCGTCGAGCCAGGAGTATTTCAAGAGCTTCGGCCTCACGCAGGAAAAGCTGCAGCTGGCCAAGCCCGACGCCATCGTCATGCACCCCGGCCCCATCAACCGCGGCGTGGAGATCGACTCCGCCGTGGTCGATGGCAAGCAGAGCGTGATCCTGCCGCAGGTGACCTTCGGCATCGCGGTGCGCATGGCGGTGATGTCCATCGTCGCGGGGAATGAAGCGTGATCCGTCGGGTGAATGCTCCTGTTTTAATAGCTGTTAGCGCATATACCACCTGCGCTATCGGCCTATTTGGCTTGAAATCATGAAGATACTGATCCAGAACGGCCGTGTGATCGACCCCGCCTCGGGCCTTGACCAGACCTGCGACATCGCGCTGGCGGCGGGCCGCATCGTGGGCGTCAACCGAGTGCCGCCCGACTTTGCGCCCAACCGCACCATCAACGCTGCAGGCTGCATCGTGCTGCCCGGCCTGGTGGACCTGGCCGCGCGGCTGCGCGAGCCCGGCCACGAGCACGAAGGCATGCTCGAATCCGAAATGGCTGCCGCTGTGGCCGGTGGCGTGACCAGCCTGGTCTGCCCGCCCGACACCGACCCCGTGCTCGACGAGCCCGGCCTGGTGGAGATGCTCAAGTTCCGCGCCGAGAAGCTGCACCAGTCGCGCCTGTTCCCGCTGGGCGCGCTCACGCGCGGTTTGGCCGGCGAGGTGCTGACCGAGATGGCCGAGTTGACCGAGTCCGGCTGCGTGGGCTTTGGCCAGGCCGAGGTGCCGCTGGCCAGCACCCAGGTGCTGCAGCGCGCGCTGCAGTACGCCGCCACCTTCGGCTACACGGTGTGGCTGCGCCCGCAAGAGATGCACCTGGGCAAGGGCGTGGCCGCCAGCGGTGCGCTGGCCACGCGGCTGGGCCTGTCGGGCGTGCCCGTGGCCGCCGAGACCATTGCGCTGCACACCATTTTTGAACTGCTCAAGACCACCGGCGCGCGCGTGCACCTGTGCCGCCTCAGCAGCGCTGCGGGTGTTGAGTTGGTGCGCCGCGCCAAGGCCGATGGCCTGAAAGTCACGGCCGACGTCAGCATGAACTCGCTGCACCTCACCGAAAACGACATCGGCTTCTTTGACAGCCGCGCGCGCCTGACGCCGCCGCTGCGCCAGCAGCGCGACCGCGACGCCCTGAGCGCGGCGCTGCTCGATGGCACCATCGATGCGCTTGTGTCCGACCACACCCCGGTGGATGAAGACGCCAAGACCCTGCCGTTCGCCGAGGCCGAACCCGGCGCCACGGGCCTGGAGCTGCTGCTGTCGCTGGCACTCAAGTGGTCGCAGGACAGCGGCGTGCCCCTGCAGCGCGCGCTGGCCGTGGTCACCGCCGAGCCCGCACGCGTGCTGGGCAACGCGCT
>CAMLSD010000237.1 GCA_946482595.1 uncultured Comamonadaceae bacterium
GCGTGCTGGTGGTGTCGGTGGTGCAGAAGCGGCGCGAGATCGGCATCCTGCGCGCCATGGGCGCCACCCAGGGCCAGGTGCTGCGCGTCTTCCTGCTGCAGGGGGCCATCGTGGGTGGCCTGGGCTCTGCACTGGGTGTGCTGCTTGCGGTGGGCTTGATCTGGGTCTTCACGCACTTTGTGCGTGGCTCCGATGGCCTGCCGCTCTTCAACATCACGCTGGACCCGTTGCTGGCACTGCGGGTGGCGATGCTTGCCACCGTCTGCGGTGTGCTGGCCGCCGTGGCGCCGGCGCGGCGCGCCGCCAGGCTCGACCCGGCGGAGGCGATCCGCCTATGAATGGCAACGCGGTGGCGCCATCACCTGCTGCGCTGCTGCAGCTCGAGGGCGTGCGCAAGAGCTACAACATCGGCCGGTCCAACGAGGCCGAGGTGCTGCATGGGGTGTCGTTGCGTATCGATCGTGGTGAATTCGTGGCGCTGATCGGCCCGTCGGGCTCGGGCAAGAGCACGCTGCTGAACATCGTGGGCCTGCTCGAACGCATGACCGCCGGCAGCTACCGGATCGATGGCGAAGAGATGAGCGGCCTGGACGACGCGGCGCTCACCGTGCGCCGGCGCTCCACGCTGGGCTTCATCTTCCAGTTCCACCATCTGCTGCCGGCCTTCACTGCGATCGAAAACGTGACCCTGCCCGCGCTGATGCGCGAGGGCCGCATCACGCCGGCCCAGCGCGAACGCGCGCGTGCGGTGCTGTCCGCGGTGGGCCTGGGCCATGCGATGGGCAAGCGCCCCGGCGAGCTGTCTGGCGGCATGCAGCAGCGCGTGGCCATTGCGCGTGCCCTGGTGCTGGAACCGCCCCTGGTGCTGGCCGACGAGCCCACTGGCAACCTCGACACCGTCTCGGCCGACGAAGTCTTCGGGCTGATGCGCAACATGCATGCCGAACTGAAGACGTCCTTCCTGGTGGTGACACACGACCCGCGCCTGGCGGCTCGCTGTGACCGTGTGCTCGAACTGGTGGACGGGCAGCTCGTGCATGACGGTGCCGCGGCGCGTCAGGTGGGATAAGGTGCCCTGCCGCCGCGTCGCCGCGCCAAGCTCATCACATCTGCTTCAGCGCGCCAACGAACTCCGGTCGCAGCGCTTCAACCACTTGCGCCCATGACCTGCGTGCCGCTACCCTCCTGGCTGGCGCCGCGTTGCGCATCGGCACACAACGGGTGATTCAGTACAGGTCTCCAGAGCATGGGTGGAACCGATTGGTCAAAACAAGAGGTCGAGGCGATCGTCGATGACTACTTGTCGATGCTTGCGTCAGAGCTCGCAGGAACTCCATACAACAAGGCTGCCCACCGCCGCGCATTGCTGCCGATGCTCAACAATCGCTCGCAGCAATCGATCGAATTCAAGCACGCCAACATCAGCGCGGCACTCATCGACGCTGGGTTTCCATACCTTGCCGGATACAAGCCCCGTTCGAACTACCAATCCCTGATTGTTGAGGTCCTTGCGGAACGCATGCCGCAAGCTTTGCAGCTTCAGGAAGTTGCCGCGGCCGATGCTGATTTGCCGATGGTGGTTCCGGAAGTCGATGACATCCTTGCTGTGCTGACTTCGCCCCCTAAAGCGAGCGCAGAACCGCGCGTGGTTGCCGAGCCGTCACGACCAGCGATTCGGTTGACGACAAATTACCTTGAGCGAGAGGCGCACAACAGATCTCTGGGCGCCGCAGGCGAGCTCTTCGTGCTGAACTACGAGCGGGCCCGATTGATACATGCTGGGCATGACAGCCTTTCTGCACGTGTGGAACATACGTCACGGGTGCGAGGTGACGGCGAGGGCTACGACATCCTGTCATTCGACGAGACGGGGGCCGAGCGGCTCATCGAAGTCAAGACGACGAAGTACGGTGCTGAAACGCCCTTCTTCGTGAGTCGAAACGAGGTGGCGACGTCAGAGCGCCACTCGGCGCAGTACCACGTGTATCGCCTGTATGGCTTCCGCCGCGCTCCCAGGCTATATACGCTGCCGGGTGCCATCAGCCGCAGCTGCCTGCTGTCTGCTGCGTCCTATCTTGCGCGGCCCCGGTGACAAGGGGTCCTCACGCCACCCCATTCCCCCGCCCCGCCCCCTTCCAGTACCCGCTGTCCCCATAGGTGTGCTTCAGGAAGTCGATCCACAACCGCACCCGCAGCGGCAGGTGCTTGCGTTGCGGGAACACGGCAAAGATGCCGTTCGGGGGGGCGGCGAATTCTTCGAGCACGCTGACCAGGCGGCCTTCGGCGATGTCGCCTTCGACCTCCCAGGTCGAGCGCCAGGCCAGGCCCATGCCGGCGAGGCACCAGTCGTGCAGGACCTGGCCATCGGAGCAGTCGAGCCGGGCGCCGGGGCGCAGGTGATGCAGTTCGCCGTCGATCACGAAGGCCCAGCCGCGCGTCTGGCTGGCGTCGGAGCTGAGCGTGAGGCATTCATGCTGCATCAGCTCGTGCGGGTGGCGGGGTGTGCCGCGGCGCTTGATGTAGGCCGGTGAGGCCACGCACAGGCGGCGGTTGTCGGCCAGGCGCAGGCTCACCAGGCTGGAGTCGGGCAGGTCGCCCACACGCACGGCGCAGTCGAAGCCTTCATTGACGATGTCCACCACCCGGTCGCTCAGGTTGAGCGACACCGACACCTCGGGGTGCAGGCTCAGGAAGCGCGGCACCAGCGGGGCGACGTGGCGGCGGCCAAAACCGGCCGGGGCGGTCAGGCGCAGGTGGCCGCTGGCCTTGACACCGCCGGCCGACACGCTGGCCTCGGCGTTGGCCAGGTCGGTCAGCAGTCGCTGGCAGTCCTCGAGGTAGGCGCTGCCTTCGTGGGTCAGGGTGATGCGCCGGGTGGTGCGCACCAGCAGCTT
>CAMLSD010000238.1 GCA_946482595.1 uncultured Comamonadaceae bacterium
ACCTCGGGGGTGGCCTTTTCTTTGGTTCCTTTATTTTGGCCACGCAAAAGAAAGGAACTCGCCCGCCGGGGCGAACTCCCGGCTCGCCCCGCTAGGGGCGAAACAACGGCGCCCCAAACCACACACCAGCCCAACACAAAAGCACACCCTCTCCCGCAAGCGGGCGAGGGGGCCACGCACGCACACGCGATTGCCCCGCGGCGTGCTGCGGCCAACCCGACCCCGGGAGCTCGACGGTCTCAGTGCCTGAAGTGACGCACGCCCGTCAGCACCATCGCGATGCCGCGTTCGTTGGCTGCGGCGATCACTTCGTCGTCGCGCACGCTGCCGCCGGGCTGGATCACGCAGGTGGCGCCTGCATCGCACACCACGTCGAGGCCGTCGCGGAACGGGAAGAAGGCGTCGCTCGCGACGGCCGATCCCTGCAGCGTGAGGCCGGCGTTGTCAGCCTTGATCGAGGCAATGCGCGCCGAGTCGATGCGGCTCATCTGGCCTGCGCCGACGCCCAGGGTCATGCCACCGCCGCAGAAGACGATGGCGTTGGACTTGACGTACTTGGCCACGCGCCAGGCAAACAGCAGGTCCTGCAGTTGTTCGGAGGTGGGCTGCTTCACCGTCACGACCTTGAGTTCGCCGAGCGTCATCTCGCGGTTGTCGGCCGTCTGCAGCAGCAGGCCCGAGCCCACGCGCTTGGCGTCCATCAGGTTGCGGCCCTGGTCCCAGGCGGTGGTGCCACCCGGCGGCAGGGCGATCTCGAGCAGGCGGGTGTTGGCCTTGGCCGAGAAGATCGCGCGGGCTTCATCGCTGAAAGCCGGGGCGATCAGCACCTCGACGAACTGCTTGGCCACGAGCTGGGCGGCTTCGCCGTCGAGCGGGCAGTTGAAGGCGATGATGCCGCCGAATGCCGAGGTCGGGTCGGTCTTGAAGGCCTTGCCATAGGCCTCGGCGGCCGTGGCACCCATCGCCACGCCGCAGGGGTTGGCATGCTTGACGATCACGCAGGCCGGACCGTCGTTGATCGGGTCGAAGGACTTGACGCACTCCCAGGCCGCATCGGCATCGGCGATGTTGTTGTACGACAGCTCCTTGCCCTGCAGCTGACGGGCCGTGACCAGCGAACCCGGTGCGGGATGCAGGTCACGGTAGAAGGCGGCGCGCTGGTGCGGGTTCTCGCCGTAGCGCAGGTCCTGCACCTTGACGAAGCGGCCATTCGACTGGGCCGGGAACTCGCTGCGGCTGCCATCGGCCTGCAGCGACGACAGGTAGTCGCTGATGGCCGCGTCGTAGTTGGAGATGCGGTTGAAGGCCGCCACGGCCAGCGCGAAGCGGGTGGTGTCGCTCACCCGGCCGTCGCGCTTGAGCTCCTCGACCACACCGGCGTACTGGTCGGCGTCGGTCAGCACGGCGACGTCCTTCCAGTTCTTGGCGGCCGAGCGCACCATCGCGGGGCCGCCGATGTCGATGTTCTCGATGGCGTCTTCGAGCGTGCAGCCGGCCTTGGCGACGGTGGCCTCGAAGGGGTAGAGGTTCACGACCAGCAGGTCGATGGTGCCGATGCCGTGCTCGCGCAGCGCGGCCATGTGCTCGGGCACGTCCCGGCGTGCCAGCAGGCCGCCATGCACGCGCGGATGCAGGGTCTTCACGCGGCCGTCGAGCATCTCGGGGAAGCCGGTGAGCTCGGCCACCTCGGTGACGGCCAGGCCCTGCTCGGCCAGCAGCCGGGCCGTGCCGCCGGTGGACACCAGGCGGATGCCCAGGTCGGCCAGCGAGCGGGCGAGTTCAACGATGCCGGTCTTGTCGGACACGGAGATCAGTGCGGTGAGCGTGGAGGTCGTCATGGTGATGGACGTGGGGAGCTGAGAAAACGGAGGCAGGTGCGGCCCGCAGGCCTCACTTGATGAGCTTGTGTTCGACGAGCTTGCGGCGCAGCGTGTTGCGGTTGATGCCCAGCCATTCGGCAGCGCGCGACTGGTTGCCGTCGGCATGCAGCATCACCGTTTCCAGCAGCGGCTTCTCGACGACGTTCAGGATCATGTCGTACATGGAGTGAGGCTCTTCGCCCCGCAGGTCCTTGAAGTAGGACTCCAGGCTGTGGCGGATGCAGTCCTCGATGTGTTTCTTGCTCATGCGGCCTCTTGTCGGAGATCCGTGTCCACGGCGTCGTCGGTCGCGGGCTGCGGGGTGGGCAGCCGGTCGTGGCGGGTGGACAGGTCGGAAAAATAGGCGGACACCGCAGCGAGCTGAGCCTCGCAGGTGTCCAGGAGATTCATGCCGGCACGGAAGGGCTCCGCGCCCGGCAAGCCGCGCACGTACCAGCCGATGTGCTTGCGCGCGGTTCGCACGCCACTGAACTCGCCATACAGCGTGTAGTGGTCGTGCAGGTGTTCGACCAGCAGCTCATGCACCTCGCGCACGCCAGGGGCGGGCAGGTGGGTGCCGGTGGCCAGGAAGTGCGCGATCTCGCGGAAGATCCAGGGCCGGCCCTGCGCCGCCCGTCCGATCATCAGCGCATCGGCGCCGGTCAGGCGCAGCACCTCGCGCGCCTTCTCGGGCGTCGTGATGTCGCCATTGGCCACCACCGGCACCCCCACGGCCGACTTGACGGCGGCAATGGTCTCGTACTCGGCTTCGCCCTTGTAGCCCTGCTCGCGGGTGCGGCCGTGCACGGTGATCATCGCCACGCCGGCCGCCTCGGCGCCGCGGGCAATGCGCACGGCATTGCGCTCGGCCTGGCACCAGCCGGTGCGCATCTTCAGCGTCACTGGCACGCCGTGAGGGGCACTGGCCGTGACCACGGCATCGACGATGCGCAGCGCGAGATCCTCGTCCTGCATCAGTGCCGAGCCGGCCCACTTGTTGCAGACCTTCTTGGCCGGGCAGCCCATGTTGATGT
>CAMLSD010000239.1 GCA_946482595.1 uncultured Comamonadaceae bacterium
GAGCCATCCGGCGGACGGGACGAACTTCCACGGGAACTTGGTAGTTCGCACCGCCCACACGGCGGGACTTCACTTCGACCATCGGCTTCACGTTGTTCAGCGCGGTCAGGAACACTTCCAGCGGATCCTTGCCGGCCTTCTTTTCGACCTGCTCGAACGCGCCATAGATGATGCGCTCGGCAACGGCCTTCTTGCCGGATTCCATGATCACGTTCATGAACTTGGACAGATCAACGTTGCCGAACTTGGGATCCGGCAGGATCTCGCGCTTGGGGACTTCGCGACGACGTGGCATGACTCACCTTCCTTTTGCTTCAGTTGGCCAGGCCTCAGGCCTGAACCGCGGGCGCCACCTTGATCCGGGCAACCCACTTACTCGGCAAGCCCGATGGCTTACCGCGACATATCCGGCCGGACCTCGATCATGAGGCACCGCCGTGACAACTTGATCAGGCCTTCTTGGGCCGCTTCGCACCGTACTTCGAACGAGACTGCTTGCGATCCTTGACGCCTTGCAGGTCGAGCGAACCACGCACGATGTGGTAACGAACACCGGGCAGATCCTTGACACGACCGCCACGAACCAGCACGACGCTGTGTTCCTGCAGATTGTGACCTTCACCGCCGATGTAGGAGATGACCTCGAAGCCATTGGTCAGGCGCACCTTGGCGACCTTACGCAGAGCGGAGTTCGGCTTCTTCGGCGTGGTGGTGTACACGCGGGTGCACACACCACGGCGCTGGGGCGAACCCTCCATGGCCGGAGACTTGGACTTCGTGGTCTCGGTCTGACGACCGTGACGCACGAGCTGATTGATGGTTGGCATAGGTAACTTGTTCCCGTTTGAAGTTACGTTTCAGACAATCTTCCGGCGGGCGCCGAACTCCAAACGAAGCACCAGCCCGAAGCCAGAGGTCTCAGCACGCAGTGAAGGTGCTCAACACCCAGTGAAGGTGTTCACGCCTGGTGGGCCGCCCAGCAAAGAGCGCAGCAGAATCTGCCGAAAAGCCAGCGATTATATTCGGGACTTCCCTGGGTCGCAAGCTGACCCCCAACCCTCCATCCCGAAGGAGCTGACCCTGGATCCGATGACCCCGAGCGCGCCCGTGCGTGCCGTGCTGGACACGAACGTCCTGCTGGACTGGCTGGTGTTCCGCAACCCTGAGATCGACCCGCTGGTGATGGCCCTGCAAGCCCGTGAGATGGAGTGGGTGACCACTCACGAAATGCGCACCGAACTGGATCGGGTGCTTGGGTATGCCGCCGTGGCAGCGCGGCAACCCGACATGGCCGCGATCGACGCCGCCTGGCAGGCGCATGCCGTGATGCTGACGCCTGCACCGCGTGCCCCGATGCGTTGCCGCGACGACGACGATCAGAAGTTCATCGACCTGGCGGTGGCAGCCCGGGCGCACTGGTTGATCACGAAGGACCGCGACCTGCTGCGATTGTCGAAACGCGCCCTGACCTGGGGCATCCGGGTGGCGCCCACAAGCGCCTGGCAGCCACTGCCCCTCGGTTGACCTGCAGGCTGGTCAGGCCGTGTCCTGGCTGAGCTGGGCCAGCAGCATGCGGGCGCTGGCCAGGTTGGTGCCACAAGGGACATCGTGCACGTCGCAGGCACGCACCAGCGCGTTGATGTCCGGCTCGTGCGGCTGCGGTGTCATCGGGTCGCGCAGGAAGATCACCAGATCGACCTCGCCCACGGCCAGGCGTGCTCCGATCTGCAGATCACCGCCGAGGGGGCCGCTGAGCAGCGCGTCGACCTCCAGGCCGAGTTCGGCGCGCAACCGGCTCCCGGTGGTGCCGGTGGCACACAGGGTGCATTGCTGCAGCAGGCCATGGAACTCGCGCGCCAGCGCGATCATGTCGTTCTTCTTCCCGTCGTGGGCAATCAGGGCGATGCGGGGCCGCAGCGAGGCGGGTCGGGGCGCGGGGGGATGCATGCGCTGATCATAGTGAGCCGGAGTTACCGCGTCGAATCAAGCCGGCCCAAGAAACAAGGGCTGCCGGAGCCGACGCAAAAGAAAAGGGCGGCCGAAGCCGCCCTTGAGGCATGCCGGCTCGGGCCGGCGCCCGACCGATCACTCGGTCGGCTGGATGTCGTCGCCGGAGTCGGCGTGCGCCAGTTGCAGGGCGGCCATTTCTTCGGCCTCCTGCATCGCGATCGCACGGCGCTCCTGCTCGTCCATTTCTTCCTTGGCCTTGCGCGCCTGGTGGAACGCCAGACCGGTGCCCGCAGGGATCAGGCGGCCGACGATGACGTTTTCCTTCAGGCCACGCAGCTCGTCGCGCTTGCCCATGATGGCCGCCTCGGTGAGCACGCGGGTGGTTTCCTGGAAGGAAGCCGCGGAGATGAAGGAGTCGGTCGACAGCGAAGCCTTGGTGATCCCCAGCAGCACGTCGCTGTGGGTGGCGATCATCTTGCCTTCGGCCAGCATGCGATCGTTGGTGTCCAGGAGTTCGGAGCGCTCGACCTGCTCGTTGGCGATGTAGTGCGTGTCGCCCGGGTTGACGATCTGGACACGGCGCAGCATCTGGCGAACGATCACCTCGATGTGCTTGTCGTTGATCTTCACACCCTGCAGACGGTAGACGTCCTGCACCTCGTCGACGATGTAGCGCGCCAGCTCCTCGATGCCCAGCAGGCGCAGGATGTCCTGCGGATCGGCGGCACCGTCGACGATCAGCTCGCCGCGGTTGACCACCTGGCCTTCGTGGACCAGGATGTTCTTTTCCTTGGGCACCAGCTCTTCCCAGACCTTGCCGTCCGGGTCGGTGATCTGCAGACGCACCTTGCCCTTGGTTTCCTTGCCGAACGACACCGTGCCGGTGACCTCGGCCAGCGTGCCCTTGTCCTTGG
>CAMLSD010000240.1 GCA_946482595.1 uncultured Comamonadaceae bacterium
GCATCGAAGTTCCACCACAGCACGCCGTCGCTGGCGTACATCATCACCTCCATGTCCATCGAGCCGGAGTCGTCGAGGCCGAACACCACGTTGGGCTTGGCCAGCAGGTGGGCGGTCAGGGGCAGCTCGGCCAGGTCGGTGGCGGCCGCGGTGGCCTGGAACAGCAGGCCGGCCAGGGCGGCCACGGCGGTGGCGCATCGGGTGGTGGTGGTCATCGTCGGGCTCCGGCGGAAGGCGTCGGGGGGTCGGTTCGGGCGAAGGCGTGGGGAACGCGGACGGGGCGGCGCGGGCGCGCTCAGCTGCCCTTGGTCACCAGCGACTGGGTCCAGGTCTGGGTGCCGCGCTCGTCGGTCACGCGGACGGTGATGCGGTACTGGCGGGCGCTCTTGGGCTGGTAGTCCGGCGTGTCGGCGTCGCGGCCTTCCATCACGTCGGCCTGCTTGACCAGGCACTCGCGGCCGCTGGCCGTGACCACGGCCTGGGTGCACAGGCGGTCCACCGCGTACGTCACGGTATAGCGGCCGACACCGCCGGCCAGCGCGGGCGTGGCGTCGAAGTCGATGGTGGTGGGCAGGCCGGTGGCGGCGTCGGTGGGCTGCATCGTGGCCCAGTACCAGCCGCCGGCGTTGCGGCTGTCGTCGGCCAGGGCCTTGACCTGCGCGTAGGCCGTGTTCCAGCCGATCTCGGCGGCCTGCAGCGAGGCTTCCTTGGTGGCCACGTTGCCGCTGACCAGCGTGCTGCCCTCGGTGATGCGCGCCAGGCCCAGCCCGCCCAGCAGCATCACGGTCATCAGGATCAGGACCACCAACATCGTCATGCCGCGCTGGGCCGGGCGGGCCGCCGCCGGGACGCGTCGATGTGGCGTTATGCGCGCAAGGCGCTGCGTGTTCGGGGCGTGCTTCATGATGACTTCATGCCGTAGAGGATGTTGCGCAGCGGGGCCACCACCACCACGCTGCGGTAGCGGTAGCACTGCCAGTCGGCCACGTCGGGCTCGATGGTGTTGCCGAAGAGCTGCGGCTTCTCGGTGCTGGCGTTGCAGGCGGCGCCGGGCTCGGGCTTCTCGGGCTGCGGGCTGCGCACCACCACGCCCACCCGCAGCGCGCGCACGCGGCCGATGTTGGCGGGGGTGAGCGACTGCCAGCCCGCATCGGCCGGTTCCCGCCAGCCTTCCAGCGTGCTGCTGCCGGGCGCCTCGGCGGCGGTGCCGTACTCCACGCGCAGGCCGATCACGTTGCGCAGCAGCACCGCGCTGCTGCCGTCGACCACGCGGGTCAGCTTGAGGTCGGTGCCATCCAGCGCATAGCGGTTCCAGTTCAGCTGGCCCAGCAGGGTGACGCGGGCGTTCTCGCCATAGGCCGGCAGGTCGGTGAAGCCGGCCTGGTTGTAGGGGCCGCTAATTCCGAAAGTGAGCGACTGCCGCGCATCCACCGTGGGCAGCGTGCTGGCGGTGACCGAGCGCACGGTGCAGGGCAGGCCGGTGCTGGCCGGCGCGAGCAGCACCGCCTGGCCCGCCGTGACCGGCAGCAGGGTCTTCAGCGCGGCCTGGCTGCCGTCGGTGGCCGAGGCCAGGCGCACGGTGGCGCCGGCGGCCACCTGGTTGCCGTACACCACGTCCAGCACGTCGTTGCGGCCGCTGCGCGTGGCCATCACGGGCGCGAAGTCGGCACCGTCGGCCACCAGCTTCTTGCCCAGACCGAGGTTCAGCTTCGCGCACAGGTAGGCCGTGTCGCCGAAGAAGCCCAGGCCGCCGTTGGCGATGTCGTTCTTGATCGAGGCCAGGGCCGACGCCGCATTGGCGCTGCTGGCCCCCACCGCCACCGCCTGGCGCTGCGAGGCCAGGAACACGCGGGCGCTGCTGACGGCCGCCAGGCACACCAGCATGCCGATGACGAGGGCGACCATCACCTCGACCAGCGACAGGCCGTGCACCGCGCGGCCGTGGGCGCGGCCATGGCCGGCGCTGCGGCCGCGGACATCGGCGTGCCGGCGCTCAGTTGCCGCGGATGTCACTGGACACCTCGTGCAGGCGGGGTTCGGACGTGGGCTTGAACTGCCAGGTCAGCGTCACCGTCATGCGGCCGGTCGTGGCGTCGATGCGGCTGGCCGCCTTCGGCGTGCCGGGCAGGGCCGCCAGCGCGCGGGCCTGCCAGTCGGCGGCGCGGGCGCGTGCGTCGTCGCTGCTGCAGCCGCCGCTTTGCGGCAGCGTGTAGCAGGCCGCGTGGTCGACGTCGACCAGCATGGTGTTGAGCAGTTCGTCGGCCAGCAGCGTGGCCGTCATGCGGTGCTGGGCCTCGGTGCCCTGGCCGATCAGCCGGCCTTCGAAGGACACCAGTTCCAGCAGGCCGAAGCTCAGCATGCTCATCGAGACCAGGCACTCGATCATCGAGAAGCCGCGCGCGGGCCGGCGCCGCGGGGTGAGGGGGCGGGGGTGTTTCATGAGCAGCTCAGCTTGTTGGCGCAGAGGTGGATGGCGCCGCCGCCATCGATGCGCAGGCGTGGGCAGCGCAGCGCTTCGGAGCAGGTGGCGCCGGGCTCGACCAGGTCGATCTCGGCCGCGGTGCCGAAGGGGCTGGGCATGCCGTTGCTGCCGAAGGACACCGTGGCCGGCTCGGCCACCTGCGCCGCGGCCAGCGTACGGGTGCGCAGCAGCTTCGGCTCGGGGCCGCGGGTGTCGGTCACGGTGCTGCCCGTGGCGGTGACCGTGAGCGTCACCTGGCCGTTGCGCTTCAGGGCTTCGCTCTGCGCGAACAGCGCGTCGCTCAGCAGCGCATGGCCGGTTTCGCGCAGGCGCGTGTTGGTGGCGTAGTCGCCCAGGTAGGG
>CAMLSD010000241.1 GCA_946482595.1 uncultured Comamonadaceae bacterium
ACCTTCTTCGTCGGGCCGGACACGATGAGCAGGTCGCCGGGGGCGATGCTCGTCTCGGGCGTGGCGTAGCGGAAGTCCTCGTTCTGGCGCTTCACGCCGACCACCGTGATGCCGAAGTGCTCGCGCACGCGCGATTCCGCCAGCGTGCGGTTCTGCGCCATGGCCGGGGCGTGGGTCTTGGCAATGGCAAAGCCGTCCTCGAACTCGATGAAGTCCATCATGCGGCCGCTGATGAGGTGCGCCACCCGCTCGCCCATGTCAGCCTCGGGGTAGACCACGTGGTGCGCGCCGATGCGCTGCGCGATCTGCCCGTGCGACGGGTTCATGGCCTTGACCCAGATGTCGCGCAGGCCCAGTTCGGTCAGCGACATGACAGTCATGAGGCTGGCGGCCAGGTTGTCGCCGATGCCGACGATCGCGTGCGCGAAATCGGCCACGCCGAGTTGCCGCATCACGGTCACGTTGGTGGCGTCGGCCTGCACGGCGTGGGTCAGCCGGTCGGCCCAGGCCTGCACCGGCTCCTCGCGGCTGTCGATGCCCATCACGTCGTGGCCCAGTTCCATCAGGGACTGCGCCACCGCGCCGCCGAAACGGCCCAATCCGACGACGACGACGCTGTCGCCCTGGGAGAACGCGTACTGCTCGGTGAACAACTTAGCCAACAATCGGATGCTCCTCGGGATAGCGATAAGGCATGCGCCGCTCGCCCAGCGCAAGCGACGCGGCAAGCGTGATGGTGCCGACCCGGCCGACGTACATCAGCAGCATCAGCATCAGTTGGCCCGAAGGCAGCAGCTCGGCCGTGATGCCGGTCGACAGGCCCACGGTGCCGAATGCCGAGATGACTTCGAAGATCACCTTGTCGGTGGGCAGCGCGGTGCCGCGCAGCAGGACCAGCGTGCCCAGCACCACCACGCTGCTGCTGAGCACCAGCACGGTGATGGCCTGGCGCTGGGCAGCGGGCGAGATGCGGCGGCCGAAGGCTTCGGTGTCGCCGTGGCCGCGTACTTCGGCCAATACCAGCAGCGCCAGCACCGCGAAGGTGCCGACCTTCACGCCGCCGGCGGTGCCGGCGCTGCCGCCGCCGATGAACATCAGCAGGTAGTGCAGCGCCCAGCTCTCGTGCGTGAGCGCGCCGATGTCCAGCGAATTGAAGCCCGCCGTGCGGGCCGACACCGAAGCGAAGGCCGCCGCCAGCAGCTTCTCGCCCGTGGCCAGCGGTGCCAGCGTCTTCGCGTTGCTCCACTCGAACGCGGCCACGCCCACGAAGCCGAGCGCCAGCAGCAGGCCGCTGCCGCAGAGCGTGAGCTTGGAGTGCAGCGACCAGTGGCGCGGGTCGCGCCAGCGCGCCCGCAGGTCGTGCAGCACGGGAAACCCGATGCCGCCAAGGATGATGGCGACCATCACGGGCAGCAGCACCCAGGCATCAGCGGCGTAGCGCACCAGGCTGTCGGCATGGATCGAGAAGCCGGCGTTGTTGAAGGCCGAGACCGAATGGAACACCCCGCTCCACAGCGCCGCGCCCCAGGCCTCGCCATGGCCGAAGTGCAGGCGCAGCGCCAGCAACGCAGCCACCAGCGCCTCGGCCGCCAGGGTCACCACCAGCACCAGGCGCGCCACGCTGCTCACGTCGCCCAGGCCCAGGGCATGCGATTCCACCTGCGCCACCAGGCGCGTGCGCAGGCGCAGCGAGCGGTTGACCATCAGGCCCAGCAGCGTGGCCGCCGTCATCATCCCGAAGCCCCCGATCTGGAACAGCCCCAGGATCACCACCTGCCCGAATCCTGACCAGTAGGTGCCGGTGTCCACCACCACCAGGCCCGTGACGCAGACGGCCGACACCGCGGTGAACGAGGCCACCAGCCAGGGTGCGCCGCCCGCTTCCGCACGCGCAACAGGCAGCATGAGCAAGGCCGTGCCCGCGAGGATGGCGAACAGGAAGCCCAGCGCGACGATGCGCGTGGGATGCAGGACGGTACGCATGCAGCGGTGGACGGACGGGGGCGGCGGATTGTAGGCAGGCAGCCGCCCGCCGCCGGAAGCCGCGGCACGCCCACCTGAACGGCGCAGCCACCTGCCGGGCGAGACGGTGGCGATCAAGGCTTGCGTCGCACCCAAATTTCCGAATCTTGACCCCGGTCAACGGCCCGCGAAAGCGCGCCACCGCAAAGTCGCTGCACCCCCGGCGCCCGCCAGGAGGCGCATGCCGGGCAACACGGCAAGGAGACGCGCGTGACCGCTTCCGTCGATTTCGAGCAACTGGTGCGCGCCATGGGCGACGCGGTGGTGGTGGCCGACAACTCGGGCGCCATCCGGCTGTGGAATGCCGCCGCGGTGCGACTCTTCGGTTTCAGCGAGGTGGAGGCCCTGGGGCAGCCGCTGGACCTGATCGTTCCGGAACGCCTGCGCGGCCGGCACAACGAGGGCTACGCCAAGACCGTGGCCACGGCCACCACGCGCTACGGTGACTCGCTGCTGCGCGTGCCGGCCCTGCACAAGGACGGGCGGGCCATGTCGATCGCCTTCACCGTGGCGCTGCTCACCGATGCCCAGGGCCAGGTCGAGGGCGTGGCCGCGGTGATCCGCGACGACACGGCCCGCTTCAACGAAGACCGGGCGATGCGGCGCCGCATCGCCGAACTCGAACAACTGGCCGCTCGCACCGCGGCCTAGGACACGCGAGCGCGCGGCGGCGCGAGCCTTCCGCAGCGTGGACAGGCCGCAGGGTGCGCACAGCGCGGCAACTCAGGAACCCAGGAGGAAACGATGGACAGCCAGGCACTCAACGGGGTTCGCATCCTCGACTTCACCCACGTGCAATC
>CAMLSD010000242.1 GCA_946482595.1 uncultured Comamonadaceae bacterium
CACCACCCAGCGCTTCGGCATGCCCATGGGCAACGGCGGCCCGCATGCCGCCTACCTGGCCTGCCGCGACGAATTCAAGCGCTCCATGCCCGGCCGCCTGGTCGGGGTGAGCGTGGACACCCACGGCGCACCGGCGTACCGCCTGTCGCTGCAGACGCGCGAGCAGCACATTCGCCGCGAAAAGGCCACCTCGAACATCTGCACTGCCCAGGTGCTGCCGGCGGTGGTGGCCAGCATGTATGCGGTCTACCACGGGCCCGACGGTCTGCGGCGCATTGCCCAGCGGGTGGCCTCGCTGACGGCCGTGCTGGCGCAAGGCCTGCAGGCGCTGGGCTGGACCCTGCGACACGACGCTGCGTTCGACACCCTCACCGTGAACACCGGTGGCAAGACGGCCGCGCTGATCGGCGACGCGGCCGGCCGGGGCATGAACCTGCGCCGTGCCGCAGCTGACGCCATCGGTATCACGCTGGACGAAACCACCACCCGCGACGACGTGAAGGCGCTGTGGGAAGTGTTTGCCGAGGTCACCGCCCAGGGGCAGTCGCTGCCGGACTTCGCCGCCTTCGAGGCCGGTGTGGCACTGATGCTGCCCGCCGAGCTGCGCCGCACCAGCGAGTTCCTGACGCATCCGGTCTTCAACACGCATCACAGCGAAACCGCGATGCTGCGCTACCTGCGCATGCTGGCCGACAAGGACCTCGCGCTGGACCGCAGCATGATCCCGCTGGGCTCGTGCACGATGAAGCTCAACGCCACGAGCGAGATGATCCCGATCACCTGGCCCGAGTTCGCCAACGTGCACCCGTTTGCGCCGCGCGACCAGCTGGCCGGGTACGACCTGCTCGACCAGCAGTTGCAGCAGTGGCTGTGCCAGGCCACCGGCTACGCGGGCGTGTCGCTGCAGCCCAACGCCGGTTCGCAAGGCGAATACGCCGGCTTGCTGGTGATCCAGGCCTATCACGCGGCGCGCGGCGAGGCTCACCGCAACATCTGCCTGATCCCCGAGTCGGCGCACGGCACCAACCCCGCCAGCGCGCAGATGGCCGGCATGCAGGTGGTGGTCACGCGCTGCGACAAGGACGGCAACGTCGATCTCGACGACCTGCGGGCCAAGTGCGAACAGCACAGCGCCAACCTGGCGGCCGTGATGATCACCTACCCGTCCACGCACGGCGTGTTCGAGGCCGGCGTGAAGGACCTGTGTGCCCTGGTGCACCGCCATGGCGGCCGTGTGTATGTGGACGGTGCCAACATGAATGCGCTGGTCGGTGTGGCCGCGCCCGGTGAGTTCGGCGGCGATGTCTCGCACCTCAACCTGCACAAGACCTTCTGCATCCCGCACGGGGGTGGTGGCCCGGGCGTGGGCCCGGTGTGTGTGGTCGAAGACCTTGTGGCCTACCTGCCGGCCCATCGCAGTGCCGGCCTGGGCAGCGATGCCCAGGTGGGGGCCATCTCGGCCGCCCCGCTGGGCAATGCCGCGGTGCTGCCGATCTCGTGGATGTACATCCGCATGATGGGTACCGACGGCCTGACGCTGGCCACGGAAACCGCGATCCTGAGCGCCAACTACATTGCGGCCCGCCTCAAGGACGCCTACCCCATCCTGTACACCGGCGGGACCGGCCTGAACGGCGGGGGTGTCGCGCACGAGTGCATTCTTGACCTGCGCCCGCTCAAGGACAGCACCGGCGTGAGCGCCGAAGACGTGGCCAAGCGGTTGATCGACTACGGCTTCCATGCCCCGACGCTGAGTTTCCCGGTGGCCGGCACCCTGATGGTGGAGCCGACCGAAAGCGAATCGCTTGCCGAACTCGACCGCTTCGTAGACGCCATGATCGCCATTCGCAGCGAGATCGCCCGCATCGAGGGCGGCCAGTGGCCACGCGAGGACAACCCGCTCAAGCATGCACCTCATACCGCCCACGCGCTGGTGAGCAGCGACTGGACCCATGCCTACACCCGCGAGGAAGCCGCCTACCCGCTGCCCGCGCTGAAGCGCCAGAAGTACTGGTCGCCGGTGGGTCGGGTCGACAACGTGTACGGCGACCGCAACCTGTTCTGCGCCTGCGTGCCGATGAGCGCGTATGAGTGACACCGGCCGGGAGACCCTGCCCATGAGCACGCACCGCCAGCACTTTGCCAGCGACAACTACGCGGGCATGTGCCCCGAGGCCACGCACTGGTTCATGCAGGCCAACGACAGCGGCCACCAACCGGGCTATGGGGACGACATCTGGACACAACGCTCCAGCGACATGTTGCGCGAGCTGTTCGGTACCGAGTGCGACGTGTACTTCGTCTTCAACGGCACCGCGGCCAATTCGCTCGCGCTGGCCTCGATGTGCCAGAGCTACCACTCAGTGATCTGCACCCCGGTGGCCCACATCGAAACCGATGAATGCGGCGGCCCGGAGTTCTTCTCGAACGGCTCCAAGCTGCTGGTCGCCGAGGCGGCCAGCGGTGCAGCCCGTCAGGGCAAGCTCACACCGCAGGCGGTGGAGCAGCTCGTCACCAAGCGCAGCGACATTCACTACCCCAAGCCCAAGGTCGTGAGCCTGACGCAGGCCACCGAACTGGGCACGGTCTACAGTGTGGACGAGGTGCGCGCGATCACCGAGGTGGCGCGCCAGCATCGACTCAAGGTGCACATGGATGGCGCACGTTTTGCCAATGCGGTCGCCTCGCTGGGCTGTCACCCGGCCGACGTGACCTGGCGTGCGGGCGTGGACGTGTTGTGTTTCGGCGGCACGAAAAACGGCCTGCCCATCGGCGAGGCCGTGGTGTTTTT
>CAMLSD010000243.1 GCA_946482595.1 uncultured Comamonadaceae bacterium
GGGGCGAACTCCCGGCTCGCCCCGCCAGGGGCGAAACAACGGCGCCACAAGCCACCTCGCCAGCAACTCGAAGCACCCTCACCTCACCCTACCCAGGCACCCCAACAAAGAGTTGGTTGATATGGGTCGCACGCCATCACGCCCAGAACGCAGCCACACCGCACACTTGTCCACGCAGTTCCTTGCCTCAAGCCGGCAACGCTGGTGCTGCATGGATCTCTCACCGATACCGCTGCTCCAGCGCATCCCATTGCGGCTTGCCCACCAGGCGCTGGCGCTCGGCAAATGGCGTGACCAGGGCCGGGTCTTCGTCGATGCGGCGGGTGTCGCGCAGCACGGTCAGCGCCTTCTGCATGCCGGCCACGGCGCCCTGCAGCGCCGCGTTGGCATACAGGACGATGCCGTAGCCCAGCCCGGCCAGTTCGTCGGCGCCGAAGATCGGGGTGCGTCCGCCGATCACCATGTTCATCAGCTGGGGGCGCTCCAGGCGCTGTGGCAGGGCGCGGATCTCGTCGGCCGTCGTGACCGCCTCGACAAAAAGGATGTCGGCGCCGGCCTCGCTGAAGCGCTGGGCACGTTCGATCGCCGTCTCGAAGCCCAGTGTGGCGGCCGCATCGGTGCGGGCCAGGATCATCAGGTCAGGGTCGGTGCGGGCGTCGACCGCGGCCTTGATCTTGCTCACGGCCTCGTCGGTGGAGATGACCTCCTTGCCCGAGAAATGGCCGCAGCGCTTGGGCGCGACCTGATCCTCGAGCTGGATGCAGTCGGCCCCGGCGCGCTCGAGCACACGCACGGTGTGGCGCACGTTCAGCGCATTGCCGAAGCCGGTGTCGGCATCGACGATCAGCGGCAGGTTCACCGCATCGCGGATGCGGGCGGTGTGGTCGGCGATCTCGGCCAGGCCCATGAAGCCCTGGTCGGGCAGGCCGAACCACATGTTGGTGACGCCGGCACCGGTGACGTAGAGGGCCTCGAAGCCGAGGTCCTCGATCACCTTGGCCGACAGGGCGTTGAACGCACCGGGCACGAGCACGCCGCGGCGGGCTTCGACCAGGGCCTTGAGGGTCTTGCGGGTGGACATGAAGGTTCCTTGCATCGACGGGATGGCAGCGCCCGTGCGGCGCGCTGCCGGTTCAGAAGCTGTCGCCGGGCACATGCACCCAGCCGTCCATCAGGACACGGGCACTGCGGCTCATCACGGCCTGGGTCACCACCCACTGGCCGTCGACGCTGCGAGCCTGCGCGCCCACGCGCAGCGTGCCCGAGGGGTGACCGAAACACACCTGTGTGCGTTCGCCGCCACCCGCGGCCAGGTTGACCAGCGTGCCGGGGATGGCCGCGGCCGTGCCGATGGCCACGGCCGCCGTGCCCATCATCGCGTGGTGCAGCCGACCCATCGACAGCGCACGCACGAGCAGGTCGATGGCCTGCGGCTCGACCACCTTGCCGCTGGCAGCCCGGTAGCCGGCGGGTGGCGCCACAAACGCCACCTTGGGCGTGTGCTGGCGCAAGGCGGCCTGGGCCATGTCGGCTGCCAGGCCCATGCGCACCGCACCGGCCGTGCGGATGGCCTCGAAGCGTGCCAGCGCCTGGGCGTCGCCGTTGATCTGCTCCTGCAGCTCGGTGCCGTCGTAACCGAGCGCCTGTGCCTCGACAAACACGGTGGGGATGCCGGCGTTGATCAGCGTGGCGCGCAGGCGCCCCACCCCCGGCACGTCGAGGTCGTCGACCACCTGGCCGGTGGGAAACATCGCACCGCCCCCGCCGTCCTCGTCGGCAGCCGGGTCCATGAAGGTCAGCGGCACCTCGGCGGCCGGAAAGGTCACGCCGTCCAGTTCGAAGTCGCCGGTCTCCTGCACCGTGCCGTCACGCATGGGCACCTGGGCCACGATGGTCTTGCCGATGTTGGCCTGCCAGATGCGCACCACACACACCCCATCGGACACCCCCCGCGCGGGATCGACCAGCCCCTGGCGGATGGCAAAGGGCCCGACGGCGGCCGACAGGTTGCCGCAGTTGCCGCTCCAGTCGACCACCGGGCGGTCGATCGCGACCTGGCCGAACAGGTAGTCGACGTCGTGATCGGGTCGCTGGCTGCGCGAGACGATCACGGCCTTGCTGGTGCTGGACGTGGCCCCGCCCATGCCGTCGATCTGCTTGCCGTAGGGGTCGGGGCTGCCGATCACGCGCAGCAGCAGCGCGTCGCGCGCCGGGCCCGGCACACGGGCCGGCTCGGGCAGGTCGTCGAGGCGGAAGAACACGCCCTTGCTGGTGCCGCCGCGCATGTAGGTGGCGGGGATGCGGATCTGCGCTGGGTGCGACATCATGGGTCGTCCGATCAGACGGTGGAAGTAGCGGTGGTGGCGGCGGTGGTGGCCGGGTGCCCGTGCGAGGCCAGGAAGTCGCGTGCAAACCGCTGCAGCACCCCTCCGGCCTCGTGGATGGACACTTCCTCGGCGGTGTCGAGCCGGCAGGTCATCGTCACCTCCTGGCGCTGGCCGTTGCGGCGGTGGATCACCAGCACCAGGTCGGCCCGCGGGGCGGGGGTGCCCAGCACGTCGAAGGTTTCGGTGCCGTCCAGGCCCAGCGTATGGCGATTGACGCCGGGCTTGAACTCCAGCGGCAGCACGCCCATGCCGATCAGGTTGGTGCGGTGG
>CAMLSD010000244.1 GCA_946482595.1 uncultured Comamonadaceae bacterium
GTGGCCGTGAATGCGGCCGTGCAAAGCGCGTACTTCTCCACCGGCCAGCGCTGCACGGCGTCCAGCTGGATCCTCGTGACCGAGGGCATCCACGACCGTTTCGTCGCCGCGGTGCGCGAGCAGCTGGCCGGCCTGACGGTGGACCACGCGCTGAAGCCCGGCACCCACATCGGCCCGGTGGTGGATGAGCGGCAACTGGCCGGCAACCTGAAGTACATCGACATCGCCCGCGCCGAAGGCGGCACCATCGCCTTCGGCGGCGAGCGGCTGGAACGCGAGACGCCCGGCTTCTACCAGCGCCCGGCGCTGATCACCGACACCACGGCGTCCATGCGCATCAACCGCGAGGAAGTCTTCGGCCCGGTGGCCAGCGTGGTGCGCGTGCGTGACTACGACGAAGCGCTGGCCCTGGCCAACGACACCGAGTTCGGCCTCGCCTCGGGCATCTGCACCACGTCGCTGAAGCACGCCACGCACTTCAAGCAGCATGCGCAGGCCGGCATGGTGATGGTGAACCTGCCCACCGCGGGCGTGGACTACCACGTGCCCTTCGGCGGCCGCAAGGGTTCCAGCTACGGCCCGCGTGAACAGGGCAGCCTGGCGCGCGAGTTCTACACCACCGTCAAGACGGCCTACACGGCGGCGGGCTGAGCCCTTTCCGGTGCTTGTTCCATGCGGCACACAGTTCTTTTATTCGTTAGCACTGGCCTGCTGGACGGGCCAGCATACAGCTTGGCGGCGGCGACCGGCGGGGCGTGGGCGGGACGGCAGGACCTGCTCGCCTGGCTGATGTTGCCGCTGTCCGGCAGCGCCGAGCACCACATCGCGGCCTGGGCCAGCTGGCATGCGCGCCTGATGGTGGTGTCCTGGGCCGTGCTGCTGCCGATGGGCGCACTGATTGCACGTTATTTCAAGGTGATGCCGAAGCAGGACTGGCCCCGCCAGCTGGACAACAAGGCCTGGTGGCACGCCCACCGCGCCCTGCAGTACACGGGCGTGCTGGCGATGACGGCAGGCCTGGCGCTGGCCTGGGGCCAGGGCACGGGCAGCAGTGCCGCGGCACGGGCGCATGCGCTGCTGGGCTGGGCACTTTGCCTGGCCGGCTGGGGGCAGGTGGCCGGCGGCCTGCTGCGCGGCAGCAAGGGCGGGCCGACGGCAAGCACCGTGCGTGGTGACCACTACGACATGACACGCTGGCGCTTCGGTTTCGAGCGCCTCCACAAGGCCCTCGGCTGGCTGGCCATCGTCGCGGCGGTGGGTGCGGTCGCGCTGGGCCTGATCGTGGCCGACGCACCTCGCTGGATGGCCCTGGCGCTGGGAGCGTGGTGGCTGCTGCTGGCCGCGCTTTTTGTGCGTTGGCATGGTCAAGGCCGCTGCATCGACACCTACCAGGCCATCTGGGGACCGGACGACCACCACCCGGGCAACCGCCTGCCGGTGGTGGGCTGGGGCGTGCGCCGCTACACCGCGCAGGCCTGGCGCCAGCGCTTCGGATCCCCGGCCGGCGGCGCACCCGAAACGCCGCGCCACTGAACACAAGACAACTGCATTTCACGGAGACCCCATGTCGGGATTGGAACTGAGCAAGGTCGTCAAGCGCTTCGGCGACGTGACGGTGGTGCAGCAGATGGACCTGGCCATCGACGAAGGCGAATTCGTCGTGCTGCTGGGCGAATCGGGCTGCGGCAAGAGCACCACGCTGCGCATGATCGCCGGCCTGGAGGAAGTCACCGAGGGCCAGATCAGCATCGGCGGGCGCGACGTGACCGACGTGGCGCCCATGGCGCGCGACATCGCGATGGTGTTCCAGAGCTATGCGCTGTACCCGCACATGGACGTGCGGCAGAACATGTCCTTCGCGCTGCGCCTGGCCGGCCGCCCGGCGGCCGAGATCGACAGCAAGGTGCAGGCCGCCGCCAAGGTGCTGAACATGGAGCACCTGCTGTCGCGCAAGCCCAAGGAGTTGTCCGGTGGGCAGCGCCAGCGGGTGGCCATCGGCCGCGCCATCGTGCGCGAGCCCAAGGTCTTCCTGTTCGACGAGCCGCTGTCCAACCTGGACGCCAAACTGCGCGGCCACATGCGCGCCGAGCTGGCGCTGCTGCACGAGCGGCTGGGCAAGACCACCGTCTACGTCACGCACGACCAGATCGAAGCCATGACGCTGGCCTCGCGCATCGTCATCTTCGACAAGGGCCGCATCCAGCAGGTGGGCACGCCCAGCGAGGTGTTCACCCGCCCGGCGAGCCTCTTCGTGGCCGGCTTCATCGGCACGCCGACGATGAACTTCTTCAAGGCCCGCTTCGTCAACGAAGGCGGCTTCCGCCTGCTGCGTGGCGAAGGCTTTGCGTGGCCGGCACCGGCCTGGCTGGCGGCCCGGCCGCCTGCAGCCGAACAGGCACTGACGGTAGGCCTGCGCCCGCAGGCGCTGCGCCCGGCCGCCTCTGGCGCCCAGGCCACCACGGCCGGCCGGCTCACGGTGAAGGTGGACGTCGTGGAGTACCTCGGCACCGAAAGCCAGGTGGTCGGCCACCTGGCCGTGCCCGGCGGCCAGCGCGTGGCCGCGATGCTGCCCGGTG
>CAMLSD010000245.1 GCA_946482595.1 uncultured Comamonadaceae bacterium
GTGGCATGGCTGATCAGGCCCGGGTAGCGCAGGCTGCGCACGTCCACACCGTGATTCGCGTGGTACCAGGCACACCAGCGTTCACCGGCCAGCTTGGAGATGCCGTAGACCGTGCCCGGGTCCATCACCCCGTGCTGGGGTGCCGGATCGGACGGCGTGCCCGGCCCGAAAGCCGCAATCGAGCTGGGCCAGAACACCCGCTCCAGGCCGTGGTGACGGGCCACTTCCAGCACGTTCAGCAGCCCGTCCATGTTCAGGCGCCAGGCCCAGGTGGGGTTCTGCTCGCCTCGCGCCGACAGGGCCGCCGCGAGGTGGTAGATCTGCGTGATGCCGTGACGCACCACACAACCCGACAAGGCGGCGGCGTCCAGCACGTCCAGCGGCACGTAGGTCACGCCGGCATGCCGCCCTTGCGCTGCAACGTCGCTGGCCACGATGGCATCGTGGCCATGGCGTGCGGCCAGTGCGGCAGTCAGTTCGGAGCCGATCTGCCCGTTGGCGCCGATGATCAGGATGCGGGGAGTGGTGTGGCTCATGCAAGGCTCCTCAGGCGGGGATCAGGCCCAGCTCACGACCGGCCTGGGTGAAGGCCGCGACGGCTCGGTCAAGGTGTTCGCGCTCATGCACGGCCGACAACTGCACCCGGATGCGGGCCTGGCCCTGCGGCACCACCGGGTAGAAGAAGCCAACCGCATACACACCCAGCTCCAGCAGGCGGGCGCTGAGCTGCTGCGCCTTCACCGCGTCATGCACCATGATGGGCACGATGGGGTGGTCACCCGGCTTGATCTGGAACCCCGCCGCAGTGATCGCCGTGCGGAAGTGGCGTGTGTTGGCTTCGAGCCGGTCGCGCAGGGCGGTCGAGCCCTCCAGCAGATCGAGCACCGCGATCGACGCGCCGGCGATCGCTGGCGCCAGGGTGTTCGAGAACAGATAGGGCCGCGAACGCTGGCGCAGCAGTTCGATCACTTCGCGACGTCCGCTGGTGAAGCCGCCACTGGCCCCACCCAGCGCCTTGCCCAGCGTGCCGGTGATGATGTCGATGCGCCCGAACACCCCACGGTACTCGTGCGTGCCACGCCCGCTGGCACCCATGAACCCACTGGCATGGCATTCGTCGATGCCCAGCAGCGCGCCGTGACGGTCGCACAGCTCGCGCATGCGGTCGAGCCGGGCGATCGTGCCGTCCATCGAGAACACGCCGTCGGTGAACACCAGCTTGAAGCGGGCCCCCTCGCTGTTGGCCTGCTCGAGGCAGCGCTCCAGGTCGGCCATGTCGTCGTGCTGGTAGCGATAGCGCCGGGCCTTGCACAGCCGGATGCCGTCGATGATCGAGGCGTGGTTCAGGGCGTCGGAGATCACGGCGTCCTGCTCGCCGAGCAGAGGCTCGAACAGGCCGCCGTTGGCGTCGAACGCGGCGGCATAGAGGATGGTGTCCTCGGTGCCGAGAAAACGTGCCAGCCGGGTCTCGAGCGTCTTGTGCAGGTCTTGTGTGCCGCAGATGAACCGTACCGACGACAGGCCGTAGCCGTGGGTGCGGATGGCCTCGTGGGCCGCCTCGATGACCGCCGGGTGCGCCGACAGGCCAAGATAGTTGTTCGCACACAGGTTGATCACGTCGCGCCCGTCGGCCGTGTGCACCACGGCGCCCTGCGGCGAAGTGATGATGCGTTCGCCCTTGAACAGTCCGGCAGCGCGCAGCGCGTCCAGCTCGGCACGGACATGGGCGTGAAAGGCTTCGGCGGCGGGCGACGCGGTGGCGGGGGCAGCTTGTGTCATGACGGATTTCGCTTTCGACCAGGGTCGGCGTGAGGCACACTGCAGGTCGTGCACTCGCATCGATTATTGAACGTTGTTCGATATATCGAACTTTCGTGCAGTATCAAACCACTCGGCGATTTCGTCAAGACATGCCCCGCAAACCCACTCCTTCGACCGAACCCCCTGCCGTCGGCGAGCGCATCCAGCAACTGCGACAGGCGCAGCGCCTGTCGCTGGACGACCTCTCGCGCCGTGCCGGCGTGTCCAAGTCCATGCTGTCGCAGATCGAGCGCAACCAGGCCAACCCCACCGTGGCCGTGGTGTGGCGGCTTGCCAATGCGCTGGAGGTCTCCATGCCCGAGCTGCTGGGCAACCCGGCCTCGCCCGCGCCTCCCATCGTCACGGTGCCGGCCCATGCCACCCCGTCGCTGCGCACCCCGGACCAGCGCTGTGAGCTGCGCATCCTGGGGCCGATCGACATGGCGGGCCACTTCGAGTGGTACGAACTGATCGTCCAGCCCGGCGGTGCTCTTGAATCCCAGCCCCATGAGCCCGGCTCGCGCGAGCACCTGAGCGTGCTCAGCGGGTCACTGGAGGTGGTGTCGGGCGAGTCCTCGCAGAAGCTCAAGGCCGGCGAGACCGCCCGCTATGCGGTCGATGTGGGGCACGCCATCCGCAACCCGGCCAAGTCGGTGGCCACGGCCCTGCTGGTGGTCGTGCACCCCTGATCAGTGGGCCGTGAGTTCGGCCAGGGTGAG